>JBAYVP010000023.1:0-29811 GCA_041674485.1 Sulfuricellaceae bacterium
CTGACCGTCTCCGATGCAGACTTGGCAGCGATCAAGATCGAACGCAATGAATTTCACGGAGATTGGAATTATTGCATTCGCCCTCGATAAATTGCGCAACTTGTTTTTTTACAGCCCCTAATGGATTATCTGAGTTCAAATCCCAGAGAGGGCTGTCACCGGTTTTCGCAAGGTAAAAAACGCGTCCTCGACCGCCAGATCGAGAATGCTATATGGCTGCAATTCCGTGCTGTACTCGACCATGTCGCAAGCGCGAAGCGCCGCGCGTATGACCGTATAGCCATAAGCCTTCAATTCCGCCTCAAACTCCGCCACGCGGATGCGGTTCAATTCCTGGTAAAAGCGCCAGTAATCGGCATTGCTGACATCGAAGCCGGAACGGTCCATGATGCGCGGCTGCGTCGCCATCACCAATTCGTGCAGCTTTTCCTCAGCAATCTTCAGGTGCAGGTGAGGCTCATCGCTGAATTCGCCCAAGTGGCTGCCGAACGAGGAGTAATACAAGCCCGGATTGACAAAAAACAGCCCTCCCGGCTTGAGAACCCGCCACACCTCGTCCAGCGCCTGCCGGTAACCGCCCGCGATATGTTCTACCGAACCCCAGGAGATCACGACATCGAAGCTATCGTCTTCATATGGAATATTGGCACAGCTCCCTTGCACAAAGGTAAATCCTTCCGGCAGGCGCTCCAAAGGAAGATCGTTTTCCTGCGCCACCCGTGGCAACTCCTTGAGATAATCCACAATATCCATCGCCACCAGCTCCTGCGGGCGGTAGCGCAAAAACAACCCCAGATCGGTAATCCCCTCGCCTGCACCCACATCCAGGATACGCCCGCGCAACAGGGGGGAATCGGCAAGAAAGGATTCGCCGATAACCAGCGCGGCGTGGCAGAAATGGCGATGAAACCAGTTGCTCATGCCTTTCTGCCAGGACAAGGCCTCGATGCGCTGGCGCGTTTCCTCCTCCGCCACCCAGCTTGCGGCAAACAAGGTTGCGCTGCCCGTCACACCATGGATGCGAAACGGCAGGACGACATCCGGCATCCTCACCTCGCCCACCGTCCCCCATGCCGCGCACAGCTCATAGTTCCCGACAGGTAACGTCACCGGCCAGCCGAAAGTAAAACGATAGTTGCCACGCGGAAGCCAGGGATAAAACAGTCCTCCCTGGTGGGTATCGGCACCGAGCAAATGCTCCTCCGCTCCGGGGCGACGGATAAAAAGGCGCAGCACCGGATTGAACAGGCAGATATTCCGGATCATCAGATCTAGGCTGATCTCCAGCAACCGACCGGATTCATAGTCAGACGCCAGGCCGCTCACCGCCAGCGTCGCGGAATCGTGTTGACTCAACTTTCCTCCATCGTGTTGGATTCTTCCCTGCCCGGCAGCCATTCATGTTCGAGGCGGCACAGGCCATAATCGCGGGTCTGCCCGGTAATCCGCACCGAAGTCTCCACGGTATCGAACAACCGCAACCCTTCCGGGTCCATCGCGTGGGCGCGGATGGTGTATTTCCCCGGCAACAACTGGATGCCTGAAAGCCGCGCGCAAAAGCCGAACCGGGACGAGGCGATCCTGTTGGGACGGTAGCCTGTTTCATTCGAATGTGTGCCGTAAACCGGCGTTCCGTCCGCCCGCACGATGCCGAACAGTATCACTGGCGCGCGGTCATCCGGCGAATGCACCACGCCGCAGATGCGCAGCGCCCCGCCCATCGAGGCCAGCGCAGCAGGCGAACCCGCATCGTCTTCCAGCCACAAGCTGCGTATCTGATAGACGCCCGAGGAATTAGTCGCCTGCTCCCCGCGCACCGCCTGGCTGTTTTTCTCTTCGTGGTAAGTCAGATATTCGCGCGTCACGTCGAAACTGTTGCCGAGCATGCGCGGTCGCCCCTCATGTATCCACAGCGCCTTCTGGCACAGGGTCTGGATGTGGAACATGCTGTGCGAACACAGCAGCAGCGTTCCTCCGCCAGCGAGATAATCCTCTATCCAGCGGATGCATTTTTTCTGGAACGACTCGTCCCCGACCGCCAGCACCTCATCCGTGATCAGGATATCCGGGCGCATCGCGGTGGCGACGGCGAACCCCAAGCGCACCACCATGCCGGACGAATAATGCTTGATCGGCTGGTCGATATGGTCACCGATATCGGCAAATTCGATGATGGATGCCAGCTTTTCCGTAATAGCGTTTTTTGACAACCCCATCAATGCGGCCGCGAGAAAGATATTTTCCCGTCCGGTGTACTCCGGGTGGAAGCCGCTGCCCAGTTCGAGCAGCGCGCCGATACTGCCGTTAACCTCCAGAGAGCCGCCCGATGGCTTGACCACGCCGGCAATAATTTTCAGCAGGGTGGATTTGCCCGCGCCGTTCTCGCCGATCAAGCCCAGCGACTCGCCCCGCGCCAGCTCCAAACTCACCCCCTGCAAGGCGGTGTAATGGGGAATATTGGCGCTCCCCAGCAGCAGGGACGCGACCGTGCGCAGGCGGCTGGCACCGGAATTCATGGACGGGTAATTTTTCCCCACGCCTTGCATGCGGATCAGCGGCGTGCTCACAGAAAATCCTCGAAATGCGGCGCCAGGCGGTTAAAAAACCATCTGCCGAGAACAAAAACCAGCACCGCGCCCAGCAGCGCCGCGCCATCCGCGAGAATGAACCCGCCGCCATGCATCAGCAAGCCCCGGATGCGCCCGAGCGAATAAGCCAAGGGATTAAACAGCATATACGGCTGCAAGCGCTCGGGGAGCATGGCTACCGAATAAAGCACCGGGGTGGCGTAAAACCAGATCATCAGAAAAGGGGTCAGGAAATGCTCGACATCCTTGAGCAACACCTGCAATGCGGCAATGCCCAGCGCAAGCCCCAGGGTAAAAAGCAATTGGATCGACAGGAATAGCAGCACCAGCGGCAGCGCCTCGAAATGCAGCACATTTCCCGTCAGGGCGATCACCCCCAGCGCGGCCAAAAAGCCGACCCCGTGAACCGCGTAGGTGGCACACACCGCGCCATGCACCAGCAATTCATTGGGGAACGCCACCTTCTTGACCAGGCCGGCATTGGCCTGCACCGCCAGTGCGCCGCGCAGCACCCCCTCCTGAAAAGCCAGCCACGGCCAGAGCGCCAGCGCGACAAAGGCAACAAAGCTGCCCGTGCCCAATTCCGGCAGACTCACGCGAAAAATCGTGGTGAAAACGACACTATAGATCCCCAGCAGCGCCAAGGGATGGATCAGGATCCAGAATAGTCCGCTGACGCTGCCGACATAGCGCCCGCTGATTTCACGCTGAAAAAAATTGAGCGCGAGGCTGCGATAGTGCCACAGGTTAGTCACAAAGTGGTCTCTAACGGGCATGGCAGTAGCCACCCCCTGATGATGAAACGTCTCACAAGATTACTCCACCTTTCACCCCCAACCCCTCCCGGCCTCCCCTTATCAGGGGAGGAGGTGGACTCTCCCCCTGACAAGCCTGTCCTGAGCTTGTCGAAGTGGGGGGAGCTGGAGGGGGTTTGGCGTTCCATTTTGTGTTGTTTCACGTTAAGCCGGGCAAGCCGGAGCCAAAAAGGTGGCGATTTTCGTAGGTCGGATAAGCGCAGCGTTAACCAATGACTTGGCCGTCGTTTTTTGACGGCCAAGTCAGATGGCTATGCAAAGCTATCCGACATGAAAGTGTCGGAAGGCGCTACGCTTTTCCGACCTACAACGACACAATTCTTGTCACGTTTTGACATGAGTTAACTTGTAAGTGACTAAAAACCGCATCTGGCAACAGGGTAGGGGCAAATCCATTCGCCTGAACAATGGGGTACGTGCGAATAATGCGCACCACCAAAGCGCCGCAACACAAATAAAACACCCCGTGGCAAGCCACGGGGCATTTGCCAGTAGGTTGGCGCTGAACGCAGTGAAGCCCAACATCATCCGACCGCATGCGTTGGGCATCGGCCTCCGGCCTGATGGAATAACTAGCCATTCCACTAAGCAATCTAAAAACGATTGCTTAGTGGCTGGTTATCAGCACCAACCTACCAAGCCATTACGCCGCAAGCGGCGGGAACGGTCAAAACAGAAAAATCCGCGCTTTCTCAACTTCTCTTTCTACCCCCATCCTCCTCACCACTGCAAGTGGAAAGGAGAATAACGGTAACACCTGAGAGATTTACCTTCCCTCTTATTTTTTCTGCCCCGCCGCCTCATGGTCAATATTAACATGATAGCGGTCTACTGCTTCCTCATACAGCTTTAGAGAAGGATCAGAAATGATTTTGCCGATCTGTTCATTACGGTAATCGGCAACATACTTGTCTCTCAACCCCTTTACAATTTCCTCTTTCACTTCCTCGAATGGGCGCAGCTTCGCGGCCTGTTTTTCATGCAAGCGGATAATATGGTAGCCAAATTGGGTCTTGACCGGCTCGCTGATCTCGCCGGGCGCGCTCAACGCAAAAGCAGCGTCCGAGAACGGCTTGACCATATTCCCCGCCTCGAAGAACCCTAGGTCTCCCTTGTTCTCCTTGGCGCTCGGATCATCGGAATATTCCTGCGCCAACGCATCAAATGACTTGCCCTCCAGAGCTTTCACGCGCGCTTCCTGAATGCGTTTCAACGCTTCCTCATCGCTTCGATTTTTGCTGTCAACCAGAATGTGGGAGGCATGAATCTTCGCCGGCAAGGTATATTTTTCTGTGTTGATTTTATACAGCTCGCGGGCGCGCGGCTCAAAATTTGGCAACTTGAGCGAATCAACGGAGCGGTTCACCTGCTCCTGGCTCAACAGTTTGTCGACAGCCAGTTCCAGCCGCTTTTTCATCAGCGGTTCGTTATCAATACCCGCTTTGCGCGCCTGCCCTGCAAGAGTCTTACTGACCAGCATGTTCTCCAGCAGCTTCCTGATGCGCTCCTTGCTAGTCAGGAATTCTTCGCGATGCTCCACAGGAATACGCAGCATTTCTGCTTCAAAATCCAGACTGGTTATTTTTACTTGATTGCTTTCCAGCAAAACCTGCTCCGCAGATACTGCCTGAGGCACACCACTGGCCAGCATGACTATCACAACCACATATTTCCAAGGCGTGTTCCACATTTACTTTAATTCCTCAAGTTCGTCAAAATTCACATAAGCTACCGAAATACCAGACAATTCTGCACTTACCAAGCCAGATAAAACGTACATTCGCTTCCTGCCGGACAATTATCCGGTCCATCGCCGCTGCTCGCATTGCGCACATTCAGGTAATAGGTTACTCCCGCCACGACCGTGCATACTCCTGCCGTTGGTGTCTCCGTAGAATGCCAGATAATTGGATTATTCTGTCCAGCTGCCGCACATCCGCTCGCTTCCAGAGAAGGTGAAAAATCAAAGGCAGTTTGCGACATGGACATATATTTTGGCACCGTCCCATACGATGTTTGAGATTGCATAGGCGGGCGTACCTGCATGGTAAATTGAAAAGCTTTCACCTCGCAGTGATTCATGGTGTGCATAGGACCCTTAATACTTATTTGAGGCGCCCAAGTGATGGGAACGACCGTATAGGTATATCCATTCGGGCAGCCAGGGTCAGCCAGCACCGACACCGTGGCGCTGGCAATGTTACCGGCACCCACCAGATCACTTCCCGTCACGCTATAAGCCGTAGTAGCATCTGGAGTCACCGTGCAGGTGCTGGTTGTTTTTCCCGCACAAGTTCCGCCGGTCCAGGCATAACTATCCGCCGCTGGCGTACAACTAGCTGTCAATGTCGATGCACTATTCGGGCTTACAGTGGATGGCGCAGCCGTCAGTGTGCAGCTCGGTGCCGCCGCCGTCACTGTGGCGCTGGCGGTGTTGCCGACTCCCGCCAAGTTAGTTCCTGTCACGGTATATATCGTGGCGCCCGCAGCCGCCAAAGTCTCGGTACAGGTACTGATAGTTTTTCCCGCACAGGTTCCGCCAGTCCAAGTATAGCTATCCGCCGCCGGGCTACAGCTGGCCGTCAGAGTCGACGTGCCACCCCGTCCAATAAGCGCTGGGGCTGCGGTCAGTGTGCAGTCCGGTTTCGCCACTGTCACGGTGGCATTGGCGGTACTGGATCCCAACGAGTTGGAGCCGGTTACCGAATATATAGTGCTGCTTACCAGTGCTCCGGTGTCGCAGGTGCTGGTAATTTTTCCCGCGCAAACGCCGCCTGTCCAAGTATAGGTCGTGCCTACCGACGGGCTACAAGTGGCCGTCAGGATGGATGAGCCACCCGGAGCAACCGAGGATGGCGCGGCTGTCAGAGTGCAGTCTGGCTTCGCCACCGTGACCGTGGCACTGACCGAACTGCCAGTACCATCGGCATTGCTGCCGGCCACGGTATAAGTCGTGACGCCCGCCACAGCCAAGGTCACGGAGCAGGTATTGACGGTTTCCGCTGTACAGCCGGTGCCGGTCCAGACATAGCTGGTCGCCGCCGGACTGCAACTGGCCATCAGGGTCGATGTGCCGCCCATGTCGATTACTGCTGGATTGGCGGTCAGCGTGCAGGAAGGCGTTGGCTTGGATACGGTTATCGTGAGCGAGGCGGTATTGCCCGGCCCTGCTGCGTTGACACCTTGAACCGTATAGGTAGTGGTGGTCAACGGCGAAACAAAACCGCCCGAATCCGTGCTGGCAAATCCGGTGTTGGCCGACCAAATATAGCTCGTCGCCGCCGTGCTGCAATTGGCGGTCAGCCGGGTCTGGCCGACAAACAACTGCTGGGTAAGCGTACAGGTGGGTGGTACGGAAGCTGCGGTCACGGTGACCGTGGTGCTGGCCGGATTGCCGGTACCGGCGGTGTTGATACCTGCTACGGTATAGGTCGTGCTGCTGGCCGGTGACGCAGTGCAGGTGCTGGCATTACCGGCACAGCCAGAACCTGTCCAGGTATAGCTCGCCGCCGCCGGGCTACAGCTGGCCGTCAGGGTAACCTGGCCACCGGCAGAAATCGTGGATGGCGAGGCGCTCAGTGAGCAACTCGGTGTGCTGGTTGTCGTCGATCCAGCGGTTACTGTAAGCGAGGCGGTGTTACCCGATCCCGCAGCATTAATGCCGCTGACTGTATAAGTTGTGGTTTGCGCCGGTGCAATAAAACCGCCCGAATCCGTGCTGGCAAATCCGGTGTTGGCCGACCATGTATAGGAAGTGGCCGCCGGAGAGCAACTAGCCGTCAACCGGGTTTGCCCAGCAAACAAGGACTGGGTTAGCGTACAAACGGGCGCCACCGCCGCCGCGCTGCACCGGGCAACGCCCTCGGAATCGAGAACGATATTGCCTGAGCAGGAATATAGCAGTTGTGTGCCTCCCACAGCGCATGTCACCACACCGTTGACCGCTATGGTGATAGCGCCGGTGCAAGTTGGCGCGGCAGTGCCGGTGGCAGTATACGCCGTGGCTTCCGCCCCGGCTGCCCCGCCCGCCATGGTCAGCATTGCAGTCAGCATCAGCCCTGTCAGTTTCATTTTCATGACTTTATGCATTTTGCACTTCTCACCTTCATTAAAGCTCATTAGATATTCCCATCAAGAGCGCGAACACCCCTAGTACCCTGTAACACCTGTTTTTTCGTAGGTTGGGTTAGCGGTTTCATCGCGTAACCCAACAGCCTTGAATGTAACCGGCTTGGTAATGTTGGGTTACGGCATACACCCGCCTAACCCAACCTACAAAATCAGCAATACAAAAAATAATGTTTTAAGGTATTAAAATGGCTGACGGGTAATAATTTTACTACCGGTCTCACCATTGATGTTATAGCTCATCGTCCCATTGCCGGCGTCCGAAAAAGCAAAGGCGATCGTTCCGACCTTGGTGACCACCTTGTTTGCGCCGTTCCAGGCGCTGGTCAGGGAAGAACCGCCGGTGACCTGATAGAGGTCGCCAGCGCAACTGCTGCCCGTCATGGCACAATTGGAGGCCACGTACCAGACCGCATTGCCGACGGCATCATAAGCATACCAGGTGGCAAAAATCGTGCTGAACTGCTGGGTCAGCGCCACCCCCCAGCCCGACTCGCCAGCATTCCACCACAAGTCTGTATAAGAAACGGCGGGTGTAGTAGTGCCCACAGCGAATACCTGGCGGCTGATCGTCTTGGAACCGGCAACTCCATTAATCGTAAAACCGAATGTAGCGCTGTCGGCACCGGTAAATGTCAGTGTGCCCGTACCCACGGGGCTGACCTTCAGACCGGACCCGCTCCATAAAACCGTCGGCAGCTTGCCACCCGTTACTTCATAAAGATCGCCGGTACAGCTCGCTCCGCCAACCGGACAGTTCGACATCACGTACCAGGTGGGCTGACCGGCCTGATTGTAGGTGTAGGCCGCAACGAATATCATGCTGCCATGCTGGGTAACGCTCATGCCCCAACCGTCCTCGTTCGGGTTCCACCACAGACCCCGGTAAGTGCTGGCGGGAGCGACGAACTGGCCCAGGGCGTACGGGGTAGTGCCGACGGAGACTGTGTCGACCACGCTGCGCGTGGCAGTGTCGATTATCGATACGTTGCTGCTGCCGCTGTTCGTCACGTACGCCAGGCTGCCCGCCGGGTTAAACGCCACACTATAGGGCAAAGTGCCCAAGCCGGAGAGGGTAGCGGAGACTGTGTTGTTGGCGGTATCAATCACCGAAACGGTGCCGCTGCCATTATTCACCACATACACCTCGGTTCCATCCGGCTTCACCGCGATACCCTGAGGTTTAACGGCACTTGCCCCCAAGGAAAAACCAGCAGGCTGGTAAGTACCAGTGTCGATCACCGTGACGCTGTTGCTGGTGCTGTTTGCCACATAAACCTTGGTGCCATCCGGCTTCGCCGCAACGCCATGGGGGCCGGCATCCGTGTTTACCGCATGGGCGATCGTATCGGTGACGGTATCGATTACCGACACGGTATTGGTGCCGCTGTTCGCCACAAAGACCTGTTGGGTGCCGTCCGCTTTCTTTATGGCTGCCACGCCGATGGGTTTGCTGCCAACAGGAAGGGCAATCGTCCGAAGAACGGTGTCAGATCCGGCATCGATTACCGATACTTTATCGGTCGCATAGTTCGCCACATACACCTTCCTGCCATCCGGCGTGACCGCCACGCCCGCAGGCCCCTGACCCGCAGGAGCGACATCCACAGTGGCCTTCACCTTGTTGGTAGCGGTATCGATCACCGAGACGGTGTTGTGTCCCTGGTTCGTCACATACGCCTTGATACCCGACGGATGCATCGCCACGCCAACAGGAATGGCACCGACATTAAAGACGTTGGAGCTGGCGGTATGGGAGGCGGTATCAAGCAGCGAAACTTTACCCGAATTGCCATTGCCCGGAATATAGGCGAAAGGGCCAGACTGGCCTGGAACGGTGACCTTCAGGATAGCGCTGGCGCTGTTGCCGGAGCCCGAACTGTTGGTGGCCTTGACGGAATAGGCGTAATAACCCGCAGAGGATGCCGACGGAATAGTCACCGTGGCGGCATGGGATGCCGGGACGAGTTCCGGAGCCGATGCCCATTGATAACTGGTAGGGGAGTTATTGCAATTTGCAGTCAGCGCGACCACATTCCCTGGTGCAACCGAACCGGACGGGGCAGCGCTCAAAGTACACGATGGCAGTGTTGTGGCACAATCGACTCTTCCTGTCGTCGCATTGATGTCGAGACCTGCCGCACAAGACAACTGCCTGACAAAATTGAAGTGGAAAGCCGCCGTGCCGCCTGTGGTGCAAACAAACGCCCCACCCGATGGAGTAAACTGTGAGTTGCAATTGCAGGTAATCGCACCTGCAGGCGACACGGACAGCGTATCACAGGACGAGTATTTATCCGAGTAGGTGTAAGTAATGGCGTCCGCCGCACCTGCGGTTGCGACACCTAGGATACCAAGCAATATGCCCGCTGCTCTTGTTTTCCCAGCTAACCATACATTGAACATTTTTACCCTCTAAAATAACCAGCCGTCCCGAAACGCCATACTTGGGTCAAGCATGGCGCACAAAGTTCCTGAATAACAACATCCATTCCTCCCGTCGCTTTTAATTTTAACAGACTTCTCTTTTTTTTTGCCGTTTGCAAAACGGTGGAGCATTTGAAAGCCCGCGCAAGGTGAAGCGCATCTCAATCCCGCCGTAAGTTTGATGTTGGTGTAACACCCTTCTGGTGCTTCCACTCTACAGCCATTTTTCTGCCAAGGAGTTGGATCAAAATAACGGGTGCGAATTGGCATAAACCCGTAGGTTGGCGGTGAACAACGTGAACCCCAACACACCCATGCCAGGATCGTGACACGGTAGATATTTCCGGTGGCTTTGCGTTGGGGTTCGCGGTGCTCACCACCAACCTACAGATTGTTCATGTTATTTTTGCTCGATTCCTAAGGTTCATCACCCATTCTTTTGCCAGAGCCCTTATCAACAATGGACTGGGGTTTCCCCCGCAAAAACAAGGCGGGGGTGTAAAGCTTGCGCCTCACACCCCCGCCTTGACCAACCCACCCCTGCGGGTGGGCTGGTGTGTACTACTTACCTTACTTACTCAGCGCTGCTACCATTGATCAAGGTCGTGAATTTGTGATTGAAATTGCCGCCGTAGTTGGAAAGCACCCCACCTACGTTGCCGTTCACAAAGTCCTGCACCATGAAACCGGTGACTGGCAAACCTACGTAAGTATGAACACCGGCTGGGCTATTACCAGCGGCGGCCAAGCTAGAGTAGGTTTGTGCAAACGAAATCCTCGCCCAGCCATTCTGGAAATTAACCGGAATGTTGACACTGTTCGACGAACCCAGCACATTGGCGTTGTTGAACGTCACAACTGTAGACTCCCAGCACAACGAAGAAGCAGGAGCGCCCGGTGGGGGTGGCGAGAAGTCGACCGTGGTAGTCACAGTCTGCTCTTCACGATCCCAGTAGTTTATTCCCACCACTTCGCACGCACCAGTGGAAATAAAATTCCTTACAAACGGCGCAGTTGCAGTAGCAGCCGTCGTAGAGCCTACAGGCACATAGTAGCGCTTGGTCGGCATGGTAATCACCCAGTCGGTGCCGGACAGTGTTGCCGTATCCAGCACATACTCGTTGATGACATTGTCATGCATCAGGACAGCAGAAACTGCATTTACGGCAGCGTTACCCGTAGAGCCAGTCCAGTCGGTAGTGATGACGCTACCACCCTTGAATACACGGCTTGTTGTTGGCAAAGCTGAACGCATATCCGGGCGGATATCGCCAGCAGCAAACCAGATATTTGCGGTGCTGAAATCAGCCAGCGCAACCGGATCATAGCCAAAATCGGTACCTGCAGCCCCATTCAGCAGCGAGGCCGTTCCGGCCAGACCGCCAGTCGGTGCAACCACCGGGTTTGTGCCAAGCGCATCCATAGTCATAGCAGTAGTCTGAACCACCGCACAGTTTGCTGGAACACCCGCAGAAGTATGGGTAACCGCTGTCACAACCGCAGGGCTGGTGATTACGCCCATTTCGATAATTTCGAAATAGCCTTCACGGGTACGATCCAGCGTCTGGCCTGCACCGTCGCCGCCGGAATCAACAATACCCGCAGTAATCGTTGAACCTGTATAGGCATAGTTCACGAAATTCTGGCCTGCAGCCGGGATCACAGGATAGGTACAAGATTTGTCAGAGGTAATCAGCTTAGCACCATCAGTCGTAGCCACGACCGCGCCCGTCCAAGCGTCACGCGCGGACAGATAGAGGTTAAAGTCCAGCACTTCGCGGCTGTTCTTGCCTTCGGTGAAACGCACCTTGACCGCTTTAGCGCTGTTGGTGGTGTTGACCACAGAAAGGTACGTGTCCGTACCGCCACGCACACTGTAGTAAGGGTAAACCAGCACTTCACCCGTACCGTTCGAATTAACGTTCACCGCGCTGGCAGTGCCCGCCATCCCAACAGCGCCCAGACCTGCGGCTACAGCCAAGTAAATTGATTTTCTTTTGAAAACGTTCATCTTTTGTTCACTCCTTTTTTTCAAATAGGTAAGGTAAGGTACTACTACTTTGATAAATCACTACAACTTTGTTTTTATAACACACTTCTTTTTACCAACCTCAATTGCAGCCAAATTTCGTTCTGCTATTAATCAGGTTAAGGTAAGTTACTACTCTCGATAAATACTACTTTTCCATTCTATAACACATTACTTTCAACTTACAATCGATTTTTTGCTCGCATACCCCTCCTTGCCTATCATACGAGATTATCTTCAGCGGAATGTACTACCTATCACCACTTCTTGCAGCCAAATTTTACTCTACTTCTACTTTTTTCTACTTTTCAAACAGCTAAACTGAACCAGGCTATCATTCCAACAAACTGCTGCAATTCAACACATTCGCCCAGCCTATTAATTGATTGCCGCCCGCATACATCCACCTAGACCTGCACACAAGATTATTTATTCGGAACGTGCCACCAATCGCCATTCTCTTGCAACCAAATTTCGTCCAACCGCGTCTCGATCGACTTCATGTCACGATAACTATATTCCATCATGATGACCACATCGCAACGATCCTGCACACAAGCCACCGAACCCACGCTAGCCCTCTTCCATCTTCCCGTGCGGATTTTCGCCTTATATAACTCCAGCGACATCACACTGCGCGTTCCTGAGCTCAGGGATGTGTAAGCCGTGTCGAGATCACCCTTGATCAGCGCGTCCCACCTGGACTGAGCCTTTTTCGCAACAACATCTTGCGGCGCTTCCGTTTTGATGACAGTACCCGCACAGCCCATCAAGCCAAATACCACGAGGACCGCACCAAACTGTTTTGCAAAACCCACAAACCGCTCCTTGCCAAAACTCAACATACATCACCCGCACATCCGATATGTTTCAAGGCTATTCGATATTAAAGTAAGCGTCAAGAAAAGTTCACCGCCTTTGCAGAATACTGTGGTTTTTTTGCAACATCGGCGCAAACCGACAGGCAGTAATGGGGCGGTTGATAGGCCTGGTTTAATCTCTTCGGGCTAATTCTCCACCCATTGCCACGCAGCGGCTTCGTAGGTTGGCGCTGAGGCCAAAGGCCGATGCCCAACGCATGCGGTCGGATGATGTTGGGCTTCACTGCGTTCAGCGCCAACCTACCCGCAAATACCCCGTGGCTTATCACGGGGTGTGCTTTATTCCAACATGTCGTGCTGAATCCCGATTACCACACCAACCTGCACCCTAACGAATGAATTATTTGGATTTATTGCACATAGTGGATAATCCGCCTTTAAATTTTGATGCAACACAAATTATGCTCTTTTTGCGCCACAAAAAATTACTATTGGCCATATCGGTTATCACCCTGATCGGCAGCATTGCAGGCTTCATCCTTGGGCAACCCTCTACAACGCCAGCACCCTCACTTTGCAACGCGCGGGGCTCGATTGATACCCCTCAAATGGTTGATGTCAACACAACGGGCATTGAAGGCTGGGCGGCGGATGCCGCCGGGATAAGTCGCATCGAGATATGGGCGCAAGGTAAAATGCTGGGCAGTACCAAGCTCGGCATTGACAGGCCGGATGTCGCGGAAAATTTTCCACAATGCAATTTTCCTGTTGCTTCCGGGTACCGGTACGCATGGAATATCGGGGGCATTCCACCCTCCGCAATAGAGATGGAAATACGCGCGGTGAATGGCGGCGGCAAGGCATTTACCGTTGGCCGCGTACCCGTTGATTTCTCTGCAACACCAATGCCCCCCCCCTGCAACGCGCGGGGCTCGATCGATGCCCCACAAGTGGTTGATGTCAACACAACGGGCATTGAAGGCTGGGCGGCGGACGCCGCCGGGATAAGCCGTATCGAGATATGGGCGCAAGGCAAAATGCTGGGCAGTATCAGGCCCGGCATTGACAGACCGGACATCGCGGCAAATTTTCCACAATGCAATTTTCCTGTTGCTTCCGGGTACCGGTACGCATTGGATATCGGGGGCATTCCACCCTCCGCAACAGAGATGGAAATACGCGCGGTGAATGGCGGCGGCAAGGCATTTACCGTTGGCCGCGTACCCGTTGATTTAGCCAGGCCATTTGGCGCGCTGGATGTAGTCGATCCGATTGAAAATGGCGGGCATAACTTGATTGGCGGTTGGGCGATAGCGGCTCAAAACTCAGTGTCTGTACGGGTGCTGGCGCAAAACAAGGAGGTGCTGGTATTGCCGGCCAGCAACCGGCGCGATGATGTCGCCAAAGTATTCCCCGCCTGGCCGCAAGCTGCTGCCAGCGGTTTTGAGGGGCTGTTGCCGATGCACAAATTACCGCGTGGTCGTTATCGCTTGCGCATCCTGTTTGATGATAGCAAAGGGCATCGCAGCGAAATCGCCGGGCCGGAAGTACGCAATGACCTGCCATTTGGAAAGGTATTAGCGCAGCATGACAAAATGATGCCGCCCGACACCATCGAATTGCGCGCCTGGCTGGCGGACGAAGACGGTATCCGCAGCGCACGTGCTGAAACCGAAACAGGCGTGTTGCTTGGGAAAATGGTGCGGGCACAAAAAAATATGCCTTTGGCAATATTTTCTGACCCCCGTTTTAATCGTGATATGGCAGGCGATGCTCCGCTAAAAAAGGGGGATTCGTATTACTTGCATGTGCCGTTCGCTTCCATACCACCCGGTTTGCAGCGGCTGCAAGTGCGTGTCAAGGATAAAGCAGGCAATGTTGTGGTGTTACCCGGACCGCTGATGCTCGACAAAAATCAAGCGGCAAGGCGCGCATGCACCGGTGAAAAGCTGCGGGTGTTTTATCCGGGCGGCGCGGTAAATTTTCGCGATGATTTTCGCCAGTTGCAGGAGCTGCGCAGCATGGCACAGGGCGGTTGTGTCGAAATCGGGTTGCGTGGTCGTGTCGAATATATGCGCACCACCAAGGGCAAAGAAGCCGATTACCTATTCGATCCCGATTTTCCAGAAAATCTGCGCAAACGCAACGACAAGGAAATGACCGGCGAATCTTTGCGGGAGCTACTCGATACCGCACTACGTTTTCGCGCCCCCGTTATGATTACGCTGGATGGCGGCGTATGGGCAGACGCCAAATTTGCCGCGCCGGATCTGGATATCGTTGACATGCTGGAGCAGGACGAACGCACCGTGCAGTGGAACCAGCTTGGCAAATCCGAGCCAGACGACGCGCTGAAAAATCTGGCTGGTGCCACGGAAAGCCCGGAGCTGGCGCGCATGATGAGCTTGAATCATTACAACCGCCGTTTTCTCGACTACAAAAAGCGCAACCTGCAAGCGGCGGTGCGCGAAATTGTCGCGTTCAACCGGACACATCCGGAAATCTTCACGATGGTCAATTTCGATCCGGATCAATACATCAACCCGTGGTTCTACCTGACCCAATGGTACGACTACAACCCGGATACCTTGCGCCAATACCGCGAGTGGCTATTCCATCTCGGCCCTTACGCGGAGGGCAGCGAGCTGGCCTTCTCGCGGCGCGAACCGGCGCTGACGCTGGATGAAGCGAACCGCATCGCCAAACAATCCTGGAAAGAATCAGGCGTTGTCGAACCGCCACGCGATGCCATTGATTACACCGATCCGTGGCAGCAATTATGGACGCAATTCAAGCGCCATCTGGTGGCGCGCCATTACGACGATCTAGCCACTTGGGCAGTGGAGGCAGGTTTGCCGGAAGAACGCATTTACACCAGCCAGACTTTCATCCAAGCGGATGTTGCGGTGAACATCACCGACACCGCCAATGGCTGGAACGACCAGGCTGGCGTGTCTATCGAGGGAGCCAAGCCAAAACATGGGCATCTGGGCGCAATCCTCTATGGCCCCGGCAGCCGCAATGAAGGCAAACCGCGCAGCGGCAGCGGCCTGATCGACAACATCAGACGAACCGATTCTTCGTGGGGCATGGTGGAATTTCATCCGGGCACCATCGCCTTTCCGGAAAAAATGCCGAGCCATGCCGAGTCCTACGCCACCATGCAGGCACTGATTAACGGCGGCGCACGCTTCCTATCGCCGATGTGGGGCAGCTACGCCGGCGATCGCGTGGTACATCCCAACCACTTCAAGGCCTACGACGTCATGGAAGGCTCTGCCTTCGAGTACCAGCTGGTCTGGTGGCTGCGCGCCATGCAGGCATGGCCTCTCGGCAGCCTGTATTACCCGTTCGGCAATACCTTGGTACAAAGCACCGATGGCTGGACAGCGATGGCGGGAACACGTTTGGAAAGCGGCTATGGAAAATTGCGCCTGACCGGCGCAGGCTCGCATTTGGGTCTGGCTTCGCCGCAATGGGAAGCGCGCAGCCTGGCCGCTCCGCTCGAACTTGCCGTCACCGGAAGCTGGCCGCAACAAACTGCGGCATCGGCAGATCTGACGCTGAATAATGGCGAAAAAATGTCCTGCACGCTAAAGGCTGCGAGCAAAAGCGAGGCTCGTTGCGTATTTCTTGCGGCGCCAGAATTGCAAATTTCGCGATTGAACCTCCAGTGGCGCCTTCCAGCGGCGCAACAAAATGCGGGGGTTGCGGTAGACAGCGTGGCGCTTAAATTTTCCGGGCAACGCACGAGTACGGGTCAATCCAGTACGGCGCGAAACTGAAATTGAATCAAAAAAACCGACAACACCAACCTTCAATCGCGGCGCAAAGCAAGCCCATGCATCAGCCTGCCCGACAAGTAATAAGCGGCAATTGCGGCAAAACGCAACCACACGCCCACAACGACCAAGCCCATCAATAATCCGGGGTACTGGCGCCGGAAAAATTTTCTATAGAAACGTATCATTCCCTTGTGCTTGTTCCACTCGACAAAGATAGGTCTGGACTTGCTGCAATAACCCTTGTAATGCACCATACGCGCATCCGGCACGAAAAGAATTTTCCAGTTTTTTTGGTGGAATCTCATGCACCAGTCCAAATCTTCGCAGTGCATGAAGTAGCCTTCATCCAGCAGGCCGACCTCTTCCAGCGCCTCGCGCCGGGCCAGCATGCATGCGCCGGATATGGCTTCCACCTCGACAGGATGATCGGGCAACGGTTGCTGGTGCAGCATGAAATCGGAAAATAATTTTGGATAGTGGTTGCCCAGCGCGCTGAATCCAAACGCCTTAACGAATGAGCGCCACGGCGTCGGGACAGCACGCCTGTCCCCGCTCTGCTCGGTGCCGTCCGGATCGGTAAGCAATCCGCCGACCATACCGATATCGTTGGCGCTATGCACCGCAGCGAGGAGAGCCGTAATCGCACCCGCTTGCAGGACGCAATCCGGATTAAGGAAAAGGATATGCTCGCCATCCGCGATTTGTGCTCCCTGGTTGCAGGCTACCGCAAAACCAAGGTTGCGTTCGTTGCAAATTAACCGCACCGCCGGGAAAACATCGCGCAACGCGGCCATGCTGCTGTCGGCAGAGGCGTTGTCTACCACGATAATTTGCTCGGCCTGCCGTTGCGCCGACGCGACGCAATCCAGCAATATTTTGCCGGCGTTGTAATTCACAATCACCACTGAAATATTGCAGTTTGCAGCAACGGTATCTGAACGTCTCCCCAGATAGCTTATACCGGGCAAATAGTTGCGCGATTTATACCAGTCTGCCGTTGCCTGCAGCCCCTGCCGCAAAGTGAACGCCGGTTGCCAGCCCAACTCTTGGCGCATCAGATCGTCATTGACGCACAGTGAACCCAATAAACGCTCGATTGAATCTGGCCTGCCAAATAATTTGCCCAACCCGCGCAATAACCCATCTGGTAAAGGGAACAATTTTGAAGACTTGCCCAGCCCAGCGGCTATCTGCCGCACCAGTTCCGCAATTGAAACATCAGCACCATCGCGCACCAGGTAAGTTTTGCCGGCTGCGGCGGGATGTTTTGCGCAGGCGATCAGTACATCGACCAGATTGCCTAGGTAAATCATGCTGCGCTTGTTATGCACACCCGCCAGCGGCAGGGGAATACCTTTGTCTACCACCGCCATCAGGCTAACGAAATTCCCTTTCACGCCGGGGCCGTATACCAGGGGCGGACGCACGATCACCACTTCCAGGCCGGTTTGCTGCGCCACGTCATGCAAGGCCTGTTCGGCATGCCATTTCGACACGGCATAAGGGTCCTGCGGATCGGGCGGGTCGGATTCGACAAAGGGTTGGGTTTCGCTGGTTTGTTCCCCGTTGACCTTGATGGAACTGACATAAACGAACCGTCTCACCCCGGCTGCCGCCGCCTGACGCGCCAGATTGGCCGTGCCTTGCGTATTGACCCTGAGAAACTCCGCCAGCGGATCGGCGGCCGTATCTTCCATCACATGCACCCGCGCCGCGAGGTGTATGACCACACCCACGTCGCGTAGCGCATCCGCCCAATTCGTTGCGCCATCAATCGCGCCGACGGATAGCGTTTCTACCGCAACGGGCAATTCACAAGGTGCGCGCACAGCCGCCCTGACTTGCCATCCCTGGCGCAGCATTTCCTTACACAATAACTGGCCAATAAAACCATTGGCGCCTGTAATCAGTGCTGTTTTTTCCGTGGATCGGCTCATCTGATCAACTCGTATAGTCTGATAGGTATCTTCAGCGCCAACAATAGGGCATTGGTGTACAGCCCATTCTCTCTGCACGCACTGATGATTTCCCTGTTCAGTTTTAGCCGTGCCCGGTATCCGCTATTGCTTACCCCGCCAGAGCGCATGACAACGCTAACCTTGTCGAGAAATTTCCAGGATATTTTCTGTTTGAGGCACAATCTGACCAGCATCTCAAAATCGGCTGCAATACGATAACGGGTATTGTATGGGCCAGCACTTTCAAGGCATGATCTCTTGCAGTAAAACGTCGGGTGCGCGGGCATAACGCCTATCCGCAACAGCCCTGCACCGAGTTTTTTAACCCGATATTTCCGCAAGATTTTATTCATGTCCTCCTGGCTGACGATATTCAGGCCGGAGAAAATCGCATCCACATTCATCGCACAAAATCTGTCCGCATACTCCTGCATGATTTCCTGTCCGGCAAACTGGTCATCCGCATTCAACATGCCGATATATGCGCCCGAAGCAAGGGCTATCCCTTTATTCATCGCATCATATATCCCGCCATCTTTTTCGCTGACCCAATAATCGATGGCATGCTCATACTGCTTCAAAATTTCGACTGTTCCATCATTGGAACCTCCATCGACGATGATATATTCGATGTTGTTGTAGGCCTGATTGATAACGCTTTGAATGGTGCCCTCAACAGTTGACGCACCATTGAACACGACCGTGATGACCGTAATAAGCGGCTTGTTTGGAAGTGGGCTTTTATAGACCCCTCTGGTGCGCAACCCGCCTTCGCCCTTGCGGCTCTTATCGGCTGGCAATTTGAGCTGGAAATGCAACTTGCAATCCGGCTCATGGTATAGCTCGGGCGGCGTATCGGACACCCGTTGCGTAGTCGAATAACGCACGTCCAGACAACGCGTCTCCACCGGCCTACTTTGATTCATGATTTCCACTCTTTTTCTTGCCAGATTTTTTCATAGAAAGACCGGGTTTCCAGGTAGCATGTTTCCCACGAAAAGCGCTTGGCCTGCGCATATCCCTTGCCGATCCTGTCGCTCCGAAACGCTGCATTCTCCAGCTTCAGAATTTGATCCGCAAACACATCTTGACGGATATCGTCAACCAGCACGCCGGCATCGCCGCAAGCCTCCGGAATGGCGGATACATTTGCCGCTATCACCGGACATCCCGCCGCCATCGCTTCTATTATCGGGATACCGAACCCCTCGTAGCTGGATGGATAAAGCAAGGCATGCGCGCAGTTATAAAACAAATTAAGGCGCTCATTATCAACCGCCGGCAAGTGTATGTGCCTGCCCGAAAGAAGTTTCTGCGATAACTCTGCTTCACCTGGCTTAAGCTCACCGCCGCCCACACTCACCAGCCAATAATCCGGCAACGCTGCCAGCGACTCCAGCGCAAGGCGAAAGTTCTTATAGGAATCGCGCGCACCCACGAAAAGCACAAAAGGTGCATCCAAAAGAACAGGCGGCAAAAGCTGCCGGTCTGCTGGCTCCAGTGGCTTATAGAGCTCCGAAGCACCCAGGTAAATGACATGGATCTTGCTTTCGGGTGTCTCGGGGTAAAACCCCAACAGGTCGCGCTTGGTGCTTTCAGATATGCAAATAATGCCGTTCGCCGCCTTTACCGCAGCTTTCTTTTGCATGGAATGCGCCCATCTTGGAACACCCCGGCGGAATCGTTCATAGGTAAAGTCGTATACCGTGACAACATTGGTTGCGCGGACGAACTGCGGTCGCCGGTAGTAGCTTGAGTGATAAAGAAATTGCCCGCCCCCGGCCGCAGGATAAGCGAGATAACGCGACAACCACGGGGGTGACGGCCTGTCGTCAATCAATATTCCCCGGTCAAAATCAAGCTTCTTCCGGAAGATATTTGACGTGGCGCAGAGATGCTCGACCATTTTAATTGGGAGCCTGTCCCTGGTCATTCGCCTGAGAAGTTCATACCAATAGACGGATATACCCCCGGCACGCTGGAGCGAAAAAATGATGTTGTCCAAAACAAGATTCATGCTTGCGGCGAACAGCTTACCGGCTTTGAGCAGGAATTTTTTCCCGCTCAACCCCAATCATGAACCTGACGGCATCCGGCATAAATTTTTCGGCCTTCCCTCCCAACATGCGCCCGCCAAGTATTTGGCCAAATATCTGAAATGCAAATGCGATCCTCATTCGCCGGCCTTATTGATTTTATGGTCAGGATTTATTAGCGCGTAATGATCCGGCAGCGTTCGCGATGGCATCCTGTATTTCACAAAAAGCGCTATCGGATAGGCCAAGCGCCCGGTTAATAAATTAAATCGCCGCTTATTGACAGGCTGATCGGTGAGCATGTGAATACCGTGCGCCGAATAAAATTTCAGCCCTAGCCGTTCGGCAATACACAGCATCGTTTGCGGTTGATAAAACGAAATATGCTGGCCTGTATCAAAAGCGTAGTACCACCAATCAGCAGCCGGGGGGATGCCCTCATAAAGTTGGGTAGAAAAAATAAGCGTGCGCGACCCATAATTTTTCATCGCTTCAGTGATAAACGCGAGCGGGTCATGAACGTGCTCCACAACTTCGAAAGCGGTCAATGCGTTGAAAGGAGCAGTTGCCTTGTCCGCCTCAAACCCCCTCGCGAGCAAATTCTGGCAGTATTTGTCACTCCAATGGAAATCGAACCCGATATCCCGCATTAGCCGCGTCATCATGCCGTATCCGCCAGCCACGTCCAGATAGGCGCCATTAGCATCAAGTTCGAAATAAAGCAGCGCCGCCAACCGGGCCGCAATGGAAATATTCCTCTGCACCAGCCCCGTGTCGGATACGGCAATCGCATCGCTATACGCCTCATCCAGCCAATAGGGTTCTTCAGTTTGCAACAAACCGCATCTGGGGCAGCGGTAGTAAGAGACTTGGTATTTCCGCAACAATGTTGCCGAAAACGCAAGATCCATCGATGAATTGCATACTGGGCACTGCGGCATTTCAGACACGCGATCCCGATAAAAGCAGCGCCTTTAGCATAACTTCCGCCAGGTCTTGCGGTAAAAAATAAAAAACAATGATTTGGTTTTCATCCAGAACATGCCGCGCGTTTTATTATGAATAAAGTCGAAAATATAGGCTGCCACAATGAGCGAAATTACAGTTGCTGTTGCAGCACCTTCAATTCCATACGCCGGGATCATGACATAGTTCAAACATAACTTGACCATCACACCGAGCAATGCCATCCGGAATGCAAGGCGTTGAAGATTTTCGTTCAAGTACCATTGCCCGCTTGCAACCCCGAGGAACACAAAAATGCCGCCCCAGATATGTATTGAAAGCACCCCTGCGGCCTGTGTGTAGTTCGCGCCGAATAGCAAGGTGATGGCCCATTCCGAAAAAAAAGTCATGGGCACTGCGATTGCCAGCGATATTCCCACCATGAGGTTGTAAAGTTGCTGCATTCGCCGGATATATAAGGCCTCGTCGAGCTGTTTAGCCGCAATGACGGATGGAAATACCGAGCTGACTATTGCCACGGGTATGAAATACCATACTTCGCTGATCCTTGCTGCAGCAGAATACAATCCAACTTCCTTATCCCCCAGCATTTGCCCGAGCATAATCTGATCGATGCGCATGTAAATCATGATCGCGAGGCCCGATAATATCAGCGGCCAGCCATCTTTCAGTAAGGCGGTCGCCACATCTGCCCGAAAGCGCCATTCCCGGATATCTTGATGATTAACGCGATAAGCGACCAGAAGAAATATCGATGAAAGCACGGTTTCAGCCGATCCTGCCCAGACAAATGCAATGAGCGGCGCATCATTAAGCAGGAGTATGATTTTCGCAATCGTCGCGATGGCAAATGCACCGTTCACCGCAAAGACGGTAAATTTGGACTGTACTTTTGCCTGAAAATTAAGGTCGATGACGTTAAATGATAGAAAGACATAACCTGCTGCCGAGATCGCCACCAGCAATAACGTGAACATTTCACCGCTACGCGCCAAGGAAATAGCGGCGATAGCCATTATCAGCGCACACACGCTGCCGATAAGTTTTAATACGAATGCGCTGCCCAATATTTCATTTTTTCGGGCGGGATTTTTGACCAATTCCCGCACAACAACGCCGTCCAAACCCAGCGCGGCAAAGGCCCCGAACAGCGCGGCGAATGCGATGGCAAAATTCCACAACCCGTATTGCACCGGACCCAAATAACGTGCGATCCAGACACTCACAATCAGTCCCACACCCATACGCAGGATTTTGTCGGCGAAAAGCCAGCCCGTATTGCCGATGATCGCCTGGAGACCGCGACGGCTTTCAAGCCTTGTACGGATAATTCCGGGAAGATATTTTACCCAAGAGGCATTCATTGCTGTCTGGTTAACGTGAAACTCGCGCAGCGATTCGTTCGCCTGGCTCCGCTCCCCTCGCTTCGCTCTCCCCGCTTGCGGGATAGCCAGCGACTTGGTTGCCGTTTTTGGGCGACCTAGTCGAATGGCTAGTAGTTTCATCAGAGGATTGAGGAGAGTGAACGGACATGGCAAGTTTCATTATATGGGGTGGCTACTCGCCATGCCCGTTAGTCGTCGGTAAGCAGGTCGCAGATGCAAGCCTTGATGGCAATTTTCATTGCTTTTCTTCAAGGTAATCCTTGTAGGCGTTCGCAACGCCGTCACGCAGCTTCGTGCTTGCCTGCCACCCCATTTGTCTCAACTTGCCCACATCCAGCAACTTGCGCATCGTGCCATCCGGCTTGGAAGCGTCAAAAGCAAGTATTCCGGTAAATCCGACCACTTCCCTGACCAGTTCGGCCAACTCACGGATGCTCAGGTCTTCGCCGCAACCCACGTTCACCAGCGGCGGCTGTGTTTCGCTGAACAACGCCTGGAGCTTTTCCTCGGGTTGTTCCAGCAAATAGAGGCATGCCTCCGCCATATCGTCGCTGTAAATAAACTCGCGCCTCGGCGTGCCAGTGCCCCATACCACCATTTGTTGGTCGCCGCGCTGTTTTGCTTCATGCATCTTGCGTATCAGCGCGGGCAGGACATGGGAGTTGGCCAGGTCGTAGTTGTCGCCCGGCCCATAAGAATTGGTCGGCATGGCGGCGACGTATTTCGTGCCGTACTGGCGGTTGTATGACCAGCACATTTCGACACCGGCAATCTTGGCCAGCGCATAAGGCCGGTTGGTCGGCTCCAGCGGGCCGGTCAACAGATATTCCTCCTTGATGGGTTGAGGGCAATCCCTGGGGTAAATACAGGATGAACCCAGGAATAACAGGCGCTTGACATTGTTGCGCCAGGCTTCATCGATGACGTTGGTCTGGATCGCCAGATTCTGCCGGATGAATTCCGCCGGATAGGCGTTGTTGGCGTGAATGCCGCCGACTTTGGCCGCAGCCAGCAGGACGTACTCGGGCTTCTCTTCGACAAACAGGGCACGCACGGCAGCTTGCTCGGTCAGATCCAGTTCGGAGTGGGTGCGGGTGACGAGATTATGATAGCCCTTGGCTTGCAATTGCCGCATCAGAGCGGAACCAACCAGGCCACGATGGCCAGCAACGTAAATTTTTGAGTCCTTATTCATCACTTGCTCCTGTGCTTGTTGTGTCTGTCGTAAGGCCGGATGGGCTTCATATGTCGGCGTGTTTCCGCATCAGTTGGAGAATGGCAGCGGCCAAAACCACAATCCGAAAGCCACGCAAAATCTGACCATCACTCTTAACTATTCTCCAACAAACCTTTTTGTTCCGCCTCAAGTTTCAACTCCTCGATCTCGGTGCGCAGCCGCTCGTATTCATGCATTTTGATTTGCAAAAACTCCACCGTCATGCGCGCCTTTTGCTCGACGCCTTGCGGGGTAAGCAAATAGGCATACGCCAGTTTGTTGCCGCTGTTGCGAAAATTATTTACTTTCAAGCTGCCCTTTTCGATCAGCGCGTTAAGGCAGAAATTGATTTTGCCGAGACTGACGCCCAAGCGTTTCGCCAAATCTCTTTGGGAAAGGCCGGGGTTGTTTTCCAATGTTTTGAGCAGGCTGTAACTGGTGGTATCGTCGAACATGAATGTGCGTTCAGCGGATGAACATGCCGCATTACAACAGCCGCGCCCCTTGGCTGTCAAGATCGTAACTGTTAGCCAAAATCAATCCATGCTTCGCGGCATGAAGCTGAAGGGGCCGCGAGGATAAGTTTGGCGGGGATGGTTATCAGCCAGCCCGATGTGCCAGTGCCTGCAACACCGCCTTGAGCAACTGCCAGCAGCGCGCGACAGATTTGATTTCCACCCGCTCGCCGGGCGCGTGCGCGCCGCGTATATCCGGGCCAAAGGAGATCATGTCCAGATGCGGGTGGCTGGCGGCGAGCAGGCCGCACTCCAGCCCGGCGTGGATCACCTGCAACGATGCGGGCTGGCCGAATTGTTCGGCGTAAACCTGCTGGCACAACACCAGCAAATCGGAAGCAGGATTCGGCGTCCAGCCCGGATACGCGCCGCCCTTTTCTGCTTGAAATCCATAGGCTGAGGCATGCGCCACCAGCTTATCGGCCAGCGCATCGGCTCGTGCGCCGTGCAGCGAGCGCACCTTGAAGGTGGCTTTGCACACGCCCTGTTGCAGCGCGAACACACCGAGATTGGATGAGGTATCGGTCACGCTGGGGAAAGCCGCACTGACCTGTGCGACACCATTCGCGGCAATATCAAGAAAAGCGAACAGGCGATCGCGCTCCGCCTTTGCTATGCAAGAAAAATCGGGCCCAGCATGCGCAACGAATGCGTCGGGTAACGTGTCGAAATGCTTGCACACAAACAACACCTTCGCATCCACTTCAGCGAAGCGCTGCCGCCATGCCTCGTGCCGATGCCGCACCCACTCATCGATATTCGATGCCATCACAACGGGCAACGCGCAGATCGCGAACGCTTCGCGCGGGATCGCGTTGCGCGCCGTGCCGCCCCGCATCGCGATCAAGCGCACATCGGTGTGCGCGGACAAATCGCGCAGCGCCTCCGCCAGCAGCTTGATGGCATTACCGCGCCCGAGATGGATATCGATGCCGGAATGGCCGCCGCGCAACCCGGACACCTCGAAACGCAGTAGCGCATAGTCCGGCGGCACATATTCCTGAACGTAATCGTGGCGCACCTCCACATCCACGCCGCCCGCGCAGCCGAGATAGAAATGCCCCCACTCCTCGGTATCCAAGTTGATCAGCGTCTTGCCCTGCAAGGTGCCGGTAACCAGCCCGCGCGCGCCGTCCATGCCGGATTCCTCGTTGACGGTGAGCAGCACTTCCAGCGGCGGATGGACCAGGCCCGGCTCTTCCAGCGCGGCCAGCGCGAGCGCGACGCCGATGCCGTTGTCCGCACCCAGCGTGGTGTCCTCCGCCACCACCCAGCCGTCGCGCACCACCGCCTTGATGGCATCGCGCTCGAAATCGTGCTGCGTGTCGGCATTGGCCTGGCACACCATGTCGAGATGGCCCTGCAGGATCACGCCTGGCAGCGCCTTGCAACCGGGGCTGGCGCTCTTCCTCAGAATCAGGTTGCCCACGGCATCGACGCTGGCCTCGATGCCGCGCGCCCGCGCCCAAGCGGTCAGATGTTCGATCAGCGCCGCCTCGCGCAGCGAGGGGCGCGGTATCGCGCACAGCGCCGCGAAGTGCGCCCAGACCGAGTGTGGTTGCAGATTATCCAGATTGCCGGCCATTAAAATTCCCTGCGATACGTATTGAATTCGACATGCCCACCCTGTTTTTATCCATCATGAACAGAGCGCAGTTTAAAACAATTTGAAACTCCATTCCCGTTGCAAGCTTCCGAAAATCACCACGATTCTGCTACAGTCACGCCATGAGCAAACTAACCCTGGACCGCATCCTGCAATCGCAGGGCTTTGGCACCCGCAAGTGGTGCAGTGAATTGATCGCCGACGGCGAAGTGAACCTCGCCGGTAAAGCGGTTCGTGACAGCCGCATCGTGTTTGAGACCGATGGCCTTGAGTTCGCCGTCTACGGCGAAAAATGGACTTACCGCGAGCATGTCTATATCGCTTTGAACAAGCCAACCCATTTCGAATGCTCGCGCAGGGCCAGCCACCACCCAGGCGTGCTGACCCTCCTGCCGGAACAATTCACCCGGCGCGACATGCAGCCGGTCGGGCGTCTCGATCACGACACCACGGGTCTGCTGCTGATGTCGGATGACGGGCCGTTCATCCACAAACAGTCTTCGCCCAAACATCACGTGCCCAAGGTCTATGTCGCCACCACCCATGACCCGGTCACGCCGGAACTGGTCGCGCAGTTGCTGGCGGGCGTGAAACTGCACGACGAGCCTGCTACATTGGCAGCGGTAAGCTGCCGCAGGATTGATACGCATCAGATCGAGATCGTGCTGGAGCAGGGCAAATACCATCAGGTCAAACGCATGCTGGCGGCTGCCGACAATCACTGCGTCGCGCTGCGCCGCACGCAGATCGGCATGCTGAAGCTCGATGAGCTGGGGCTGGCCGAGGGCGCATGGTGTTATCTCGATACGGCGCAATTGGCGCTGCTGAAGCCGGAGTGATATTCCCGACGACCCGCGCCGTTTTCTAGGAGACGAGAGCAAGCCGTCCAGAGTAAAATCCGCCTCCGTTCACAAAGCCAATCTCAAATGTCTATCCAGTGGTTCCCAGGTCACATGACCTCGGCGCGCAAGAAGGCCGCCGAGACCATGGAGTTCATCGATGTGGTCATCGAAGTGCTGGATGCGCGCGCGCCCGAAGCGAGTCGCAACCCGATGATCCGCGAGCTGCGCGAGCACCGCCAGCGCCCCTGCCTGATGATACTCAACAAGGCGGATCTCGCCGATCCTGCCGTCACCCAAGCCTGGCTCGATTTCTACAACAAAAAGGTGGGTGTCAAAGCGGTGGCCTTGAGTTGCAAGAGCGCCGGCGATGCCGCCAAAGTGCCCAAATTGTGCCAGCCGCTCGCGCCGCATCGCGACAGCAATTTCAAGCCGTTGCGCATGATGATCATGGGCATTCCCAACGTCGGCAAGTCCACGCTGATGAACATGCTGCTCAAGCGCCGCGTCGCCAATGTCGGCGACGAGCCCGCCGTAACCAAATCGCAGCAGTGCCACAGCTTGAACGAGCGCATGACGCTTACCGACTCGCCCGGCTTGATGTGGCCGAAGATCGAACATCATAGCGACGGCCTGATGCTTGCCGCGATCCACGCCATCGGTCGCAACGCCGTCATCGAGGAAGAAATCGCCGAATATCTCGCCACCGTCCTGCTGGCGCGCTACCCCGCGCAACTCGCCGAACGCTTCAAGCTGGATACGGCGAATATGGACGGTGTCGGCGTGATCGAAGCCGTCGCCCAAAAGCGCGGCTGCCTGCTGAAAGGCCGGGGCGGCGAGGCGGATCTGGAGAAAGCGTCGATGATCCTGCTGACGGAATATCGCGCCGGCAAGCTGGGGCGCATCAGCCTCGAAACACCCGAATCGCGCGCGACGATGCTCCTCGGCACGCAAAATAACCCGAGCACGCAAAGCAAATAGATGGTCTGCCCCGCTGCCCCGAGCTGGCCGGTCATTCGCTGGAACGAGTCAGGCGAAGAAAAATCTGCCCGCTGGCGCTCGGAAAGCGGCACGCCTGCGCCGCAGAAAGTGGTAGTCGCCGATGATCGTATGAGCGCCGATGCAGCCTACCGCCTGGCCTGCGAGGGAACCGCACTGCTGTGGCGGGGCGATTTTCACAACGCGCGCCAATTGCTGCAAGCGATGGCGCGGCGCGCGGATGAAAAACCGCGCAAGCGCAAAAACAAGGAAGTCGTTGCCACCCCTGTCGAAGCCTTTCATCTGCATCGCCAGGCGCAGTCGCAACGCGCCCGCACGCTGGGCATGCTGCTGCTCCCGTTCGCTGCCGACCACAGCATCCCCCTGCGCCGCGCACCCGATGTGCGCGCGGCGTGCATGGAAGCATACGGCGCAGCGACAGAGCCCTATGTCGCCTCGCTGCGCGGGTTGCAGGGGCTGATCGGCGCATACGAGTGGCGCAAAAATGGCGTAGAGATTCCGGCGCTGGGTGCGCGCATCCACCCGCATTACGGCGTATTTGCACCGATACGCGGCGAATACATCGGCCTGGTGAACGAGGCGCCGTTACCCGAACTGGCGGGTATACCCGCTTCCCTCACCCCAACCCTCTCCCGCCAGCGTGAGAGGGAGCAAACGAATCGCTGCGCGAATTCTTTATTATCTGCGTCCCGATCCGTCGCCTTCGACATCGGCACCGGCACCGGCGTGCTGGCTGCCGTGCTGGCACGCCGTGGCATCGAACGCATCATCGCCACCGATCAGGATCAGCGCGCACTCGCCTGTGCGCGCGAAAATTTGGCGCGACTAGGATTCGATGCGCAGGTCGAAGTCGTGCAAGCCGATCTCTTCCCTGCAGGCCGCGCCGCACTGGTGGTATGCAATCCGCCGTGGGTTCCGGCACGCCCCAGCTCGCCGCTGGAGCATGCCATATTCGACCCGGATAGCCGCATGTTGCGCGGCTTCCTCAGCGGTCTGGCCGCGCATCTGGAAACAGGCGGTGAAGGCTGGCTGATCCTCTCCGATCTTGCCGAGCATCTGGGCCTGCGCACGCGCGCCGAACTGCTGGCCATGATCGATGCGGCTGGCTTGAAGGTATTGGGAAAAACAGATGTGAAGCCACATCACCCGCGCGCCAGCGATACCAGCGACCCGCTGCATGCGGCGCGCGGCGCAGAACTCACTTCGCTGTGGCGCTTGGCGGCGAAGTAGCGACCTGTAAACCTCTTGCCATCCACGAAAATCGCAGCCGCTCAGACCGGAACAGTTGACGTGAAACAAAATTAAAATGAAAACGATGTGGTAATGTATGCATAGAATTGACAGGTGCAAGGTGGTACATCATTCGCATTTGAACGGCTGGTTTGAGTCTATAAGTTGGAGGCGAACATGGGATTAAGAAAAACTTTGTCGGCGTTTATGGCAGGTGTATGTGTAACTATCGCACCGCTAAGTTATGCACAGGACTTTGCCACAGTTTACGAGTTTTACCACGCCGGGCTGGATCATTATTTCCGCACTGCCGATGCCGGCGAAGCCAGCGGTATCGATAACGGGGCAGCCGGGGCGGGCTGGGTTCGTACCGGCGACGATTTTCGGGCCTATTCTGCCGCCACCACATCAGGCGGCGCTGTTCCGGTTTGCCGCTTTTACGGCTCGGTGTCCCCCGGCCCCAACTCC
>JBAYVP010000024.1:0-29550 GCA_041674485.1 Sulfuricellaceae bacterium
ATGGGCTTGCTTCGATCAATGGTGATAAATTGCTTGCTGATGGCGGTTCTACCTTAAAATATATATAAATAAGCCATTCTAACTCAAAGTGATTGAATTAGGGTAAGTCCGACAGACTCCTAGCAAACATGATGATCTTCCTTTTCAAAGAAACAAGCTCAATATCGGATGTTGCTGAGTTCATTGTTGCCCCAGCAGCACCTTTGTACACCCATAATCGTCCCTTGCCTACCTGTAAACTTTACAGGGTAGCGCTTCAAAAATCGGGAATCCCCTCTAGCATAATCGGTTGCATCGGAGTATAAATTTGCAAACCGTTTGGGGGCGACGGTTGCGGAAAGGGAGGAATCATGCGCGAGATTTTTTTCAACGCCAGGGGATGCGACGATGGGGGAGGGCATTCTTCGGCCTTGCTGTCTTTCGAGTCTTTGCTCGAAGCCCGGACGCTGGAGGAGTTGGCGGTTCTGGTGCGCCGGGCGTCCCGCTCGCTGGGCTTCGAGCATTTTCTATACGGCGTGTGGCTGGATGCGCCGCGTTCCCGTGGGAAGGGCGCCGAGCGTCTGCAATTTGTTTTTAGCGGCTATCCCGAGGCATGGATTGAGACTTACCAGAAACGCGATTATCTTTCCATCGATCCGGTGATTGAGCACTGTAGCGGTCATGCCACGCCTTTGGTGTGGCGCGACGGGATTTTCGATACGGCGGCGCGCCGGGAATTTTGGGAAGAAGCGCGCGGTGCGGGGCTGGCAAGCGGGGTGAGCGTGCCGTTGCGCGGGACTTTCGGGGAATCCGGGCTGTTCAATCTGGCGAATTCGAGCAGCAATAGCGCCGCCGTTCGGCACTGCGCCGCAGCAGCGGAGAAAGCCTATCTGCTCTCGGCCTATTTGCACGAGGCGTTGCAAAATCTGGTGTTTCAGCCTGAAGGCTACGCATTGCGGGCGCGCCCCAGCCTCACGGAGCGCGAGCAGGCGTGTCTGGTGCGCTGGGCGGACGGGCTGGCGGCGGAAGATATCGCCGATCTGTTGAATCTCAGCGGGCGAACGGTGCGTTTTCACCTGGAAAACGTTAAGGATAAGCTGGGCGTTTGCGACAAGGGACGCGCCATCGCCTGCGCGCTGCAATGGGGCTTGATCCGGTATCGTTAGCTACTTGGGTAGCGGCGCCAGCAGCGCCTGGATGTCGGCTTCGCTGAATTTGACTTCGCCCACCCGGTCTTCGGACAGGATGCTTTCCGCCAACTCGGCTTTTTTGTCCTGGAGCGCGACGATGCGTTCTTCTATGCTGCCGGCGACGATCAGTTTGTAGACGAATACCGGTTTGTCCTGGCCGATGCGGTGGGCGCGGTCGGTCGCCTGGTTTTCCACCGCCGGGTTCCACCACGGGTCGTAGTGGATCACCGTATCGGCGGCGGTGAGGTTGATGCCTATGCCGCCGGCCTTAAGGCTGATTAGGAAGATCGGCACTTCGCCCGCCTGGAAACGACGAATCGGCGTTTCACGGTCTTCGGTGTCGCCGGTGAGGATTACGTAGGGCTGGTTGGCGCGTTCCAGTTCCTGCACGATCAGCGCGAGCATGGAGGTGAACTGGGAAAACACCAGGATGCGCCGTCCTTCGTCCACCAGTTCCACCAGCATTTCCATCAGCAGCGTGAGTTTGGCGCGCTCGCGCACTGTCTTGGCGCTCTCGCCTTTGACTAGGCGCGGGTCGCAGCATACTTGACGCAGTTTCAGCAATGCGTCGAGGATCACGATCTGGCTGCGCCTGAAGCCCTTGCCGGCGATTTCCAGGCGGATTTTTTCATCCATTGCGCTACGCACGGTTTCGTACAGGTCGCGCTGTCCGCCTTCCAGTTCGACGGTGCGCACGATGATGGTTTTCGGCGGCAGTTCTTTTGCCACGTCTTCTTTGCGGCGGCGCAGGACGAAGGGTTTCAGGCGCTTGGCCAGCAGTTCGCCGCGCAGCCGGTCGCCGTGTTTTTCGATGGGCGAGCGCCAGGTGCGGGTGAAATCCTTGCTGCTGCCGAGCAAGCCCGGCAGCAGGAAGTCGAATTGCGACCACAATTCGCCCAGGTGGTTTTCCATCGGCGTGCCGGTCAGGCACAGGCGATGGCGCGCGTTGAGCTTGCGCACTACGATGGCGCCCTGGCTGCGGGCGTTCTTGACGCTTTGCGCTTCGTCGAGGATCAGCAGATGATATTCGTGGCGCGATAGTTCTTCGCCGTCGCGCCACAGCAGCGGGTAGGTGGTCAGCACCATGTCGTGCTGCGCGATTTGCGCGAATAGCGCCCTGCGCTCTTTGCCGTGCAGCGCGAGCACGGTCAAATCCGGCGCGCAGCGCGCCGCTTCGCGTTTCCAGTTGAAGATCAGCGAGGTGGGCAACACGATCAGCGCCGGTTTGTCGAGGCGTCCCGCCTGTTTTTCCATCAGGATGTGCGCGAGGGTTTGCGCCGTCTTGCCCAGCCCCATGTCGTCGGCCAGGATGCCGGCCAGATCAAAGCGGCGCAGGTATTGCAGCCAGGCCAGTCCTTCTTCCTGGTAATGCCGCAGGATGAGCGTGAAGCCGGGCGGCGGCGCCACCGGTTCGGCCCGCCCCATGCCGCGCAGGCGCTCGGCGAGTTCGCGCACTTGTTCCATGCCGCGGAATTGCCAGCGTTCGTCGCCCAATTCCTCCAGGCGTAGCGCATCGTAGCGGGATACGCGCAGCCCGCCGCCCGACGGGCGGTCGAATAGGTCGATCAGGGTGCGGACGATGGGTTTCAGGCGCTCGGCGGCCACCCGGATGCGGCTGCCTTCCGGCATATGCAGGCGTATCGGTTCGTCGTCGTCGATCAGCGCCAGTTGGGCGGCTATCAGCCAGCGCGGGTCGCGCTTGAACAGGTCGGCGAGCAGTGGCACCAGCGGTAGGCGCTTGCCTTCGACCACCACGCCCATGTCGAGGTCGAACCAGCCCGGTTCATTTTCGGCGACATCGGCCTGCCAGCTTTCGACTTCCAGCGTGAAATGGCGAAAGTCGGGGGAGAATTCGACTTTCCAGCCCTCGGCTTCGAGTTGCGGCACGTTCACGGTCATGAATTCGCCCCATGCCGACTCGTTCGCCAAGCCGTAAAACACCGGCGGCAGTTTATCGTAGGCATGCACCGCATGGGCGGGGACTTTTTGCAGGCCGTGTTTTTCAAGCGTCTGGAGCAAGGCGGCCTCCCGTTGCGTATCGCGCCGCACGCGCACGGTTTCGCCGCTGTCGAGCACGACGTAGGCGCGCGTGTCGCCGGCGGGAAAGCGCAGTTCGTCGTACTGGAAGACGGGCATGGCATAGTCGAAATCCCGTCCGCCATAGTGGTAGCCGTAATCGCGGTAATGGGACAACCCGTAAATCGCCAGCGTGTCGAGCTGGAGCACTGCCGTCATAGGCGCTTCGACGATGCGTAAGCCAGCGCCGACTTCGCCCGAGGGGCGCGGCAGGTCGGGCGCTACGTCGCGCAGCATTGCGGCGACCAGTTGCATGTCGTGCTCCGCCAGCGGCGGCAATGCCAGCAGGTAGCGAATCAGCGCGGGCGGCACGTCGAACGCCACCGTGCCTGCCTGGCCGCGGTCGATGTCGATGTACCACAGCGGTTCCACGGGCAGGATCAGGGCGGCTTTCGGCGCAACGTCGATGTGCGCGCGCAACTTGCCGTGGGCATCGACCTTCCATTCCAGATGCCCCGGTCGCGGTTCGCCGGCGTGGATGACGCGCAGGATGCGCTTATCCGCCAGCAGCCGACCGCTGCTCACCATGCGGTTCAGGATGTCGTGACTGTGTTTCCCGGCGACGGGCAGCGACTTCGTGAGCGCACCCACGGGACGCTGGCTCCAGATCATGCGCAAGATGGCGACATCTTCTTCGGTGACGAAAGACGGCGGTTTCGTCAGCGCGCGCTCGGTGCCGTTCCAGCCTTCCGCCTGCATTGAGGGCCGACCGTCCGCATCGGCGCGGCCTTTGAGAAAGGACAGGCGGCAGTCGGGCTGGACGCCGTTCCATTCGAGCACATAGAACAACTGCGTCGGTGATTTGGGCGCTTGCGCCCTGGTCTTGGGCGCGCCGCCCAGCGAGCGCAACATTTCCCCGATCCAGGTCACTACTTCCGAATTCGCCGGAGCGCCCGGCGCGCGTTGCGCCAGCACGGCCAGCAGTGCGGCGGCGCCGTGCTTGCAGCGGGACGCATCCGGGCAGGTGCATCGGCTGTCCACCCGCAGTTCCTTGAAGTTATCGACGTAAAAACGAATGCTGACCCGGTAGGGGGGCGGCGTAGCCTCCTGAACGTCGGCAATGATGTTCTCCGCCTGGATATCCAGCGCGGAAACGGCGTTCAGGCAGCCCTCGCCCGCGACGGTTTCATGCTTGCCGAACCAGCGTTCGATGTCTTCAGCGGTGTAACTGTCTGTCAGATTCATTGGAGCAATAGGCTTGGTTGCGGGTAATGTTATTTAATGCCAAATGGCGTAGAATTTTTACTCAGCGGCAAGGCGCAAATTGCGCCGCGTGGTCATTCACACACAAGCAATTTGCAACGCGAAAGTCGCGCCCGCTGGGGGCAATCCAACCGGACAATCTCTCCCGCGCAAGGCATATATTCATTGCTGGAAATCACCTAGAATCCCGAACAGCGTATTTTACCAAAATTAGGACGCAAAATGACGACGACGGCGATAGTTAATAATTTCGAGCACGGCATCGGCGCGGTGGATGCCGTTTACGACGGGCGCCATGGCCACAGCGCCATCCACGCCGTGTTGGCGGGCGGCTTGGCCGCCATTGTCGATACCGGCGTTTATTACTCGATTCCACATCTGACGGCGGCGCTGGCGCAAAAAGGCGTGATGCCGGAGCAGGTGGCCTACGTTATCGTCACTCATGTCCATCTCGACCATGCCGGCGGCGCGGGCGAGGCCATGCGCCGCTTTCCCAACGCCAAGCTGGTGGTCCACCCGCGCGGTGCGCGCCACATGACGGCCCCGTCCAAGCTAATCGCCGGCACCGTTGCAGTGTACGGCGCGGAAAAGACCCAGGCGCTTTACGGCAATATTAAACCGGTTGCTGCGGAACGGGTGATCGTAGCGCCGGACGGCTTCCAACTCGATTTCAACGGGCGCAAGCTGGTGTTCCTCGATACGCCGGGACATGCGCGCCACCATTTCTGTATTTTCGACGAAACCAGCGGTGCGGTGTTCACCGGCGACACCTTCGGCATCTCCTACCGCGAATTCGATGTGGACGGGCGGGCATTCATCTTCCCCGCCGCCACCCCGGTGCAGTTCGATCCGGCGGCGGCGCACGCCTCCATCGACCGGCTGATGGCGCTGAAACCGCAAGCCGCTTATCTCACCCACTACAGTCGCGTCACCGGCCTGGAACGCCTGGCCGCCGACCTGCACCGGCGCATCGCCGATTTCGTCGCGCTGGCGCAGCAAGCCACGGGCACAGGCAGCGAGCGTCACAACGCATTGACGGAAAAACTCGAAACCTACTTGCTCGACCAGTTGGCCGCGCACGGCTGCCGGCTGCCGCGCAATGAAATTCGGCAGCTGCTTGCCAGCGACATCGAGTTGAACGCGCAGGGGTTGGAAGTATGGCTGGATGTTAGGGGCTAGGAATCAGGGATCAGGAATCAGGAATCAGGAATTCAGGGGCTGGTGGATGTCGGTGTTGCGTATCGGGTTTTTTCGACGCCTAGTCCCTCAACAAGGAAAATTTTATGCTCGAAGTCGTCGCTGCTGTTATCCTCAAGCCGGACGGGCAATTTCTGCTGGCTGAGCGCCCACCGGGGAAGGTCTACGCCGGTTATTGGGAGTTTCCCGGCGGCAAGGTGGAGCCTGGCGAAACGCCGCATGACGCGCTGGTGCGCGAACTGCATGAAGAGTTGGGCATCGAGGTGGAACAGGCCATGCCTTGGCTCACGCGGATTTATACCTATCCGCACGCCACCGTGCGCCTGCGCTTTTTTCGCGTCACGCGCTGGTGCGGCGCGGCGCACGGCAAGGAAAGCCAGCGCCTCGCCTGGCAAGCGCCTGATGCGGTGACGGTGGCGCCGCTGCTGCCGGCCAACGGACCCATCCTGCGCGCGCTGGAATTGCCTGGCGTTTACGCAATCACCCATGCCGCAGAACTGGGCATGGCGCATTTTCTGGACTGTCTGGAGCAGGCGTTGAGCGGCGGCCTGCGGCTCATCCAAGTGCGCGAAACCGGGCTGCCGGCTTTTGAACTGGAGCGCTTCGCGGCGCAAATCGTGCGTCTGGCTCATGCGCACGGCGCGCGGGTGCTGGTGAATAGCGATATGGCGCTGGCGCGGAAAGTCGGTGCAGACGGCGTGCATCTGAAAGCGGCGCAATTGATGGCGCTATCCGCCCGCCCCGACGTGGCATGGTGCGGCGCTTCCACCCACAACGCGTTGGAGCTGGCGCACGCCGCCGAACTTGGGCTGGATTTCGCCGTGCTGTCGCCGGTCAAGCCGACATTGAGCCATCCCGATGCGCGCCCCCTCGGCTGGGAAAACTTCGCCGCGCTGGCCGCCGGGCTGCCGCTGCCGGTCTACGCGCTGGGCGGCCTGAGCGATGCGGACATGGCCGACGCCTGGCGCGCCGGCGCGCACGGCATCGCGATGCAGCGAGGGGCTTTTTTAGTGAATCCCGGACAATCTTAGCGCAACTTTGCTCGACCGCTGCTCGACTCATGGCGGCAACCCATAAAGACAAAACCTTTTTCACCGCAGAGGAAACTCCTCATGCTTTTCCTCTGCGTCCTCTGCGGTGAATAGGGTTTTTCCATGCTGAGAACAAATTTACCCTGGGCTAGAGGCTAGAGGCTAGAGGCTAGAGGCTAGAGGCTAGTAAAATCCGGCGCGTAGCGCCGACGCCCCTAGCCTTGCCACTTTATTCCTGCGTTATTTCCCACAAGCGGGTTAAATTTCGTATAATCGATGAAATTTTTTTATAGCATCATACATCCCCCCTCCAAACCACTGTGATTAGCTACGAATATCCACTGAATGAAAGGATACGTACCCTGCTGCGGCTGGAGGATTTGTTTGCCCGCGCCGATTTTTTCATCGCCCAGGATCGCGGCCTGGAGCACCACGCCGCCTTGCTGGTGCTATTCGAGATATGCGAAGTCACCAGTCGCGCCGACCTGAAATCCGATTTGCTGCAGGAGATGGAGCGGCAAAAGCAAATTCTCGAACCACTGCGCAACAACCCCGCCATTTCCGTCGAAGCCCTTGACGGCATGTTGGGCAATATCGACATCACCACCCTCAAGCTGCGCGGCATGATGGGCAAGGTCGGCCAGCACTTGCGCGACAACGAATGGCTGATGAGCATCAAACAACGCACCGGCATCCCCGGCGGGGTGTGCGAATTCGACCTGCCTTCCTACCATTTCTGGCTCAGCCAGGACGCCGAATTGCGCCGCAGCGACCTGACCAGCTGGCTTGCGCCGATGCTGGCGATTCGCGACGGCATCCTCATCGTGATGCGCATGTTGCGCGACAGCGGCAATGCCGCCGGCTATCTCGCCAAGAACGGCGCCTTCCAGCAAATGCTGAGCGGTCGCGTAGTGCAAATGCTGCGCGTCCGGCTTAACAGTGAGGTGCCCTGCTTCCCGGAAATCAGCGCCAACAAATATGCCATCAACATCCGCTTCACCGCGCTGGGCGGCCCGCAAAAACCGCGCAACTGCGAGCAGGACATTGAGTTCGACTTAACGCTGTGCAGCCTGTAAAAACCGTAGCCTGCCCAACCTGCGGCAAGCGCGCCCCCTACTCCCCGGAAAACCCCCACCGCCCGTTCTGTTCTGAGCGCTGCAAAATGATCGACCTCGGCCAATGGGCGACGGAGCGCTATCGCATCCCGGAACCGGAACGGGAACAAGATGTTGGGAACTAGAGGCGGGTAGGCTTTCTCGCCCAGCAGTGGCGGGCTGGGCGTGATTGCCGGCTTGGCAATTCAAAGTTTTGTGTGGAAAAAATATGCCCGATGCTTTATACTGAGAAGTGACGGGTAAATCCTGAGTCACCGCGAGCTGATCAAAAGGCATTCGTAAGCGCGTTCTAAACGTGTCGGCCTCAGGGGCCGTCAGTTATTCCAATTGGCCTCCTAGTGAGGCCAATTCCATTTTTGGGAGTGGGAGTAGGAATGGCTGTACACATCTACCTTGATGAAAGTGGTGACTTGGGGTGGACGTTTACGGCACCTTATCGGCAAGGCGGCTCAAGCCGCTACTTGACCATCGCGGCGCTTATTGTTCCCAGCCATGTGCCTTGCGCGGGGGAAATTGTCCGGTTGGATTGCCCCAGCGGGCGCGACTTTCGCGTTGCAAATTGCTTGTGCGCTCATTTCCACACAGCGCAATTTGCGCCTTGCATCGTTGGGTTTGCAATTCGTCGATATGCTGGCCGGTGCGGCGCAACTCCATTTCGAGGACGGAAACTCCGATAGCTGGAAACCTCTCGCTTCTCAGGTGGTGCTGACAAAACTATTTTTTTGATGCGTTTGTCGGCGCCAGGCATCTTATCGGCGCGGGGTGTTTTTACGTCGATACTCGAATTTCCCCCATCGCCCGCCTTCCCGTATAGTTGAGAGCTTGCAATCCCTTCGGCCAGCCTTATGGACTTCATCAAAATTCGCGGTGCGCGCACCCACAATCTGAAAAACATCAGCCTCGATCTGCCGCGCGACAAGCTGATCGTGATCACCGGCCTGTCCGGCTCCGGCAAATCGTCGCTGGCGTTTGACACCCTGTATGCCGAAGGCCAGCGGCGTTATGTCGAATCGCTGTCGGCTTACGCGCGCCAGTTCCTGCAATTGATGGAAAAGCCCGACATGGATTCAATCGAGGGCTTGTCCCCGGCGATTTCCATTGAGCAGAAGGCCACCAGCCACAATCCGCGCTCCACCGTCGGCACCGTCACGGAAATTCACGATTACCTGCGCCTGCTGTATGCGCGCGTCGGCGACCCATATTGCCCGGAGCACAAGCACCTGCTTGCCGCGCAAAGCGTGTCGCAGATGGTGGATGCAGTGCTGGCGTTGCCGCAAGACACCAAGCTGATGATACTTGCGCCGCTGGTGGCGAACCGCAAGGGTGAACAGGTGGAATTGTTCGACGAAATGCGCGCCCAGGGCTTCGTGCGGTTGCGCATTAACGGCGAAATCCATGAAATCGACAATCTGCCGAAGCTGGAAAAGAATAAAAAACACACTGTAGATGTGGTGGTAGACCGCCTGAAAACCCGCCCCGACCTGAAACAGCGCCTGGCGGAATCGTTCGAAACCGCGCTACGCCTAGCCGATGGGCGCGCGCTGGCGCTGGAAATGGATTCCGGTCGCGAGCAATTATTCTCGGCCAAATTTGCCTGCCCGGTGTGCAATTATTCCTTGCAGGAACTGGAGCCGCGCCTGTTTTCCTTCAACAACCCGATGGGCGCCTGCCCGCAGTGCGACGGCCTGGGTCAGATCAGCTTCTTCGACCCCAAGCGGGTGGCGGCCTTTCCCCACTTGAGCCTAGCCGACGGCGCGATCAAGGGTTGGGACAAGCGCAACCAGTTCTATTTCGGGATGTTGCATAGTCTGGCGCTGCACTACGGCTTCGACCTTGCCACGCCTTACGAGCAGCTTCCTGAAAACCTCCAGCAGATACTGATGCACGGCAGCGGCAAGGAAGAAATCCGCTTCCAATACCTGGGGGAACGCGGCGGCATGCAAGGGCGCAGTCATGCGTTCGAGGGCATACTCCCCAACCTGGAGCGACGCTACAAGGAAACCGAATCGGCCACGGTGCGCGAGGAATTGTCGAAATACATCAATTTCCAGCTTTGCCCTAGTTGCGAAGGCTCGCGTTTGCGCATTGAGGCGCGCCATGTGCTGGTGGGCGGCAAGGCGCTATTCGAGGTGAGCCGTTTGCCGCTCAAGGCATGTTACGATTTCTTCGCGCTGTTGCAATTCGACGGCCAGAAACAGGCCATCGCCGACAAAATCGTCAAGGAAATCGGCGCGCGCCTGCGCTTCCTCAACAACGTCGGGCTGGAATACCTGTCGCTGGAGCGTTCCGCCGAAACCCTGTCCGGCGGCGAAGCGCAACGCATCCGTCTGGCTTCGCAGATCGGCTCGGGACTCACCGGCGTGATGTATGTGCTCGACGAGCCTTCCATCGGCCTGCACCAGCGCGATAACGATCGCCTGCTGGAAACCCTCAAGCACCTGCGCGACATCGGCAACACCGTAATCGTGGTGGAGCACGACACCGATGCGATTCTCGCCGCCGACTATGTGGTGGACATCGGACCCGGCGCCGGGGTGCATGGCGGGCATATCGTCGCGCAAGGCACGCCGCGCGAAATCCAGGATAACCCCAATTCGCTCACCGGCCAGTATCTCTGCGGCGAACGGCGCATCAACGTTCCGGAAAAACGCCATGCGCCCGACCCTAAGCGCATGTTGCACCTTACCAACGTTACCGGCAACAACCTGAAAAACGTCACGCTGGATTTGCCGGTTGGCCTGTTCGTATGCGTGACCGGGGTTTCCGGCTCGGGTAAATCGACGCTAATCAACGACACCCTATACCGCGCCGTCGCGCGCCATCTCTACGGCTCCGCCACCGAACCGGCGGCGCACGGCGAACTCCACGGACTGGAATTTTTCGACAAAGTCATCGATGTCGATCAAAGCCCGATAGGCCGCACCCCGCGCTCCAATCCGGCCACCTACACCGGCTTGTTCACCCCGATCCGCGAACTGTTCGCCGGCGTCCCCGAATCTCGGGTGCGCGGCTATGGGCCGGGGCGTTTCTCGTTCAACGTCAAGGGCGGGCGTTGCGAATCCTGCGAAGGCGATGGCGTTATCAAGGTGGAAATGCACTTTTTACCCGACATCTACGTCCCGTGCGACGTGTGCCACGGCAAGCGCTACAATCGCGAAACTCTGGAGATACACTACAAAGGCAAAAACATCCACGAAATCCTAACGATGACCGTGGAACAAGCGCACGAATTCTTCAACCCGGTGCCGGTGGTGGCGCGCAAACTCGCGACATTGCTGGATGTCGGCCTGGGCTACATCACGCTGGGGCAAAGCGCCACCACGCTATCCGGCGGCGAAGCGCAACGCGTGAAACTGTCGCTGGAATTAAGCAAGCGCGACACCGGTCGCACTCTGTACATCCTCGACGAACCCACCACCGGCCTGCACTACCACGACATCGAACTGCTGCTCACCGTGCTGCATCGCCTGCGCGACAACGGCAACAGCGTGGTGGTGATTGAGCACAACCTGGACGTAATCAAGACCGCCGACTGGCTGATCGACCTCGGGCCGGAGGGCGGTGACGGGGGCGGCGTGATTATTGCGCAGGGGACGCCGGAGGTGGTGGCGGCTAATGTGGAGAGTTATACGGGGCGGTATTTGCGGGGAATGTTGGGGTAGTGCAATGAGTTTTCATTCGTGCTTATGCCGGTGTCACAGGCAACCACTAGATGCAGTGGGTTGGCGGCCAATATATGCCTTGCGCAGGGGAAATTGTCCGGTTTGATTGCCCCCAGCGGGCGCACTGCCCAGTGACTCCGGATCGGTAAATCGTAGCGAGGCAAGGTATAATCCTAAATTCCTCTGTTGACATGGTTGTAGGTGCGAATTTATTCGCACCTACGGGTAAGGCACAACATATTGACGTATCAACTTATTCTCTACGCGCTCTCACCAAACGGGTACACGCAAAATATATAACAAAGCTGTTTAGAGCCACCCTATTACACAACTTGGCAAGCGGTCAACGGAGGTTTCTAGGATAATTCGCGCGATGACTACGCCATTCGACACCATAGCCCTGATCGGCAAATACAACAGCCCGGAAACCGGCGATTCGCTGTTGCGCCTCGCTGCCTTCCTGCAACAGCGCAACCGCAAGGTGCTGGTGGAAACGCGCACCGCAGAGAGCGCCCACATCGCCGGTTATCCCGTCGCCACATTGGACGAAATCGGGCGGCAGGCAGATTTGGCGGTGGTGCTGGGCGGCGACGGCACCATGCTGAACATCGCATGTTCGCTTTATTCCTACAGCGTGCCGCTGGTCGGCATCAACCTCGGGCGGCTGGGCTTTCTCGCCGACGTGTCGCGCGACACTATGCTTGAAACCGTGGGGGAAATACTCGACGGCGAATACCTGACCGAAGACCGCTTCCTGCTGACCGTGACCATCCGGCGGCGCAACGCGAACATTTTCGAAGGACACGCCTTCAACGACACCGTAGTGAGCAAAGGCGCAACCGCCCGGCTGATTGAGCTGGAAGTGTTCGTGAACGGAGAATTCGTCTACAGCCAGCGTTCCGACGGGCTGATCGTCTCAACGCCGACCGGCTCCACCGCCTATGCGCTGTCCGCCGGCGGTCCGGTGCTGCATCCCACGCTGGAAGCGCTGGTGCTGGTGCCGATTTGCCCGCATACCCTGAGCAACCGCCCGATAGCCGTCAACAGCGATTGCACCCTGGAAATCCTGCTGATCCACGCCGACGACGCGCGCGTGCATTTCGACAACCAGCGCCATTTCGACTTGCAGACCAACGACCGGGTGATCGTGCGCCGCACCCCGCAAAACGTGCGCCTGCTGCACCCCTTGGGGCACAGCTACTACGGCATGTTGCGCGAAAAACTACATTGGGGGAAAAAACTGTGACCAGGACGGTGATGAGTAATGGGAAATGGGTGATGGGAGTCCGGTTTTTTCCCATCACCCATTCCCCATCACTCATTCCGTTCTATCCCTCGTCCAACTCGTTCCACCCATCGCCCATTCCACGACAATCATGCTGCTGACCCTCACCATCCGCGATTTCATCCTCGTCGACCGTCTCGAACTCGAATTCGCCAACGGCTTCACCGTGCTCACCGGCGAAACCGGCGCGGGCAAATCCATCCTGATCGACGCGCTGTCGCTGGCCATGGGCGAGCGCGGCGACGCCGGCGTAGTGCGCCGGGGCTGCGAGCGCGCCGAACTCTCCGCCGAATTCGACATCCGCGCGCTGCCCCACTTGCAGCGCTGGCTGGCGGAAACCGACCTTGCCGGCGATCCCGGCGTGTGCCTGCTGCGCCGCGTGGTCGATGCAAGCGGGCGTTCGCGCGCCTTCGTCAACGGGCGTTCCGCCACCTTGCAACAACTGCGCGAGGCCGGGGAATTCCTGGTGGACATCCACGGCCAACACGCCCACCAATCCTTGCTTAAAAGCAGCAGCCAGCGCGAATTGCTCGACGCCTACGGCAACCTGGGCGGACAAGCAAAAGAAACCGCCGGCGTCTGGCGCGAGTGGCAACAACTCCGGCGCGAACGGCTGGAGCAGGAAAAAAACGCCGCCGGCATCAAAGACGAATTGGCGCTGCTGGAAGACCAGACGCGCGAACTGAGGCAGCTTGCTTTCACCGCCGAAAACTGGGACGAATTGCAAACCGAGCATGGCCGCCTGACCCACGCCGCGAGCCTGATGGAAGGCGTGCAGATCGGCATGGAAACGCTGTCGGAAGGCGACGGCGCGTGCCTGTCGCAACTCAACGCAGTAATTGCACGCTTCGGCAACCTGCTCGATTACGACGCGGCGCTGAAAGAAATCCTCGAAACCCTGGAACCGGCGGAAGTCCAGTTGCGCGAAGCGGTGTACAGCCTGCGCCGCTACCAACAACGCCTGGAGCTAGACCCGGAGCGGCTGGCGCAGTGCGAACAGCGCCTGCGCGATGTCCACGACATGGCGCGCAAATACCGCACCACCCCGGAATTCCTGCCCGAACTGCTGGCCGAAAAACAAGCGCGGCTGGATCATCTGCGCGGATTCGAAAGCGGCGCAGACCTCGCGCAACGGGAAGAAACCCTGCAACAACGCTATTTCGAACTGGCGCGGGACTTGAGCGCCGGACGGCTAATAGCGGCGCGCACCTTGGGCGAACAAGTGAGCGCCACCATGCAGGGATTGGCAATGTCCGGCGGCGAATTCGCCATCGCGCTGCATCCTCTGCCGGACGGCGCGGCGCACGGCCTGGAAGAAATCGAATTCCTGGTCAGCGCCCATGCCGGCGTGCCGCCCAAAGCACTCGCCAAAGTGGCGTCCGGCGGCGAACTGTCGCGCATCAGCCTGGGCATCCAGGTGGCAACCGCCAAAGTATCGCTAACGCCAACCCTGATCTTCGACGAAGTGGACGTAGGCATAGGCGGCGGCGTGGCCGAAGTCGTCGGCAAACTGTTAAGGCAGTTGGGCAGCGAGCGCCAAGTGCTGTGCGTCACCCACCTGCCGCAAGTCGCAGCGCAAGGCGACCAGCACTGGCAGGTTTCCAAAAGCGCCGACAACAACGGCGCAACCAGCCGCATCAGCCTGCTCAGCCAAGCCGAGCGCATCGAAGAAATCGCCCGCATGTTGGGCGGCATGGAAGTAACCGCAACCACGCGCCGCCATGCTGCGGAAATGCTGGGGAAGGGGTGAAACCGGCGATGCCTAAGCGGCGTTGGGCTGCATCCTTTTCGCAATCCAACACCATAATATTAAGTTTGATACCTTTGGTGATGCGACCTCTTTGATAAAACATTATTTGTGCTGAAGACTCGACTCAGCTCGACTCATGACCCATAAAGACAAAACCTTTTTCACCGCAGAGGACGCGGAGGACGCAGAGGAAACCCCCTCATGCTTTTCCTCTGCGTCCTCTGCGGTAAATCGGTTTTTTCCGTGCCGGGAACAAATTTACCCTGCCGATTGGGGTGAGGGCGTTGCACATTGATAACCAAGATATTTGGAACCACCCTATTACACATCCTGGTAAGCGGTCAACGGAGGTTTCCAGAATTATGCAGTGTTATCAGTATTTGCGCGCTGCTGTACTAGTTCAATGCGCAGGCTTAGGCATGTCTCGTTTGTGGAAATGATCCGGTTGTATGACTCTATTAATTTTTCTAAAGTTGGCAGATGTTCGGACACTTTAAAGAATGCAAGTTTGAACATGTTTGTCGCCAAGAATTGCACAGCATCTATGATGTCGATACGGTCAGACAATCCGGCATTTTCCGCAAGCCCCTTTGCGACTAACACGCCATCGGCAATAGTCAGGATGATCGGTTTCGCGCCGGATTCGATATCGCACTGACATTTTCTGATCACTGCTTCGTTTGGCAAGACTATAATGTGAATAATGCTGTCTTCTATCACAAAATCGCCTGAGCGATCGCTTACTGCATCGTCCACGGAAAAGCCATTATGCTGAATATGCAATTTCGGCAATGCCAATTCCAGCTTCGCTCCAACGAGATGTTGCAACAATGTGTCCTGATGCATCGTGCCGCTTGATTCCTGTTGGCGTTTTTTTGCCTGCTCCAACAAATCCTGAATAATTGCTTGCAGGCTTTTGGTGGGATCGAAATGCAAGTGATACGGTTTGGCGGAGAAATATTCTCTTTCGCGCTCCATCCACCATGCCTCGATTTTACCAAGCGTGGAAGGTTGGGCATTAAGTTGGTTCAAAAAAGTCACGTAGGCGCGCATGATGCCAATGCTCTTCCGTCTTGTATATTCACCTTCTTCGGCGAGAACTTGAGCGATGCCCAATCCCTCCGCAATCGGCGCGTCGGCGTCGAGCGGCAAACCGTTTTCCTTGGCATAGCGACTGATATGAATAACAACAGCCAAAACCTCGCTTCCGCAAACTTTCATTGCGTCACGAAAAACCGATAATTTCTGAGCGATATATGGATTAATCATAATGCGTCCTCACAAAGTAGCTTGGTATCCACACTAAAGTTTAGCCAGCCAACTTACTTGGATTATCTTCTGTTCAACCCTGTTGAAAGATAGCTCTCCACCCAATGGATTCAGATAAAGATTATGAAATGGAGTTTCCTTGAAATTCCTCACTACAAATAGAAAATACCGATCCCCCATAAGTGACGCCATCGAATATTCTTTATTTGTTAGCGAAATGCTTCCTTTTGCCTCATTCATGCCTTTGACCTCTACACCGTAGAATAGGTCTTGCGAAGTTAACTTAAAATCAAAACCGCAACCAAGCTTAGTAGTGTCCTCAATCTCAAAATCTTTAAACAATTCTATCTCTTTATATTTTGATAGAAAATATTGTTCAGCAGCTTGGCCGGTAATTAGTCTTTGTGCAAATGAGCTTTTCTTATTGCCATCTTCTTTTTCTACCTCTTCTATTAGAGTATCAACGTCTTGCCGCTTATAGATCAACTGTTTTAGCAAGACGGAAAATTCATCGAGTTCCAGCTTGGCATAGTTATCGTAAATAACTTCACAATAGTGCCGCATAGGGCGTTTATGCCATCCTTTTCTGTCATTCGGGAACAGTGGATCGAACTCATCACGGTAATTTTTTATTGAGCCAGGCTGAACTCCCAATGCAAATCCGATAACATTAAATGCCTCAATAAAACTTCTAAACCCGAGCTGCCTCAACCCCGCAGCGTCGAATTTGGATAAATATAATCCGGCCAATATGGATTTTTCACGTAAGGATATTTTTTTCATACACAGGAACTATGCACGCCATGGTTCACCGTATACACCTTGGCTTTTTTCGCGCAAATATCGTTAGCCCATGCCACCTGAAAATAACCGCTCAATCCCTCTGCAACCAAGCCGCTTCCCGCGAAGAACTCCAGAAACTTTGCGGGTTCCTTTTTTTCTTTCGGCAATCTTTTATTGGATGTCGAGCGCAAAAAAACGCGCTCATCCAAAGAGCGATTGTTCGGGTAAGGTATGACTAGTTGGTTCATTTGCGTATTGTAACTGCCGTCAACTGAAGCCGGGAAGGATGGGTGCGCTTTTTGTACCCACGCGGCGCGGTCATTGAAACGCCCACCCAGTGGGGAACACCGGGTGGGCACAAAAAACGCGCCCACCCGGCTTGCGCCGACTCCTGTGCCCATGCCCGACTATGCATTGTATCCCGCGAAGGATCAATCCAATCCGGACAATTTCCTCCCGCGAGAAGGCATATCTTGCAAGGTAAGATAATCGAAATCTTCGAGGATTTCCTCGGGGACATGCCCGATGCCAGCTATTCCAGCACGTCGTAGACGGTGATACGCAAGCCGCGTATACAGGGTTTTCCGCCGCGCTTGCCGGGTTCGATGGTGATCGATGCCTTGTATACCTTGCCTCGCCACAATTTACCGATTTATCCATTGCCTCGCGGGCGCGGCTTCTGCGTTGCAAATTGCTTGTGTAGAACGGCTACACGGCGCAATTTGCGCAGCAATCGCATCCCGCGAGACGTGGCTAAATCGGTAAATTGTGGCGAGGCAAGGTATAGCTCATGGCGACTCTTCCCGTGTTTATTCGCGTGCCGTCCCGGACTACGGTTGTATCACGCAATCCACGAAATAGCGTTTCTTCCCGTCCACTTCTTCGCGCACCAAGCCGTGAATGTCGGTTTCGAAGCCGGGGAATTTTTCGTTGAATTCGCGCGCGAATTGCAGGTAGCGGACGATGGTGCGGTTGAAGCGCTCGCCGGGAATCAGCAGCGGAATGCCGGGCGGGTAGGGGGTTAATAAAACACTGGTGACGCGCCCCAGCAGGTCGTCGATTTCCACCCGGTCGATTTCCCGGTGCGCCATGCGCGCGAACGCGTCCGCCGGGCGCATCGCCGGTTCCATGTCGGACAGGTACATTTCGGTGGTGAGGCGCGCGATGTCGTTGGCCTGATAGATGCCGTGGATCGCGTGGCACAGGTCGCGCAGGCCGATTTTTTCGTAGCGCGGGTGTTTGGCGACGAATTCGGGCAGCACGCGCCACAGCGGGCTGTTCTTGTCGAAATCGTCCTTGAATTGCTGAAGCTCGGTCACCATGGTGTTCCAGCGGCCTTTGGTGATGCCGATGGTGAACATGATGAAGAAGGAATACAGTCCGGTTTTTTCGACGATTACGCCGTGTTCGGCCAGATATTTGGTGAGGATTGCCGCCGGGATGCCGGGTTCCGAGAAGCCGCCGTCCATGTCCAGGCCGGGGGTGATTACGGTGGCTTTGATCGGGTCCAGCATGTTGAAGCCTGCTGCCAGATCGCCGAAGCCGTGCCAACTTTCATTGGCGCGCAGCACCCAGTCTTCGCGGCTGCCCATGCCTTCGTCGGACAGGTGTTCCGGCCCCCACACCTTGAACCACCAGGAGTCGCCGAATTCCTCGTCCACCTTGCGCATTGCGCGACGAAAATCCAGCGCTTCGCGGATTGATTCTTCCACCAGCGCGGTGCCGCCGGGCGGCTCCATCATCGCCGCCGCCACGTCGCACGAGGCGATGATGGCGTATTGCGGGCTGGTCGAGGTGTGCATCAGGTAGGCTTCGTTAAATATGTCGCGGTCGAGCTTGCGCACTTCCGAATCCTGCACCAATATCTGCGAGGCTTGGCTCAAGCCGGCCAGCAGTTTATGGGTGGACTGGGTGGAGAATATCATCGATTCCCTAGTGCGCGGCCTATCCTTGCCGATGGCATGCATGCCCTTGTAAAAGTCGTGGAAGGTGGCGTGCGGCAGCCACGCTTCGTCGAAATGCAGCGTATCTATCTTGCCGTCGAGCATTTCCTTGATGGTTTCGACGTTATAGATTACGCCGTCGTAGGTGCTCTGGGTGATCGTGAGGATGCGTGGCGCGCCCTTGAAATCACGGGCGAACGGGTTTGCGTCGATTTTTTTGCGGATATTTTCCGGCGTGAATTCCGCCAGCGGAATAGGGCCGATAATGCCGAAATGGTTGCGCGTCGGCGTAAGGAACACCGGCACCGCGCCGGTCATGATGATCGCGTGGAGTATTGACTTGTGGCAGTTGCGGTCCACTACCACCACATCGCCCGGCGCGACGGTGGAATGCCATACCATCTTGTTGGAGGTGGAGGTGCCGTTGGTGACAAAATACAGGTGATCCGCATTGAATATCCGCGCGGCGTTGCGCTCGGAAGCGGCGACCGGGCCGGTATGGTCCAGCAATTGGCCGAGTTCTTCCACCGCATTGCACACGTCGGCGCGCAACATGTTTTCCCCAAAAAACTGGTGGAACATCTGCCCCACCGGGCTTTTCAGGAACGCGACGCCGCCCGAATGGCCGGGGCAGTGCCAGGAATAGGAGCCGTCGGCGGCGTAATGGGTCAGCGCGCGGAAAAACGGCGGCGGCAGGGAATCCAGGTAAGACTTGGCTTCGCGCACCACATTGCGCGCGATGAATTCCGGCGTATCCTCGAACATGTGGATGAAGCCGTGCAATTCCTTCAGCACGTCGTTGGGAATATGGCGCGAGGTGCGCGTTTCGCCGTATAGGAAAATCGGGATGTCGGAATTGCGGAAACGGATTTCCTCGACGAACGCGCGTATCTGCGCCACCGCATGTTCCGCCGCTTCCGGCGTGCAGAATTCTTCGTCGTCGATCGACAGGATGAACACCGAAGCCCGGCTTTGCTGCTGCGCGAACGAGGTCAGATCGCCGTAACTGGTCGCGCCCAGCACTTCCAGGCCTTCATCCTCAATGGCCTTGACCAGCACACGTATGCCGATGCCGCTGGCGTTTTCGGAACGGAAGTCTTCGTCGATGATGACAACGGGGAAACGGAAACGCATGGGTGCTCCTGGTGAGAGGTAAGGGGTGAGGGGTGAGGCGAATGTCAAAAGCGGCGCGATAGACAGCTTTTTCGCCTCACGCCTACCCCCTCACCCCTCGCGCATCACGAATTTTGAATCACTATGCTCGGAAAGCGCGCGCTGAAATCCTGCGCCTGATCGGCGATTTTCACCGCCACGCGGCGCGCGATTTCGCGGTAGATTTCGGCCACGCGACCGTCGGGGTTGGCCGCCACCGGCGGGTTGCCGGCGTCGGTCTGTTCGCGGATGGCGATGTCCAGCGGCAGCGCGCCGAGGAATTCGACATTATAGTCGCTGCACATGCGCTCGCCGCCGCCTTCGCCAAACACGCGCTCTTCATGGCCGCATTGGGAGCAGATGTGCAAACTCATGTTCTCGACGATGCCGATGATCGGGATGCCGACCTTCTCGAACATCTTCAGCCCCTTGCGCGCATCAATCAGCGCCACATCCTGCGGCGTGGTGACGATCACCGCACCGGTGACCGGAACCTTCTGCGCTAGAGTCAACTGCACGTCGCCCGTGCCGGGCGGCAGGTCCACCACCAGGTAGTCCAGTTCCTTCCAGTTGGTCTCGTTGAGCAATTGTTCCAGCGCTTGCGTCACCATCGGGCCGCGCCACACCATGGGCGTCTCCACATCGATCAGGAAGCCGATGGACATGGCTTGCAGGCCGTGCCCCATCATCGGCTCCATCATCTGGCCGTCATGCGAATCCGGGCGACCGCTGATGCCCAGCATCAAAGGCTGCGAGGGACCGTAAATGTCCGCGTCCATGATGCCCACCTTGGCGCCCTCGGCAAGCAGCGCCAGCGCCAGGTTTACGGCGGTGGTGGATTTGCCCACGCCGCCCTTGCCGGAAGCCACCGCGATAATGTTCTTCACGCCGGGGATCAGCTTCACGCCGCGCTGCACGCTGTGGGAAACGATCTTGGAACTCACGTTGACCGTGACGCTGCCGACGCCGGGCAGACTTTTCAGCTTATCCGTCACCAGTTGCTGTATGCCCGCCATAACGGTCTTGGCCGGATAGCCCAGAACAATGTCGAGCGCAACGTTGGCGCCGTCTATCTTGATGTTTTTTGCGGATTTGCCGGCGACGAAATCCTTTTTGGTGTTCGGGTCGGTGATTTGCTTCAGTGCCTCTAGCACCTGCTGCTCGGAAACGGACATGCTTACTCCTAGATGAACCTGTTGTGTGCAAAGGCGAAAGTTTAAACAATAATTGGGCTTGCTACCACGGTTTGTTACAATTCAGTTTTCTACTCTCTCCAGACCATAGCCATGACGCGTAAAATCCTCGTCACATCGGCGCTGCCCTATGCCAACGGCAGCATCCACCTCGGCCATCTGGTGGAATACATCCAGACCGATATTTGGGTGCGTTTCCAGAAAATGCAAGGCCACCAATGCCACTACGTGTGCGCCGACGACACCCACGGCACCCCCATCATGCTGCGCGCGCAAAAAGAAGGCATCGCGCCGGAAGAGCTTATCGCCAAGGTGTGGCAAGAGCATTACAACGACTTCGCCGGCTTTCGCATCGGCTTCGACAACTATTATTCGACCAACACGCCGGAAACCCGCCACTACGCCGACGACATCTATCTCAAGCTGAAAAAGCAGGGGCTGATAGAAGTGCGCTCCATTGAGCAATACTACGACCCGGTGAAAGAAATGTTCCTGCCGGATCGCTTTATCAAGGGCGAATGTCCCAAGTGCCATGCCAAAGACCAGTACGGCGACTCCTGCGAAGCCTGCGGCGCCGCCTACCAGCCGACCGACCTGATCGACCCGTATTCCGCCGTGTCCGGTGCGACGCCGGTGCGCAAATCGTCCGACCATTATTTCTTCAAGCTTTCAGACCTGCGCTGCCGCGATTTCCTCAAGGGCTGGATTGCGCCGCCGCATGTGCAGGACGCCGCCGCGAACAAGCTCAACGAGTGGCTGGACGGCGGCCTGTCCGACTGGGACATCTCGCGCGACGCGCCGTATTTCGGCTTCGAAATACCCGATGCGCCCGGCAAATACTACTACGTATGGCTGGACGCACCCATCGGCTACATGGGCAGCTTTCGCAACCTGTGCGACCGCTCGGAAGGAAAAATAAACTTCGACGAATACTGGGGCAAGGATTCGACCGCCGAGGTCTATCATTTTATCGGCAAGGACATCCTCTATTTCCACGCGCTGTTCTGGCCCGCCGAACTGCAACACGCCGGCTACCGCACGCCCAGCGGCGTCTTCGCGCACGGCTTCCTCACCGTGGACGGGCAGAAAATGTCCAAATCGCGCGGCACCTTCATCACCGCCGCGAGCTACCTCAAACACCTCAACCCCGAGCACCTGCGCTACTACTTCGCCGCGAAACTCAATTCCAGCATGGAAGACATCGACCTCAGCCTGGACGACTTCACCACCAGGGTGAACAGCGACCTGATCGGCAAATTCGTCAACATCGGATCACGCGCGGCGGGCTTCATCACCAAGCGCTTCGACGGGAAACTGGCCGATGCCGTCGCCAACCCGATATTGCTGGACGAACTGCGCCATGCCGCAGGCAACATCGCGGCGCTGTACGACGCGCGCGAATACGGCAAGGCATTGCGCGAAGTGATGCACCTGGCCGACCTCGCCAACCAGTACGTGGACGAGCGCAAGCCGTGGGAACTGGCCAAACAGGAAGGCCAGGAAGCCAAACTGCACGAAGTCTGCACCGTCAGCCTCAACCTGTTCCGCCTGCTGACCCTATACCTAAAGCCGGTGTTGCCCAAACTGGCGGAAGATGTGGAAGCCTTCCTGAACATCCCGCCGCTCCAGTGGGACGACGCGCAAACCCTGCTGCTCGACCACGCCATCAACCCCTATAACCACCTCATGGCGCGCATCGACCCGAAACAAGTGGAAGCCATGGTCGAAGAAAACAAGGAAAACCTGCAAGCCGCAGCCCCGGAACACTCCCCGGCGCGCCACGCCGAACACCAGCAACACGCGCTCCACCCGATAGCCGAAACCGTCTCCATCGACGACTTCTCCAAAATCGACCTGCGCATCGCCCGCATCGTCAACGCCGAACACGTGGCCGGCGCGGAAAAACTCCTGAAACTCACCCTGGACATCGGCGAAAAACAGCCGCGCACCGTATTCGCCGGCATCAAATCCGCCTACGACCCGGAAAAACTCAAAGGACGCATGACCGTAATGGTCGCCAACCTCGCCCCACGCAAAATGAAATTCGGCCTGTCCGAAGGCATGGTGCTCGCCGCCTCCGGCGAAAACCCCGGCCTTTACCTGCTCAGCCCGGACGACGGGGCGTTGCCGGGGATGAGGGTGAAGTGATGTGGAGGGGGCATCGGTAGGGTTGGCATGGCCTTATCGTGTTCGCCCTGCTTGGATTTATCCAATTGAAACAAAACAATAAAAATGAGTTTTTTGTTTTGAAATGGATTTCGGCGCTATAATCGCGGGTGACACTTTGCAAAACAATCAAGGAGGAAGCAATATGGCACTGATAGGCTCGGCAACTGAGTTGCGCGAAACATACCGGGAAATACTCGAAAACAAGGACATTCAAGCGGTATCCCGCTGGAATGAAAAAAACCACTCCGATGAGTGCGACGAAGAATGCTACTTATCGAAGACGATGGGTGATGCAGGGCAATTCATGGAAAAGATCGACATGGCGATCCAGGGCATCTGATGCCATTCACACCGAAAAGACATTCTTGATTCCATCCCCGAGGAAAAACGTCTTCGGCGGCTTGATGCCCTGGTCAAGATATATAGAGAATCAATTGCCAAGCGTTGGAGCGGAACTTATTTAAATATCGGGGTTCTGCTGCATTGCGTCGAAAGCTATTTTTGCGACGTCACCAGAACCAAGGCGTTTCATGAGATCAGCCTGGCCGACCAGCATAAGCGCGCGGCATTCACAATGAAATGGATCGCAAAAACCAGACCGATACAATTAGTCAACGGTGAGAGAATAACCAAAGCCGCGTTGCTCTCCAACGAGGTATTCGCGTTATTTGCCGGGTTGGAGCACCTCAATATAAAACCACAAGAAATTTCCGACAGATACACGCTCAACCTGCTTTACACCTTGCACAATCGCAATTTAGATGCTGAGGTTATTTCTTCCATGATGTATTTAGTGGAACAATCCATGACGGGAAATAAACCTTAACCCTATTTTTGTCAAATGGCTTTCCATGTGCTTGCCAGCCAGCCGCTTTCGTTTGCACCGCTGGACGGGTAGGCTGCCCTACAGCGTGAAAGGATAGAATTATGAGCAGCGCAATTTTGGATACGCACGCCTATGTTAAAAAACTCAAGGTGGTAGGCTTCACGGAAGAGCAAGCCGAGGTGCAAACCATAAACTATGGTAGAACGGGTAAACGAGCGCCTGGTAACCAAAGCCGATCTGGATTTGAGAATTGCGGAACTCAAAACCGATCTCATCGAATGGATGCTAGGTGTCGCCGCAGGACAAATAACCTTGATAATCGCACTCATCAAGCTGATACAGCCTGTGAGTGGATGATTGGCGGGTGCGCATAGCCTTATCGTACCCAAGCGGTTTATTATGGTGAATTACGCAGCTACGCCCCTTCGGGGCGCCGCTTAACTCGGAAACGTTAGCGAACGTAGGGCGCAATAACCAACGAGCATTGCGCCGAATGGAAGGGGAACGAAGGCAACCCGCGTAGGCTGGGGTGAGCTTGCGAACCCCAGCAATTCCACCATCGTGCTGGTGGTTCGTACCTTACTGTAACAACGCACGATTTTTGGCATTGGTTTGTGCGATTTTTGGCATTGTCACTGTTGATATCCGGGATGGGATAGGGAATGGGACCGCCGGGTGGGGGACATGGCTTTATCGTGCCTCTTGCCCGGCTTGCTGAATTTGTAGTGTCACGCGCTCGCTCCAGTTTATGGCTCTTATCCGGGGGGCGGTTTTTAGTACGTCGGCTTCCAGTCCGGACGGGACGCGGTGCAATATTCAGTAGTCGTATTTTATTTCGAAGGCTTCGAGCATCGGTTTTAGTTGGGTTTCGCCGCCGGCTTGGGGCTGGATGGTTTGTGCGATTGTGGCGGTTTCGGCGCGGGTTGGAGGGGGCGGCTTTGGGCGCTGGCTGGCCTTGGGCGATGACTTCGGCGCAGGGGATGTAGATTGTCGATGTTTTGAGTTCGCGCCGTTCGGCGATTTTTTGCGGGGTTGGTACTCGTTGGAAGGTTTGTGCCATGTTTGCCTGCTGCCGAAAGCCGCGCTATGAATTAGCCGGGCTAAACAGCGGCGGGGAAAAAATCGCCGGTTTGTTTTATTTAGTCGTACTATAATGATGCTTAGCATAGAAAACAGCCCATACGCGTTATTATGACAACGATTAAACAGCTCGCCGCCACTCTGGGCGGACATCTCAGGAATTACCGCACCAGCCGGAATGACCGGCAGGTCGATTTTGCCGCGCGTATCGGCGTGGGGGTGTCTACTTATCGCGCGATGGAGGCCGGGGATGCCCGCGTGAGCCTCGAAGCTTGGTTGAAGGCGGCTCAGTTGATGGGGCGCGGGGATGAATTTGTTGGGGTTTTTGAGCCGCGCGGCAGTTTGATCGATTCGCTGCTCAAGGAGGCGGAAGTAGGCGCAACAGTCAGGAAACGCGTTAGAAAGGCGGTCCAATTTACCATCCGGGCGGGGCGCGATGATGAATCGGTCGGGGGGAGTGAGCAACGCCTACGCCGCGCCAACCATGCCGGGCGGCGGCGCGACGATGAATCGGGCGGGGGCGGTGAGCCGCGCGGCAGTCTGATCGATTCGCTGCTCAAGGAGGCGGAAGCGGGTGCTGCGGACGGAAAACGCGTTAGGAAGGCCGGCATTTGAAATGGCGCAAGAGGAAGCCTTTCTCTATAAGGTGTATTTGACGCGGACGGACGGCGTCACGGCGCCATGCGGTATTTTGGCGGCGGCGGTGAAAGGCAATGTTCGCGATCAGCGGGTGCTTTCCGAATTTCGCTATGACGCAGCCTATTTGCAGGAGCGGCGCGGTTTTGCGCTGGATCCTTATGCGTTGCCGTTGCAGGCCGCAACACACGCGTTTTCCGGCGGGCTCCCGCTGGTGGTGGAAGATGCTTTGCCGGATGCCTGGGGGCGGGCGATTATCGCCAGGGATTATAATCTGGCGCCGTGGGATTGCCATCCGGCTTCTTTGTTGCGCTATTTGCGCAATCCGCTCGGCGCGCTTTCTTTTGCACCCATGGTACGCGGGCGCGCCGCACGGGATTTGCCGGATGCGCCTATTCCGCAGTTGTCCGATTTGGCTGGTGTCGAGCAGAATATTGAGGAGTGGGAGGGCAGGAATCTTTCCCGCGAGGTGATAGCCGCGATTCGCGCCGGCAGTTCGTTGGGTGGCGCGCGCCCCAAGGTGCTCGTGCAGGAGGGAGGCTGCGGCTGGATTGCCAAGTTTCCCAGCCGGGAAGACGATTTCGATGTGGTGCGCAGCGAGTATGTGTGCCTTGCGATTGCGCGCGCATCCGGCCTCACGGTCCCGGAACACCGGTTGATCGCGGTCAATGCGAAGCCGGTGCTGCTGGTGCGCCGGTTCGACGAATCTGCGTCGGGCAGGTGGCATATGGCGTCGATGAAGACGTTGATGACGGGCAGGAATGTGCCCAGCAGTTATGTGGGCATGTCGGCTGTTGTACGCGAGTTGAGCGCTGCGGTTGCCGAGGATGGGGTGCGGCTGTTCAGGTGGATGCTGGTTAATGTCGTGGTGGGCAATATAGACGATCATCTGAAGAATTTTTCGATGCTCCGGGACGATGGCGGCTGGCTATTGTCGCCGGCCTACGACATTACGCCGGCGACGCTGGCCAATGAGGGGTACGGCGGTCGTGATCATTCCATTAATTTCGATAGCCGCAATAGCCCACCTGGGCGCGACGAGGTGGTACAAATCGGGCGGGATATGGGTTTGACGCGCCATCAGGTCAAGGAAAGCATGACTGCGGTAAGGGATGCGGTCGAGGGTGCAAGGGGGTGGCTGGGCGAGGTTTTGGACGCGCGCAATGCGGCGCGTTTTGCTCAGGTTTTGCAGCGCGGGGTGGCGGGGATGGGTTTGGGGGGATGATGCCAGGCTGTTGAAATACGGCACTTTTATTGAATTCCGGCGGTGACACGCGACCGATGCGCCTCGTTCCTCGGCACATCCTACGGGCTGGCTATGATGGGAGGTTTGGGCGTTGCTGCTCTTCCCCGATGTAATCGACGCGCATACGTTTTTTGACTTCGTCCAGATAAGCCTGATCGTTGGCTTCGTTTCGTGGCTTTATTGCCCACTCCTGATCCACCCCGCCGATGACCCAGGAAAACTTGGTCAACGCCGCCGCCATCGTCAGGTTGCCGGCAGGTATTGCGCCGTATTGCGCCGGTATGCTATTCACTTCGTACTGGTCTTGGGTATAGGGGTTGATCGGCACTTGGCTGGAGATCAGCACCGGGATGCGCTTGGCGATGGCTTCCTGGATCAGCGGGCGGAAATTGTAGGGCGGCTCGCTGGGGATGTTGCCCAGCCCCGGTGTGGTGATCAGCAGCCCCTGCACCGGTCGCCCGGCCTCCTGGCGATATTCCAGCAGTTTCTGGTAATCCTCCGGGCGCAGACCGGGCGCTAGGTCTATGATCAGTATCTCGGAAGCCAGGTGCGGGCGAAACCGCGAACGATTTTGCGCGCTCGGCAGCAACGCGTGGTGGGTGACCAGCAGCTTCTCGGTGATCTGCGCCAGCGGCGGCCAGCCGGGGCTGGTGAAACCCTGGTATTTGCGCCCGTCCGCCATCTGGGCGCGCACCGCGCGCAACACCAGATTGCCGAAACATATCTGGGTTTCCAGCACCGCATCCGGGGCGGCGGCGGCATAGCAGGCGTGCAGTAGGTTATCGCGGGCATCGCCATGCAGCACATCCACCGTGGTCTGCGCACCGGTGAACACCACCGGTTTATTCACCCGCCCCAGCATGAAAGCCACCGCACTGGCGGTATAGGCCAGGGTGTCCGTGCCCTGCGCGACCACGAAGCCATCGTAGTTATCCCAATGGCTGTTAATGAGTTCGGCGATGCCCAGCCACTGGGTGGGCGTCATGTTGATGCCGTCCAATTGGTAAAGGGTAAAATGCTCGACCTGGGCGACACGGTTTACTTCATTGCGGATAAAATTTGACAATACATCCCGCGCGCCCCGGAAACCCGCTTGGCCGTCTTGGGTCACCATGCCCACTGTGCCACCGCATTGGATCAGTGCGATATGGCGCTTGAACAAACGCTTGCCGACCGGAGGGAATATTTTGCCCTGGCTGGCGGTTTCGCGCGCGCTCATCAACTCCTGCACCCAAGGTTCGTCGAAATGCGCTTGGTAGATGGGGTTCGCGATACGGTAAAAACCGTCGTCGTCCAGGCGCAGCAGGCCGATATTCTCCAGCGACGCGGCGTTCCAGCCGCCCCGTGACGGGCTGAGCATATCGCCGCGTAGCACCCGGCGATAGGTTTCGAGTATCGCATAGACCCGCTCGCCCATGTCCGCGAGTTGCTTGCGCATGCCGAACAGATGGTTGTGGGCGATGGAGCGCGACGCGTACAGCACTTCACTTGCCAGTTCCGCGAAACGCGTCGTCGGGTCTGCTGCGTATTGCAATTCCTGGCATAGCAACCCGGTCAGGAAGGGTTGGCCGCCGCTTAAACCCAGCACCTGCGCCAATATCGCATCCAGCGCGCTGTCGTTTTGCCGCTCGGGAAACCCTTGTTCCAGCAGTTGGGCACGCACCGCCAGGCAGTTGTCGAACAGCGGCAGGGAGATGTCGCGGAAGCAGCCGATGCTGATGCCACCGGTCGGGTGGTCGAGGATAATCTCGTTGGGCGTCAACACCGAGACCAGCAGCAGGATCAAGCGGTCGCCGTAGCTGTCCGGGCGGTTGAAGAATTCGCGCAACGCCAGGAAAAACTGTGCGCTTTCGTCCGCCGGGAAGCGCATCAATATGTCAATTTCGTCCAGCATCAGGTAAAGCCGCCTCCCCGGCGCCCGTTTATTGGACACCTCAACCAGATGCAACAACAGGCGCCGCAACACGTCTGCGATACTGTCGCCCGGCATGTGGTGCAGTTCGCGCAACGCAAGATCGCCCTTGGACATGGCAGCCAATTGCTCGCGCAACCGGTTGCGCAGACGGAACAGTCCATCAATCAGTTCGGAGCCGTTAAAGATCACCGACATATCTACATCCAGGCACAGGTGGCCATCGGCGGTAAGCCGGTCTTTCAAATTCAGCATCAGCGAGGTTTTTCCCGCCTGGCGACCGGAATGCAGGCTCACATGGTTACCTTGCGCCAGCAGTTCGTAGACTTGGCGGTCGGCAGCGCGCACCACGTACACTTGGCGCGCCGGGTCTATCGCGCCGCCGCAGTGAAAGGGTTTGGGCAGGGGGGTGGTCATGGCGGATTAGCCTCTGGTCTCTAGGGCGATAGCCAACCGGGAGCGTATCCAGGGGCTGGCGAAATCGATGCGGGCCTGCGCGCCCAGGCCGTTTATATTGAATAGGCCGCTGTCTCTCAAGCATAGGCGGGCGAACGTAGACAACGATGGGGCGTCAATGGTCGCCGTAGTGCTCATGGTGGTGGACTGCAGCGCCGCGCGCGTGACGTTATCCAGATTGTCCAGAAACGGCTGGAACAGAAGTTCATCCGTCTTGGTTGCGATGTCCTGTCGCGCCGAATCCGGATCATAGCGGTCTTTCTGCCCGGACAGGGTGAGTGTGCTCAACCAATTTGATGGCCTGATATTCACGTTCGGTGATGGTTGTTAAGCAAAATCTTTCAAAAGAAACGGCGCCAAGTTTCCCACTGACGCCGTTTTTCGTTGTAGAGATGCA
>JBAYVP010000025.1:0-28116 GCA_041674485.1 Sulfuricellaceae bacterium
ACCGTGCAATCCAGCCCGTAGCGCTGCTCACCAAACGGGTGAACCCAAAATATATGACAAAGTTGTTTAGAGCCACTATGTTACGCATCTTGGCAAGCGGTCAACGGAGGTTTCTAGGTTCAAGGCCAGGAAGCCTTCCAGCTTGTTGATCCAGTCCTGCATGGACATGGCAATACGCCGCGCCGCCTGCCCTTCGGCAAAAATCAGATATTGCTCGGCCAGATTATTCAGCGCGCGGAGTTCTTCCTCATCCAGATAATTCTTGGCAACGCCCACATCGGACTTACGGATACGCTCCCCTTCCCAGGTCGTCAGCCCCATGTTCGGACGACTGCTGTCGGCGCGGGCGGCGATCAGTTCGGCTGCGGTCCGACCATGGATAGCGTAATGAACTTTATTCTGCACCGTGGCAAAAAACGTCTGAGTGAGCGCATGGTTAGCGTCGTAATCCACGCTAGTCGCGTAGATGTCGGTGATTTTCTGGTAAAAGCGCCGCTCGCTGGTGCGGATGTCTTGCAGGCGTCGGGTCAGTTCATCGAAATAATCCCGGCCTTTGCCGGGATGCTTCAGACGCTCGTCATCCAGCACAAAACCCTTGACGATGTACTCCTTCAACTTGTCGTTGGCCCAGCGGCGAAAGCGCACAGCCACCGGGCTGCGCACCCGAAAACCCAAAGCCAGCACCATGTCCAGGTTGTAGTGCGCGACTTCATACTGTTTCCCGTCTGCGGCAGTTGTTCGGAATAACCGAACAACTGCGCCTTCGTCGAGTTCGCCATCCTCGAAGATGTGCTTAATGTGCTCGCTGACGGTGCCCTTGGCCTTACCGAACAGCTCAGTCAACTGCTTCTGGCTCAGCCACAAAGTTTCCCCCTCCAGCATCACATTGATGCGGGTGGCGCCGTCTTCGCTTTGGTAGATCAGGAATTGGTGGAGGGCTGGCATATCTTTAACCTAGAAACCTCCGTTGAACGGGCTGGAGTGTGCGGTTTTCCGGGTGCAGGGCATACCCGACAGCCTACGGCTTGGGCACAAGAGGCGCAACAACGAAGAATGGTCGTTCCATTCTCTTCTCTTGCAGTTGCAACGCCGCCATGCGCCCGGAAAATCGTGCAATCCAGCCCATAGCGCTCTCACCATACGGGTACACGTAAAATATATGACAAAGTTGTTTAGAACCACCCTATTACATGTTCTGGCAAGCGGTCAACGGAGGTTTCTAGGTTTAATTCAGTCTGTCGTCTTGACGGCGTTTTGCTCCCAACCGGCTCCCGTCATTCCCACTCAATCGTCGCCGGCGGTTTGCCGCTGATGTCGTAGACCACGCGGTTGATGCCGCGCACTTCGTTGATAATGCGGTTGGAGACTTTGCCCAGCAGTGTGTAGGGCAATTCCGCCCAATGCGCGGTCATGAAGTCCTGGGTCTGCACGGCGCGTAGCGCAACGACGTAATCGTAGGTGCGTCCGTCGCCCATCACGCCCACCGATTTGACCGGCAGGAACACCGCGAAGGCTTGCGAGGTTTTTTCGTACCAGCCGGAAAGACGCAATTCCTCAATGAAGATGGCGTCGGCGCGGCGCAGCAGTTCGGCGTATTCGCGTTTGACTTCGCCGAGGATGCGCACTCCCAGGCCAGGGCCGGGGAAGGGATGGCGGTATACCATGTCGTGCGGCAATCCTAGTGCTACACCCAGTTCGCGCACTTCGTCCTTGAACAGTTCGCGTAGCGGCTCCAGCAGTTTCAGGTGCAACGACTCCGGCAGGCCGCCGACGTTGTGGTGCGATTTGATCGCGTGTGCTTTCTTGGTCTTGGCGCCGGCGGATTCGATCACGTCCGGGTAGATGGTGCCCTGCGCCAGCCATTTGGCATTGGGCAACTTGGCCGATTCGCACTGGAACACTTCGACGAATTCGCGTCCGATGATTTTGCGTTTTTGTTCGGGACTGGTGACGCCGGCAAGGTGCTTCATGAATTCGTCGCCGGCATCGACATGGATGACTTTCACGCCGAGATTGTCGGCGAAGGTCTGCATCACTTGTTCGGCCTCAAAGAGCCGCAGCAGACCGTTATCGACGAACACGCAGGTCAGTTGCGCACCGATGGCGCGGTGCAGCAGCGCCGCCACCACCGACGAATCGACGCCGCCGGATAGCCCCAGAATCACTTCGTCCGCACCGACCTCGGAACGTATTCTGCCGATGGCTTCTTCCACATAATCCGGCATGTTCCAATCCGAGCCGCAGCCGCAGATGTCATGCACGAAGCGGGCGAGGATCGCCTTGCCTTGCAGGGTGTGCGTTACTTCCGGGTGGAATTGCAGCGCATAATATTTGCGCGCCTCATCCGCCATGCCGGCAATGGGGGTGGCGGCATTGGAACAGATAACCTTGAAACCGGACGGTATTTCGGTTACTTTGTCGCCGTGGCTCATCCACACGTCGAGCAGGCCGTGGCCTTCGGCATTAACGCTGTCCTGGATGTCGCGCAGTAAGGCGCAGTGCCCTTGGGCGCGCACCTCGGCATAGCCGAATTCGCGCTTGGCTGCGTTTTCCACCATGCCGCCGAGCTGCGCCGCCATGGTTTGCATGCCGTAGCATATGCCCAGCAGCGGCACGCCCAGTTCGAACACCACCTCCGGCGCGCGCGGCGTTTCCTCTTCGTAGACCGAAGCCGGGCCGCCGGAGAGGATGATGCCGCTCGGTTTGAAGTCGCGGATGAATTGCGCGCCGACGTCGAAGGGATGCAGTTCGCAATATACGCTGCATTCGCGCACCCGGCGGGCGATAAGCTGGGTGAACTGAGAACCGAAGTCGAGGATGAGGATTTTTTGATGGGTCATGGTCGTCACTGGGGAACAAAGTTAGTCACTTACTGGCCAAGTCACAAGCAATTGGTGACAAGAACATATCGTAGTTCAAGCACTGGAGCGGCTTTCCGGGTAATTCTTTTTCACCGCAGAGACGCCGAGGCGCGGAGAAATACAACGGAGGGTGAAACCGTGCCATTACTCTACAAAATCTCTGCGTCTCTGCGGTAAATATTTTTTGGTTCCGGCAATTGTCCGGCTTAGGTAAGGAAGAGCCGGACAGTCTTGCAGCACAATTCAATGCCAAGTCAAAACTCAAAGAGATTGTACTGGGAACAGCCCGAAAAAAGCGCTCGGCGCCGGCAAGGTGAACCGCATCGAAACTACGTATACCTTGCGTGGCCACAATTTGCGGACTCGCCCATTTTTCCGCAGCCTATTTCTCCGATTTATCTTCCGACTCGATGCGGTCGAATTCCAGGTCCATTTCTTCGCTGCTCAAGGGCTGGTAATCCGATGAGGCGGCATCGGATGCGCCGCTCTTTACCAGTATCGCGGCGATTACCACGCCTATTTCGTAGAGTATCCACAGCGGCACCGCCAGCATGATTTGCGACACCACATCCGGCGGGGTGAAGATAGCGCCGATTACGAATGCACCAACGACCACGTAGGGACGCGCTTCCTTAAGCTTGGCGATGCTGACGATATTCAGGCGCGCGAGCAGAATGACCGCCACCGGCACTTCGAAGGTGATGCCGAAGGCGACGAACAATGTCAGCACGAAATCGAGGTATTTGTTGATGTCGGTCATCACCGCCACGCCTTGCGGCGCGGTTTTAGTAATGAAGCCGAATACCACCGGGAATACCAGGAAATAGGCAAACGCCATGCCGCACAGGAACAGCAGCGTACTCGCCACCACCAGTGGGGCGATCAGTTTTTTTTCATGGGCATATAGGCCGGGTGCGACGAATGCCCACATCTGGTACAACACGTAGGGCAAGGCGATCATGAAGGCGGTCATCATTGCGACCTTCATCGGCACGAAAAACGGCGTGGTGACGTCGGTGGCGATCATCTGGCCGCCTTTCGGCAATGCCGCCAGTAGGGGTTGCGCCAGCATCGCATAAAGATCGCTGGCAAACGGGAACAGGCAAAAAAACACCACGAAAATGGCGATCAGCGCGTGCAACAGGCGGTTGCGCAATTCCAGCAGGTGGGAGATGAAATTTTCGCTGGCTTCTTCCTGCCGGTCTTCTGTCGGCGTGGTCATCAGGCGGATTTTTCCGGCTTGGCTGGGGTGCTGCCCGCCTCCGGCTCCAATGGTGGGGATATCGTCGTGGCGGGTTGCGTCGGCGTCAGTGCGACTTGTGCCTCCAGCGACGCAGCAGTGGCCTTAAGCCCCTGTTCGGCGCGGTTGACCTCGTCGGTCATGGTGTGCTCCAGATTGTGCGCACTTGCCCGCATGTCCGCTTCAATTTTGCGCAGTTCATCAAGTTTCAATTCGCGGTTGATATCCGTCTTGACCTCGGAAACATAGCGCTGCACACGCCCAAACAGCAGACCGACGGTGCGCGCCACCTTGGGCAGGCGCTCCGGGCCGATCACGATCAGCGCAACGACGGCAATGACAAGCAGTTCGGAAAAATTTACGTCAAGCATGTTTTTTTAGGGGCTAGAGACTAGAGGCTAGGGGCTAGTAAAAACCCGGCGCTACGCGCCGGACAAGGCTCACTAGCCTCTAGTCTCTGAATTAAGAAACGGTTTTGTTCTTGATCTCGCCCTCTATGGTCTGGCCGGTTTGGGTAGGGGCTGGGGCTGGGATTTGTTCCGGCGCCGACGGCGCTTTTTCCCCTTCCTTCACCGCCTCTTTGAAATTTTTCACCGCGCCGCCCAGGTCGCCGCCGATGTTGCGCAACTTCTTGGTGCCGAAAACCACCAGCACGATCACCAACACGATCAGCCAATGCCAAATACTGCCGAATCCACCCATCCTTTGTTCTCCTCGAAATTATTTTTTCAAATGCGGCAGCTTGCCGCCACCGTAAACATGTATATGCAGATGGAACACCGCTTGACCGCCATCTTTACCGGTGTTGATCATCGTCTTGAAGCCGCCTTGCAGGCCTTGTTCCTTGGCCAGCTTCGGCGCCAGCAGCAGCAACCGGCCCAGCATTTCCTCATCGTACCCGACATCGCATTCCTGCAAGGACGAGACGTGATGCTTGGGGATGATCATGAAATGCACCTTGGCGACCGGATTGACGTCGTTAAAAGCGAGAAATTCCCCATCCTCGTAGATTTTTTTCGCCGGAATCTCACCCGCGACTATCTTGCAGAAAATACAGTCGTTCATTGTTCACCTCTCGCTGCTTTTTCCGCGATTCCCGACCATCCTTCGCGCCGCGCCAATTCGTTCAGCACGTCGTCGGGGTGCAACCCCTGGTTTGCCAACATAACCAGAGTGTGGAACCACAAATCGGCGGTTTCATAGATCAAATGTTCTTTATCGCCATTCTTGGCGGCGATCACGGTTTCCGTGGCTTCCTCGCCGATCTTTTTCAAGATGGCGTCCAGTCCCTTGGTATAAAGTTTCGCCACATAGGAAACGGTTGGGTCGGCGCTTTTGCGCTGCTCCAGGGTTTCGGCGAGACGCTGCAGGATTGCGCTCATCTTTTGTAAATTTCCTCGGGATTTTTCAGCACCGGCTCGGTCGTCACCCATTGGCTGTTTTCCAGTTTCTGGAAAAAACAGTGCGCGCGCCCGGTATGGCAGGCGATGCCGCCCGCCTGCTCAACCTTGAGCAGGATTACGTCCTCGTCGCAATCGAGGCGGATTTCCCTGACCTTCTGCGCATGTCCCGATTCCTCGCCCTTGTGCCACAGTTTCTTGCGCGAACGCGACCAGTACACCGCCTCGCCCTTTTCGGCGGTGAGCCTGAGCGCTTCGCGGTTCATCCAGGCAAACATCAACACCGTGCCGCTCAAGGCATCTTGGGTAATTACCGGCACTAGGCCGTCGTTGGTCCAATTGACTTTGCTTAACCAGTTGTCGCTCATAGTCTAACTTCTATTCCATGCTGTGCCATGCAACGCTTGGCCTGTTCTACCGTAAATTCGCCGTAATGGAAAATGCTGGCGGCCAGCACCGCGTCGGCATGGCCGATGGTGACGCCCTCCACCAGATGTTCCAGGCTCCCCACGCCGCCGCTGGCGATCAACGGGATGTTCACTGCGTCGGCAATCGCGCGCGTTAGCTCCAGGTTGAAACCGGTCTTGGTGCCGTCTCTATCCATGCTGGTCAACAGGATTTCCCCGGCGCCCAGCGCTTCCATTTTTTGCGCCCACGCTACTGCGTCCAGTCCCACATCCTTGCGCCCGCCGTGGGTGAATACATGCCAGCGTAACGGTTCATTCGGTGCGGAAACCTGCTTGGCGTCTATTGCCACCACGATGCACTGCGAACCGAAGCGCGCCGCGGCATCCGCCACCAGTTGCGGATTGGTGACTGCCGCAGTGTTGATGCCCACCTTGTCCGCGCCGGCATTCAGCAAGCGGCGCACATCCTCAACTTGGCGCACGCCGCCGCCGACGGTCAGCGGAATGAACACCTGCGCCGCCACGTCTTCGATAATGTGCAGGATCAGGTCACGATTGTCGCTGCTCGCCGTGATGTCGAGAAACGTCAACTCGTCCGCGCCCTGCTCGTCGTAGCGGCGCGCAATCTCCACCGGGTCGCCGGCATCGCGCAATGCAACAAAATTGACGCCCTTGACCACGCGCCCATTGGTCACGTCGAGACAGGGGATGATACGTTTAGCTAAGCCCATATTTGGTGAGGAGTGAAGAGTGAGGAGTGAGGAGAACCCCCTACTCCTCACTCCTCACTCCTGACTCCTCACTTTCCCAGACCCAATTCGTCGGCCAGTTTCTGCGCCGCAGCAAAATCCAGCGTACCCTGGTAAATCGCGCGACCGGTAATGGCGCCCATGATGCCTTCCGCTTCCACGCCGCACAGCCCTTTCACGTCATCCAGGTTGGTGATGCCGCCGCTGGCGATCACCGGTATGGTCAATGCCCGCGCCAGATGGACGGTGGATTCGATATTCACGCCGGACAACATGCCGTCGCGACCGATGTCGGTGTAGATTATGGCTTCCACGCCATAGCCTTCGAATTTTTTTGCCAGGTCGATGACGTCGTGGTGGGTCAGTTTGGACCAGCCGTTCACCGCCACCTTGCCGTCCTTGGCATCCAGGCCGACGATGATCTGGCCGGGAAAGGCGCTACAGGCGTCATGCACGAACCCCGGCGTCTTTACCGCTGCGGTGCCGATGATGACGTAACTGATGCCGTCGTCCAGGTAGCGCTCTATGGTGTCCAGATCGCGGATGCCGCCGCCGAGTTGCACCGGAATGTCGCTGCCGACCGCGTCTACGATTGCTTTAATCGCCGGTTCGTTGACCGGCTTGCCGGCAAACGCGCCGTTCAAATCCACCAAATGCAAACGCCGCGCCCCTAGAGCCAGCCAATGTTTGGCCATCGCGCCGGGGTCTTCGGAAAAAACCGTGGCGTCCTCCATCAAGCCCTGTTTCAGGCGCACGCAATGCCCGTCTTTCAAATCAATCGCAGGAATGATCAGCATGATATGTTGGTTGTGAATAAAAAAACGAATCGGTCAGCCGCCCCATGCGGCGAAATTGGCCAGCAACTTCAGCCCGGCGGCCTGGCTTTTTTCCGGGTGGAACTGCACCGCGAAAATATTGCCGCGCGCCACCGCGCAGGTAAAGGCATAAGGATAGTGACTGTAGGCGGCGACCAGGCTTGGGTCGAAGGCTTCCACGTAATAGCTGTGGACGAAATAAAAGCGCGCGTCAGGGGCGATGCCTTGCCACAAGGGATGGGGAACCGCCTGATGCACTTGGTTCCAGCCCATGTGCGGCACCTTGAGCCGGTTGCCTGCGGCATCCACCATCGCATCCTGGGGGAAACGCACCACCCGTCCCGGCAACAGCCCCAGGCACGGCGTATCCCCTTCTTCGCTGTGCTCGAAGAGCACTTGCAGCCCCATGCAGATACCCAGGAAAGGCTTGCCGTCGGCGATGACTTCCTGGATGGTTTTGTCCAACCCCCGCGCCCGGATTTCACGCATGCAATCGGGCGCCGCACCCTGCCCCGGAAACACCACATGCGTGGCGGCTGCAATCTCTGCGGGGTCACTGGTCACACTCACGCGGGCAGTGGGAGCGACATGCTCCAGCGCCTTCGCCACCGAGCGCAAATTACCCATGCCGTAATCGATTACCGCGATGTTGCTCACAGGCTGCCCTTAGTCGATGGCATCAGTCCGGCGGCGCACTCATCCATCTCCACGGCCATGCGCAGCGCCCGCCCGAAAGCCTTGAACAGCGTTTCCGCCTGATGGTGGGCATTATTGCCGCGCAAATTGTCGATGTGCAACGTCACCCCGGCATGATTGACGAAGCCCTGGAAAAATTCCCGCACCAGGTCCACATCGAATTCGCCGACCCTGGCGCGCACGAAAGCCACTTCAAACGTAAGCCCTGGCCGCCCGGACAAGTCAATCACCACGCGCGACAAGGCTTCGTCGAGCGGCACGTAAGCATGGCCATAACGGCGTATGCCCTTTTTGTCGCCAATCGCGGCGGCAAACGCCTGCCCCAGCGTGATGCCGATGTCTTCCACCGTGTGGTGGTCGTCAATGTGCAAATCGCCGTTCGCCGAAATTTCGAGATCAACCAAGCCATGCCGGGCGATTTGATCCAGCATGTGATCGAGAAACGGCACGCCGGTTTCCAGCGTGGCGCGCCCTTCCCCATCAAGGTCCAGAGTAACACTGATCTGGGTTTCCAGGGTGTTGCGGCTAATTTTTGCAGTGCGCATAAGTCGTGTTTGATTAAATTCCATTTCATTTTAACCCAATATGGCGGGGCGACAAAGCGCGCCGACGCGAATTGCCGGTCGGTTCCCCGAACGCACGAACTCTATACGGGTTAGTCGAGCCATTGTTATGCCTGTCATGACGGCGCCAGTTTTCTCAGCGAATCCATCCAGCCCGTTCAACTGAGCTTTCTAGGTTGAAAACGAAGCGCACACGCTGTATTCGGGACGTGGCGCATCCCGGATTGCATTCCTTTGCCTCGCGTGGAAACGAGTATGCGGAAGGTTATTTCGTACTCATTCCTTAGCATCGCATCCCACGAGACGCGGCTAAATCCGCAAATTATGGCCGCGCGAAGTATATTCGGTAAAACTGTTAACACAACCTACGAAACCGGGACTTTCGACAATTGTTCCGGCCATTGTCGCGATGTGTGAACTACGGCAAGAATATGTATTTCTCCACGCTGCTCTCGGTAAGCCACGATGTAAGGGTATTGGCTGATGACCAACTCGCGTGTATCGGCTATTCGCCCAATTCTGCCGATAGCCGGCTGTTTTGTCAGAATATCGGTCTCTTTGCGAATGCGGTCAATAACCCGCTGTGCCGCATTGGGGTTCTCCTTGGCAATGTAGGCTTTGATTGAGCGCAGATCAGCAAGCGCCGCAGCAAGCCAACGCAGCACCATTATTCACCACGCTCGGCAAAAAAAGCGGTATTATGTAGCTATTGCACAAAGCAAGTTAAAACAATAGGTTGCGTAACATGATAAATCTTCTATTATTTTCGTAACTGATTGATTAATTAGAAGCCAATTACTGGCTTTGTGCGGTTGCTACATAATACCGAAAAAAAGCTTCGACCTCACTTTCTCCGGCAAATTCGCCACGATCAGCCGCAGCCACCCTTTGTCTGAGCACTTCAGTATAACGTTGGTCTGAAACAAGGTATCCGACAAGCGCTTCGTTTATAATTTCAGATTCAGTCCTGTGTGTTTCCTCGGCCAGTTGATGAAACCGCCGCTGTATTCCTTGCCTGATAATCAGCGTCTCAATCACGATTTACCCCCCTTTTCACAGCCTGTTAAACACCGCTCCGGAATTTCTTGTAATACCGGGCGAACAGAAATCCATCATCCAAAGTTTCGTAATTTGGGTTATTAATTGCTTTATCGTTAACCCAACATTTGCGCACAGGTAGGTTGGGTTGCGAAAAGCATGCAACCCAACCTACGCGGTATTATGTAGCAACCGCACAAAGCCAGTAATTGGCTTCCAATTAATCAATCAGTTACGAAAATAATAGAAGATTTATCATGTTACGTAACCTATTGTTTTAACTTGCTTTTCGCAATAGCCACATATTGCCGTAAATTTCGACACGCACGAACCCTATACGGGTTGGTCGAGCCATTGTTATGCCTGTCATGACGGCGCCAGTTTTCTCAGCGAATCCATCCATGCCTTGAAGTGCCTGCATTCTCGTTCAATCACTTCCAGCGTGATACGTTCTGCAGCACGGGGTCCATGTAAGGTCTTTTGGTATTTCGGATGCAGCAGGTTCTCAAGCCTTTTGGATGGCTTAGTCTCATAGCCATCGTTGATATGTTCCGGCGTCTCTACGGAGGCACGAACATCGGAAAGCCGATCCAAACTGATTGCCCAGTTCGGCTCAATGGCGCTTAACGCTTTCACATCGGAAAATAATAAGCCTTCATATTCATGGGGCTGTATATGCGGCAAAAATCGTTCCGGGCGGCAATCCACATACGTAACCATAGCGTCCTGCAAAGCCTTCTCCAGGCAATTCACGCGAGCATACACGTCAGATTTTCTTTTCGCTTCATCAAAAGCGGGGAAATTCTTGTCGAGCGCATAAAGATCAAGGAAGGTGGACAACACCGCATCGCCATGTTGCTTGAGCGTATTCCTGGCGTAGAATTTGAGACGGTCGAACGTGACCGCGCCACCTTTGGCGTTTTGCGATGTATTCAGCATTTGCGGTTTCACATATACCCGCAAATGGCGCAGAGCGGGCGCCACCACCTGCTTGATGAACTTTTCTTCTGTTGCACCCTCGGCAATAACGAATACCGCTACCATATCAAGGTCTTCCGCCAAGGATGTTCCGTTTCCAGATTTCACCCATCGCATATTCTTCAAGCCAGCCGGAAAGTTCTTCCTGGGTATAGCGCTTGAAGGTGGAAGCATCCTCTTCCTGGTCAACCACCACGACATCATCAGGCGTCAATTCGTTCACCAGTTCAACCGATTGCGTCGATACAATCAACTGTCGGTATGCCGCTACCTGTTTGAATATGCCTGCCAACACCGTAATCGCATAAGGGTGCAAGCCTAACTCAGGCTCGTCAATCAGGGTGGTGTAGGGCAACAGTTCAATGGGTTGCAGCAGGAGCGTGGCAAGGCAGATAAAGCGCAAGCTCCCATCCGACAGCATGTGCGCCTTGAACGGTGTATCCGGCTTGCCCTTCTGTCGCCATTCCAACTCCACGTATTCCTGTTCGCCGGGACGATGCACAAAATCATCAAAAAAAGGCATGACCAGGCGAATCGTTTCGACTATGCGCCGGTACTCGGGTTCATGTCTTTCCCTCAACATACGTAGGTAGGCAGCCAAATTGGCGGCATCGATTTTCAGGCGCAGATTGTCATTTGCAGCATGGCGTTGCTTCACTTTGGCCGTATCGCTGGTGTCGTGAAAATGATAGACACACCAGTTGCTGACCGATTCGCGGACATAGGGAGAATACTTGTCATTAGCCTCCTTCAATTTGGATTCCGCATGCCCGGAGCCAAGGAATGCGCCAGTGCTTGTAGGGAAACGAACCCCTTTGAACCAGCTTGTTTCACGCTCGAATATCAAACGGTTATCCGAGGTAGGCACTAGGTCGAATATGTAACCGTTGTTATCAAAATAGAACTCGCCATGAAGGCGTTCCGTGGCTCCACGGCCAAAGTGCAACAACGCATCCGGCCCGCCCTGTTTCTGCACGTAAAGCTGAAATTGCTGCTCATACATTTCGTTAAGCAGGCGGAAGAGGTTGATGAAGTTGCTCTTGCCTGCGCCGTTGGCGCCAATTAAAACGTTCAGACTATTGAGTTCGAAGTCCGTCAACGCGCGGATGGATTTATAACCCGTAACAGTCAGAGAGCGGACGCTAGACATAATGCCTCCTCGAACAGAAACAGCACCGCTCGGCGACTGTTATTGGAATCATCATTACCCTAAGCCGGACTAGGCCGGAACCAAAAATATTTACCGCAGAGACGCAGAGATGCAGAGATGCAGAGATTTTGTAGAGTAATAGTATGCTTTCACCCTCCGTTATATTTCTCCGCGCCTCGGCGTCTCTGCGGTGAAGAAAGAATTACCCGGAGAACCGCGCCAGTTCTTGATCTACGACACATTCTTTGCAAAAAATGCAACAACTTGACTGATAAGTGACTAGGTAAGAATTTCCCTCAGCGCACCGAGCAGCACATCGCACTGCTCATCCGTACCGACGGTGATGCGCATGAACGGCGCGATGCGCGCCGGATTTTTGAAATGACGCACGATGATGCTGCGTTCGCGTAACTTGGCGGTCAATTCCGCGCCACCCCATTGCAGGTGGCGGACGAAGACGAAATTGGCGGCGGAAGGCAGCACGTCGAACCCCAGTTTTTCGAGTTCGCTCACCAGACGGGTGCGGGAGGCGATCACCTTACCACAGGTTTCCTCGAAATAATCGCGGTCCGCCATTGCTGCCGCGCCGCCGGCCAACGCGCAACGGTCCAGCGGGTAGGAATTGAAGCTGTCCTTGACGCGGTTGAGCGCCTCAATCAACGCCGGCTGCCCCACTGCGTAGCCCACCCGCAACCCGGCGAGCGACCGCGATTTGGACAGAGTGTGGGTGACCAGCAGTTGCGGGTGGCGCGCCACCAGACCCACGGCGGATACGCCGCCGAAATCGATATAGGCTTCATCGACCACCACCACCGAATCGCCGTTCACCTGCAACAGGCGCTCGATTTCGGAAAGTGCCAGCAGCCTTCCGGTGGGTGCGTTGGGGTTGGGAAAAATGATCCCGCCGTTGGGCTGGAGGTAATCGTCAATATCTATCTCGAACGACTCGGTCAGCGCTATTTGCCGATATTCGATGCCGTACAGGCCGCAATACACCGGATAAAAGCTGTAGGTGATGTCCGGGAACAGCAGCGGCAGGTCGTGCTTGAGCAAGGCCAGGAAGGCATGTCCCAGCACTTCGTCGGAACCGTTGCCGACGAACACTTGATCCGGCGTCACGCGGTGGAAGCCGGCAATCGCCTCGCGCAAACGGTCGGCGCGAGGGTCGGGATAGAGCCGCAGACTATCGGCCACCTCAAGGCGCAACGCTTCCAACGCCTTGGGGCTGGGGCCATAGGGGTTCTCGTTGGTATTGAGCTTGACCAGGTCGGGCAATTTGGGCTGCTCGCCCGGCACATACGGGGTCAGGCCGTGAACGACGGCGCTCCAGTAACGGCTCATGCCTTCAACTCCGGTATTCCGCCGAACGGGCATGCGCCTGCAAGCCCTCGCCATAGGCCAGCACGGCTGCGGTCTTGCCCAATGTCTTGGCGCCCGCTTCGGAGACGAAAATCAGGCTGGAGCGCTTCTGGAAATCGTACACTCCGAGCGGCGAGGAAAAGCGCGCGGTGCGCGAGGTCGGCAGCACATGGTTCGGTCCGGCGCAATAGTCGCCCAACGATTCGCAAGTCATGCGCCCCATGAATATCGCGCCGGCGTGCCTGATCTTGGGCAGCATCGCGGTCGGGTCGGCGACGGAAAGCTCCAGGTGTTCCGGCGCAATGTAGTTGCAAATGCGCGCCGCCTCAGTGAGGTCTTGGACTTCGATCAACGCGCCGCGCCCTTCCAGCGCCGCGCGGATAATGTCCCGGCGCTGCATGGTCGGCAGCAGTTTTTCGATGCTGGCCTGCACTGCGTCTAGATATTCCTTGCCGGGTGCGAGCAGGATGGATTGCGCCAACTCATCGTGCTCCGCCTGGGAAAACAAGTCCATCGCGATCCAGTCGGGATCGGTCAGTCCGTCGCAAATCACCAGGATTTCCGACGGTCCGGCCACCATGTCTATGCCCACCACGCCGAACACGCGGCGTTTGGCCGCCGCCACATAGGCATTGCCGGGGCCGACGATTTTGTCCACCTGCGGCACCGTCGCGGTGCCATAAGCCAGCGCCCCCACGGCCTGCGCGCCGCCGATGGTGAACACCCGATCCACCCCGCATACCGCAGCCGCCGCCAGCACCAGCTCGTTGACCACGCCGCCGGGCGTGGGCACTACCATGATGAGTTCCTTCACCCCCGCCACCTTGGCGGGAATCGCATTCATCAGCACCGATGATGGATACGCCGCCTTGCCGCCGGGCACGTACAACCCGACGCGGTCGAGCGCGGTGACTTGCCAGCCGAGCATCGTGCCGTCGTCCTCGGTGTAGTTGAACGACTTCATCAATTGCTTCTCGTGGTACACGCGCACCCGCTCGGCGGCCAATTGCAGCGCCTCTTTCTGGTCGGCGGGCAGATTGTCGAGCGCTTGCTGCAAGCGCGCTTGCGGCAGTTCGAGTTGCCCGGCGGAAGCCGTATCAAGCTTGTCGAAGCGCTGCGTGTATTCCAACACTGCGGCATCGCCACGAGTTTTCACATCGCGCAGGATAGCGGCGACGACTTCGTCTATGCCCTCGTCCTGAGCGCCGTCGAAGGCCAGCAATTGTTTGAGCCGGGCATCGAAATCCGGCTGGGCGGTAGTATAGCGTTTGATGTTCAACATGGTCGAAGTGCAAATAAGCAGGTGGGAAGGCGTGATTTTACAGGAAAAAGCTATGGTGCGCGCACACTCGCCGCCAACGCCAAGGACGAATAAAGACAAAACCTTTTTCACCGCAGAGGACGCAGAGGAATAGCATGAGGGTTTTCCTCCGCGTCCTCTGCGGTGAATCGGTTTTTTCCGTGCCGAGAACAAATTTAGCCTGAGGATGGCTGGGAGAAATACTGAGCTTTCTAGGATTATGCCTTGCGCCTGAATCTACGGGCGTGTTGCGGACAAAGGGAATTTGCAAAATTTGCAAATGGCATAATTTCCGCAACTGAGGTATATTTTATCCTAAGCTGAACATTCAGAATTAGACAGGTTCCGCCAAGTGAAAAAACTATTCGATAAAATTTTCAATCCACGCGAAATCAGACGCAAGCTCGGCCTGAATCAACAGGAATTTTGGACGAAGATCGGCGTCACGCAAAGCGGCGGTTCACGCTACGAGAGCGGGCGCGACATGCCCAAGCCGGTGGTCGAATTGCTGCGCCTGGTGCATGTGGAGCAAGTCGATCTGGGCAAGGTCAACAAGGAGGATTTCGAGATTCTCGACTATCTGAAAACCACCCACCCCGACCTGTATAAAAGTTTGCGGAAGGCCGTGCGCTCGGCCAAGCAGGATGGCGCCGAAGGGCAGGGTTAACGTCGAAAATTCAATACCGGGGGGGCTCAGTAAGGTAAATTTGTTCTCTGTCCGGGGAAAAACCATTCACCGCAGAGACGCCGAGGCGCTGAGGAAAAACAATGGGTTGTAGGATTGAATGGTTTTACCCTTTTCATTGATTTCTCGGCGTCTCTGCGGTGAATAATTTTTTCTGGGCGAGAACAAATTTACCTTGGTTGCTCAGTTTGATTTTACCGCCAAACCCGCCGCCCGAATCGCTACGGCAAAATTCTCCCGCCAGGCGTGCGACACATCGGCCAGCCGACTCGCTTCGGGTTGTAGCGGGGGGCGCGCCAAGCCATAGAGTTGCACCCCCTGCACGGCAATTCCCCGGTGCGGCAACGCGGCGATGAAATCCAGGTAAGCGCCGCATTCCGCTTGGCTCGGTGGCTCTCCATCCAGTTCGAAAACGCAGGTTTGCAGCCAGGTAGAGCACAGGCTCGCGGCAATGCGCAAATGTTCGCGGATTTTTTCGGGCGATTGCCGGCTACCGTTGATCCGATGCACCCCGGCAGCGGTCGCGCGGTCGAGCTTGAACCATATCTCGCCGCCCAATTTAGCCATTTCCCGCAATCCCGCCTGGACCGCCGGGCGGTGCATCAGGCTGCCGTTGGTAATCAGCACCAGCTTGATTTTACCGATCAAGCCGAACTCCCGCATGATTTCTCCAAGCAACGCGACCACTGTATCGAAATTCGCCGCGCTGGTCGGCTCGCCGTTGCCGGACAAGGCAATGTCGTTAAGCCGACGCGCCTCCGGCGGCGCCCGTTGCGTCATGAAGTCGCCATGCAACGCCTGGTGCAGGAAGCCGCGCAACTCCTCGCCCAGCAATTGCAGATCGGCGGACGGCGCGCTGCCGCGTTTCAGGCCGGGCACTTGACAATAGAGGCAGCGCCAGTTGCAGGCGTGGTTGACGTTCAGGTTGACGCCGACCGACACCCCGCCGCTACGGCGCGACACCACCGGGTAGACGTAGGTGAGCGCGGCGCTGTCGCGGCTGTGGTCGGAGGTGGTGAGGAATCGGGTCATGCGGCTATTGTATACCTTGCCTCGCCACAAATTACCGATTTATCCATCGCCTCGCGGGCGCGGCTGCCGCGTTGCAAATTGCTTGTGTAGAATGGCTACACGGCACAATTTGCGCCTTGCACCGCATCCCGCGAGACGTGGCTAAATCGGTAATTCGTGGCGAGGCAAGGTATAGCGGATGTTATAATCCGCCCTCTCACCCACAGCAAAACGGCTTATGCAGATCACCCGCAGACTCGAATTCGATGCCGGCCACCGCATCCCCAATCACCAAAGCCAGTGCCGTCATTTGCACGGGCATCGCTACGCAATCGAGATTACGCTGTCCGGCGAGACGATTAAGACCGTCGGCGCTTCCGATGAGGGCATGGTGATGGATTATTCCGAGGTCAAGGCGATTGCCCAGCGCTATGTCGTCGAAGTGTGGGATCACGCTTTCCTGGTGTATAACGGGGATGCCGTGGTGGCCGATTTCCTGCGCTCGCTACCCGGCCACAAGACGGTCGAGTTGGATTTCGTCCCCACCGCCGAGAATCTGGCCGCCGCAGCCTTCCGCATCCTCGACGGCGCCTATCGCGACGCTTACGGCACGCGGTTGCGCCTGGAGCGGGTGCGCCTTTACGAAACGCCTAATAACTGGGCGGATGCTACGCGGGATTAAGACCTCCCCAACGAAGGCTTATGCCTTGCCTTGCCTTGCCTTGCCTTGCCTCGCCGCAAATCGTGGCGAGGCAAGGCATAGCGGGGGTGCAGGCTTAGCTCAACACCACCAAACCGGGATCGTCCGCCTGGTCGATCAGGATGCGTTTGACCCTATCTTGCCACAGCCTGCCGAATTCCTTTTTTTCCTCGTCGCTAGCGGCTCCCGACAGCACCAGCGGCATCAGTTCCTTCAGCGCCGGGTCGGGCGGCACGAGTTCCGGGTGATAGGCGACAAGCACGGCAGCGCCGTTGTCGGTGCGCTCGAAACGCATTTCGCCGCCGATTGCGGCATTGAACAAGAGCAGGTTGCGGCGGTCGAATTTGCCGCCTATGCCTTTGAAACCGCTGCCCTGCGTGGCGCCGGTAATCAGGCTGACGATGTTCGACATAACGCCGGTGACGCCGCTGGTGACATGTTCGCGAAACGCCACCTTGATCGCGCCGCGCTCAGGTAGCGCGCCGGAATCGGGATAAAGCCGCTCCAGCGCTTTCGAAGTCGCCAGGTAAATCCCCGCCACGGTGGGGCAGGAATGGCCGGCAAATTTCACCGCATCGCCATAGCAATATTCGATGATGCCGCCCTCCGCCGCGCCGAGCAAGGCCGCCAACGGATCATATAGCGTAATGCTGCGGACTTCGTTGAAGAAGGCAGGATGTTGCATGGAGTGTCCTCCGGTAACCAAGGGTTAAGTCAGATAGGGTGCAATACGGCAATAGTGTATTGCACCACAATAGTATGCCTTGCGCAGTGGCAATTGTCCGGTTCGATTACCCCCGGCGGGCGCTACTCACCACGTTGCAAGTTACTTGCGTGGGAATAATCCAATGCGTAGACACTTGCCGCCAAGCAAGGCATATGAAGATCAGGTGACGCTACGGGAGGCTTTTGCACCCGTAACAACACCGGCTATTGCGTATTAGTCCACCATCAAAGCCTGGCGCGCCTCGTTGACAATATCCACCAGTTTCGTCAACTCGACTTGCCCTTGCTCGGTGGCAAAATAGGCGGCGCCCTCGGGCGTGAAAAAAGGACGCAATGAATCGACGGAATGCCCCAGCATCAGCAGCTTGGTGGGGAACTGGCGCAATTTCATCGGCCACGGCCTGGGAGTCGTGCCGCTACCCCGCTCGAACACCCGCCCGCGGCGGTATTTCCACACCGGCGGACCTTTTACCCCCGCTTCTTTGGGCAGGAGCAACAACACTTCGTTTGCGTCGCTGGCGCGAACATTTTTTTCCGTGCTCCTCCCGGTTGCGGTGCGCGAACCGACTGCGCCGCCCCCCAATTTCTGCGCTGCGGCGACAATGGCCTCCGCTACGAAAAGCTCCTCGATAGACACCCCGAGTTCGGCAATCATGGTTCTGATCGATGCCAGGTGGTTGCTTCGCTCCTGCTTGTTGCGCTGCAATTCCCTACGTAGCGCAATTAATTCCGCTTCCTGTTCGTCGGTAATATCACCGCTACGCATAAGCGCGATGAGACTATCGAAGTAACGCTGTTTTTCATTGCCGAGATAAGTCTTCATTATTTCCTCTGTCTGTCTTGTAAATTGCTGCATATTGATTTTTGAATACGGTGCAACATGGCGCCCGTTATTGTACTACCTGTTCGGCAAGATGCGTAGCAATTTTTACACTCTAAGCCGGACTGGCCGGAACCCAAAAAAACATTTACCGTTAAAGATGCAAAGGCTCGGAAAAACAACAAAACCTCTGCATCTCTGCGGTATAAAGTATTCCAGGGTGGTAGCGCCACACAAACAATTTGCGCGTTGCCTCGCATCCCACGAGAGGTGACTAAATCGGTGAGTAAACTGTGGCGAGACAAGGTATAGTTGATTTCCTTATAGGCTTACAGGATATTTACGCGCGTTTTTTGTGCAAACCTAAGCTGGGCTATTGCCGGAACCAAAAACATTTACCGCAGAGGCGCTTCAGACGCAGAGATTTTGTAGAGTAATGGTATGCTTTCACCCTCCGTTATATTTCTCCGCGCCTCGGCGTCTCTGCGGTGAAGAAAGAATTACCCGGAGAACCGCGCCAGTGCTTGATCTACGACACATTCTTTGCAAAAAATGCAACAACCTGACTGATAAGTGACTAACATGTCTTTGACATGCTTTCATGTATTTCGTAGATCATAGTCAATAATCCTAGAAACCTCCGTTGACCGCTTGCCAAGATGTGTAACATGGTGGTTCTAAACAACTTTGTCATATATTTTGCGTCCACCCGTATGGTGAGAGCGCTTTGATCTGGATTGCACGGTTTTCCGGGCGCATGGCGGCGTTGCAACTACAAGAGAAGAGAATGGAACGACCATTCCGCGTCGTTGCGCCTTGCCCTGCACCCGGAAAACCGCACACTCCAGCCCGTTCAACGGAGGTTTCTAGGATAATACGCTACTTGAACTCCCCGAAATCGCGCTTCTTCTCCCCCTGATAAAGCTGGCGCGGGCGTCCGATCTTCTGCTCGGGGTCGGACATCATTTCGTTCCACTGGGAAATCCAGCCTATGGTGCGGGAAATGGCAAAGATGGCGGTGAACATGTTGGTTGGGATGCAGATTGCGCGCAGTACGATGCCGGAATAGAAGTCCACGTTGGGATACAGTTTTTTTTCGATGAAGTATTTGTCCTCCAGCGCGATGCGTTCCAGTTCCAGCGCGATTTTAAACAGGCTTTCGTCGTGGCAGTCCAGTTCGTTGAGTACTTCGTGGCAGGTTTTGCGCATCAGGTTGGCGCGCGGGTCGAAATTTTTGTACACCCGGTGGCCGAAACCCATCAGGCGAAAATGATCGTTTTTGTCCTTGGCGCGCTCGATGAATTTCGGGATGTTGGCAACGTCGCCGATTTCCTCCAGCATTTTCAGCACCGCCTCGTTGGCGCCGCCGTGCGCCGGCCCCCACAGCGAGGCAATGCCGGCGGCGATGCAGGCGAACGGGTTGGCGCCGCTGGAGCCGGCCAGGCGCACGGTCGAGGTCGAGGCATTCTGCTCGTGGTCGGCATGCAGCGTGAATATCCGGTCGATCGCGCGCACCATCACCGGGTTGAGTTGGTATTCCTCGCACGGCGTGGAAAACATCATATGCAGGAAATTCTCGGCGTAGGACAAGGAATTGCGCGGGTAGACGAAGGGCTGGCCGATGTTGTACTTGTAGCTCATGGCCGCGATGGTCGGCACTTTAGCGAGCAAGCGGTGGGCGGATATTTCCCGCTGGCGCGGGTTGGCAACGTCGGCGGAATCCTGGTAGAAAGCGGACAACGCGCCAACCACCCCCACCATCACCGCCATGGGATGCGCATCGCGGCGGAAACCCTTGAAGAAACTGACAACCTGGTCATGCACCATGGTGTGGTGGCTGATAATGCCTGCGAACTTCTGTTTTTGCTCCGGCGTGGGCAGTTGGCCGTAAAAAAGCAGGTGGCAGACCTCCATGAAATCAGTATGCTCCGCCAGTTGTTCAATGGGGTAGCCGCGATACAACAATATGCCCTGATCGCCGTCGATATAGGTGATGTCCGAGCGGCAACTGGCGGTGGACAGGTAACCGGGGTCGAAGGTGAAATAGCCGAACTTGCCCAGCGCGCGGATGTCGATCACATCGGGTCCTAGCGTGCCGGACAGGATGGGCAGTTCGATGGGATCGGCGTCGCCGATTTTGAGCGTTGCCGTGCGTGTTGTCATGATCTTAAATTCCTTTAGTTGATCACCGCGCCGAGGGCTATTTGCACCCCGCCGTCTTCAGCCAGCCGGCCATATCCCCCACATCCGCCAAACTACCGCCACTCAACGCGCCAATATATAACACGCGTTGGCCGGCGTTGGAAACCGCAAGATAGGAATTCGTCGCCGAGTAGTAGCGATAATAGTAATCGCCAAAGGTCTGCGAGGAGGTACGAGGCGGCGCAAACAAATCGGCATAATGTATTTCCGCCCAATCGAAGAAACAATCGGCGCCGGCGTTCGTGCCGGCTTGGGTTACGGTAATCGTAAGCGACAAACTTGCGCTACCCAAACTATTGGTGGCGGAAAGCGGTACGCTGTACGTTCCGGCGCTGCTGGGCGCACCGGAAATCAACCCGGTGGTGGTGTCGAGCGTCAGCCCGGAAGGCAAACCCGTGGCGCTATAGGAAAACGGGTTGTTGCTCGCCTGTATCTGGTAGCTGAATGCTTGCCCGACAGTCGCTGAAACGCTGGCCGAACTGCTTATCGAAGGCGCCGAGGAGGGCGCCGTGCCAAAGGTGTAACTGGCGCCATAACTGCCCCAAGAGCCACTGCTGACGCCATTGCGGGTCGATCCGGCATAACTTGCGAGACCTGCCGACAAGGTAATCGGCACAATGGCGCTCTGCCCCACGGACAATTTGCCGGCATGTACGACCGCCTTGGCAAGCAAAGAGTCGCTGGTATACGTGTCCGTTCCCCAAATACTGCCGCTGCTTACTCCGGTCAAGGAAACATTGAATGTCCCACGAATACCGTCCCAATAAGCAAAATTTACGGGATCATCCAGTGCCGTGCCGTCGTAATTCCACTTAGTGATTGAGTAACTGCCGCTCCAGCTACCATATGCCGTAGAGGTTACGCCATTGCTTGTCGAAGCGGCATAGCTGGATTGCCCCGGCAGAATGGCAATCTTGACCAGGCCTTTTTCGCCATCGGCCAGCGCGCCGGAATGAACTGCCGCAGCGGAAATGCTGGAGTCATCAGTGTAGGGTCCCGAACCCCACACTGTGCCGCCTTTTCTGCCGGAGACGACGGCGACAACGACGCTGGTGCTACTTCCGCGCCAGCCGACTGCGTTATCCGGCAGCACTTCTATCTTTAGCGCCTGAGCGGCGCCTGACATGAGCAGGGAAAAAACAAATAAAAACAGCAAAATAATGCTATTTCCGCAGCCTCTTCCGACAGAATGGGGGGACATGAATTGCTCCTTAAAAAGGGTTGAAACACGGTTTTACTTGTGCCCAATAGGGACATAACGACGAAACTCAAAAAGCGTTGCGCCACTCCCTCACGGCGGCAAACACGCTCGCCGGATCATCCAGTCGCCGCCCGGCAATCCGGCTGACTGCCTGCCTAACAACCGGATCGGAACACCGCAGGAAAGGATTGGTGCTTTTCTCCAGCGCCAAGCTCATGGGCAACGTCGGCAAGCCGCGTTCGCGGGACTCCCGGTCGCGCGCTTCGCGTTCCCTCAGCGCTATGTTCTCCGGCTCAACCAGTTTAGCAAAACGGATATTTTCCAGGGTGTATTCGTGCGCCGGATACACCATGGTCGTATCCGGTAATGCCGCGAATTTCTGCAAAGAGGCATAAGCCTGCGGAGGCGTCCCCTCGAACAGTTTGCCGCAGCCGCAGGCGAACAGCGCATCGCCACAAAACAGGGAATTTGCGCCATAATAGGCGAGGTGGTCGGCGGTGTGCCCCGGCACGCCAAGCACTTCCAGGCTTAACGGGAGCAGCGGGAAAGCGACGGTTTCCCCCGCACCGACCGGGCGGTTGACCGTCTTGATGCGCCGGTCGCCGTATATCGCCAGATCGGGGATATGGCGCAACAGGTCTTCGTTGCCGCCGGTATGGTCGCCGTGATGATGGGTGTCGAGCACCGCGATCAGGCGCAAATCGTGGTCGGCCAGATACTCCAGCAACGGCCCGGCGTCGCCCGCATCGACCGCGACCGCCTCTCGCTCATTGTGCAGCAACCAGATGTAGTTGTCCTCGAAAGCCGGGATAGGAATGATAGTCAGCATGATTCTGAAAACCTCAGTTGGATGGGGTGGTGTACGCAGTTCTTGGGGTGCAGGGCATACCCGACAGCCTGACGGCTCTTGCACCCCAAAAATCGTGCAATCCACCCCGTAGCGGACTCACCAAAGTAGGTGAGACGGTAAATTATGAAGAAGTTTATGGGAACCATTTCATTAAATATCCAGTCAAGCGGTCAACTGAGATTTCCAGGATGATCGTTATCTTTGAATTTATAGCGCCAAAAGTCAATGCCCAATCTCACTGAATGGCTCACCACCCCACTTGGACAGTATCTGATCCAGCGCGAACAGGCGTATTTCGACCGTGAGGTGGAAGATATTTTCGGCTTCAACGCCGTGCAACTGGGCTTGCCGCAATACGATCTGCTGCGCAACAACCGCATGCCGCTACGCTTGTGCGCCGACCGGGAAAGTTCGACCAAGCTGCGCGCCGCCCCGGATTTCCTCCCCGTGGCCAGCCAAAGCATAGACTTGGTGCTGTTGCCGCATATCCTGGAATTCAGCGATCATCCCCACCGGATACTGCGCGAAACCGAGCGCATCCTGATGCCGGAGGGGCAGCTTATCATCAGCGGCTTCAACCCTTTCAGCCTGTGGGGCATGGCGCGCCACCTGCCCGGCTTCCGCGACGCATTGCCGTGCAACCGCAAATTCATCTCGCTGCTGCGCATCAAGGACTGGCTGGAATTGCTCGGTCTGGAAGTAGTCGCCGGGCGCATGTGCTGCTATGCTCCGCCCGTGCAGCGCGAGGTCTGGCTGCAACGATTGCGCTTCATGGAAGCCGCCGGCGACCGCTGGTGGGCGCTGGCCGGCGGCGTATATTTCCTGCGCGCCCGCAAACGGGTGCATGGCATGCGCCTGATCACCCCCACCTGGCATGAACTGCGCGCCGCACGAAAAGCGCTCAAGCCGGTCGCGCAAAAACTTATCAACAGGAACGAACAATGACGAACCCCATCGTAGAAATTTTCACCGACGGCGCCTGCCGCGGCAATCCCGGACCCGGCGGCTGGGGCGCGCTGCTGCGCTTTGGCGAGCGCGAAAAGGAACTGTGCGGCTTCGAGCCGGGCACCACCAACAACCGCATGGAAATGACCGCCGTGATCCGTGCGCTGGAAGCGCTGACGCGGCCTTGCCATGTCCGCCTGCACACCGATTCCCAATATGTGCAGAAAGGCATCAGCGTATGGATCCACGGCTGGAAACAGCGCGGCTGGCGCACCGCCGACAAGAAACCGGTGAAAAACGACGATTTATGGAAACGCCTGGACGAACTCGCCGCCGGCCATCACGTCGAATGGCTGTGGGTCAAGGGACATGCGGGGCACGAAGGCAACGAACGCGCCGACCAACTGGCGAATCGCGGCATCGACGAATTGAAGCATAAGCGTTAAGGCCCCCGGCAATGCGGCAAATCATCCTCGACACTGAAACCACCGGCCTCGAACCCAAACAGGGGCACCGCATCGTCGAACTGGGCGCGGTGGAAATGATCAACCGGCGGCTGACCGGAAACCGCTTTCACCATTATCTAAACCCGGAACGCGAGATCGACGCCGGCGCGCAACAGGTGCATGGCATCAGCCGCGAATTTTTGCTGGACAAGCCGATGTTTCGCGATGTCGCAGCGGATTTCCTGACCTTCGTCGGCGATGCCGAACTGATTATCCATAATGCCCCGTTCGATGTCAGCTTCCTTAACCGCGAACTGGACCTGCTCGCGCTGGAACCGATCACGGCCCGCTGCACCGTCACCGACACCCTGAAAATGGCCAAGGAGCTGCATCCCGGCCAGAGAAACAACCTCGACGCACTGTGCAAGCGCTATCAGGTGGACAACGCGAACCGCACGCTGCACGGCGCCCTGCTCGACGCCGAACTGCTCGCCGAGGTCTACCTCGCCATGACGCGCGGCCAGGAAAGCCTGATGATGGCGCTGGAAGAGCCTGCTCCCAGCAGCGGAAACGGCGTCCTCCCCCGCACCGCACCGCTCAAGCTGCTCGTCGTCGCCGCAACGCCGACGGAATTGGCGGCGCATGCATGGCAAATCGAGGACATCGATAAAGCCAGCAAAGGAAAATGCCTGTGGAAAACCATTTAAACATCGCGGTCATTGTAAACCGGCCAAAGCCGGAAAAATGGCGCGGAGGGAAATCTTGTGTTTTTCCTCTGCGTCCTTCGCATCCTCTGCGGTGAAAAAAAGTTTTGTCTTAGCGGCCAGAAATAATGCGCTACGATTGACTTTATCCGGTTATGTGGCAAAATTGCCCCTCCTGAAAAGGGCTACCCTGATCGAAAGACAGGATCGCAAAATCCCGGTCTAACAAAGCATTGCTTCATGGCCGAGGGATTGCCAGGTTTGATTTTCCGTATTGTCCGGATAATATGAACTTGAGCGATACCTTGATGATAGCCATAGCTTGCCGCCGCCAACCAATGCCCAGTGCGCAATCCCGCTGTTCTGCAATGCGCCGGGGTTGTCCCCGCCCCGAACCGCCCTATCCTCCCCCAAAGCTGTAACTGCATAGGGCGCACGCGCCTCTCATGAGACCTTGCACCGTTATTCCTCGCCTTGCTTTTAATCCGTTTACCCTGAGTTTGTCGAAGGGCGAACGGATTAAAAATAATGTAGAGGAAAAAAATATAAAAATATCCTAAATAATCATAATTCAAGCATGGAGAGACAAAAGATGGACATCAGCATCAAAACACGACTGGCCATGATCATGGGGTTCATGGCGCTGTTGATGCTCGGCCTCGGCGGTATCGGGCTGGGCGGCATAGTGATGACCAATCAGGCGCTGGAAGCCACCTACAAGGACCGTCTCGAACCGACCAAGATGATAGGGCGCATCATGCTGCTGATGAACGAGAACCGCGCCCAAATCATCCTGGCGTTGCAACACAACCCGGAAAACCGTTTTTCCGATATGCACGATCATGCGCTCACCTTACACTTCGACGCCATCGCCAAAAATCGCGACGAAATCACCGCCATCGTCGGGGAATACAAGAAGCACAACCTGACTGCCGACGAACAAACATTGGCGGACAAATACGCAGCGGCGCGCACTTTATATGTAACCGAAGGTTTGAACGCGGCGGTCGAAGCACTGCAAGCATCCGATTACCACAAAGCCAACGACCTCCTCCAGCACAAGGTCAATCCGCATTACCAGGCAGCCAGCACCGAGGCGGAAGCACTGTTGCAAAAAACCCTGGAAACCGCCAAGGCCGAATACGACCACGCCGTCGAACGTTATAGTTTGATCCGCAATGTCGCCATCGGCGGCACTTTGGCCGGCATCCTGCTGGTCGCGGTGTTCGGCGTCATGTTGATCCGCTCTATCGTGGGACCGCTCGATAAGGCCGTCGGCCACTTCAAGGATATTGCCCAAGGCAACCTGACCGGGCGCATCGTCATTCCCGGCAACGACGAAGTCGGCCAAGTGCTGGGCGCGCTGTCTGCCATGCAGGATGAGCTGAAAGCCATCATCGATAAAGTAGTTCACGCATCCGTGGACATCCAGGGACGCACCAGCAAATTGAACGCCGAAATGTTCCAGGTGGTGGAACATTCGGAAACCCAGCACGACCGCGTCCAGGAAGTCGCCGCAGCGATGGAGGAAGTCAGCCAGTCGGTCACCGAAGTGGCCGCCAGCGCCGAGGGCACCGCCAACGCGGCAGTATCGTCGCAAGGCATCGTCGCCGACAGCATTACGCAAATGACGAAAAGCATGGATGCCACCTCGCGCGTGGTGGAAGCGGTGCAATCTTCCAGCGGCACCATCACCGAACTCTCCCAAGCCATCCAGCGCATCGGCGAAATCACCCAGACCATCAAGGAAATCGCCGACCAGACCAACCTGCTGGCGCTCAACGCCGCCATTGAGGCCGCCCGCGCAGGCGAACAGGGACGGGGATTCGCGGTAGTCGCCGACGAAGTCAGGAAACTGGCCGAGCGCACCGCCACCAGCACCACCGACATTTCCCGCACCGTCGATGAAATCCAGTCCACAACCCTGGCTGCGGTATCCTCCATGGAGCGCGCCGTCAAGGAAGTGGAGGGCGGCATTTCCATGATGCAGGCCAGCGGCAAAAACTTGGATCAGATCACCGTCACCAGCAACCAAGTCACCGACATGGCGCAGCATATCGCTGCCGCAGCAAAGCAACAGTCGGTCGCCAGCGAAGACGTTGCCCGGAACATGGAGCGGATATCCGGCCTGATCGAAGACAATACCGAATCCGCCAAACAGGCATGGAAAGACACCTATGCCTTGAGCCAAACGGCGGAAGAAATGCGCGCGCTGGTCGAACGCTTCAAAGTCGCCGGGTAAGCGTGCCGAAATTTAGAGCAATTCGTCAAGGAAAATAACCCATGTTCGCCAACCCTACCCCCGAAGCGCTACGCGTGCTGTTACAGGAAACCGGAACCATCGCCGTGGTGGGACTGTCGCCCAAGCCGGATCGCCCCAGCTACACGGTAGCCCAGGCCTTGCAAGGCTTCGGCTACCGGATAGTGCCGGTGCGCCCGGCCATCAGTGAAGTGCTGGGCGAAAAAGCCTACGCCCGCCTTAGCGAAGTGCCGGGCAAAATCGATCTGGTGGACGTATTCCGCGCCGCTGAACATCTCGACGCCCTGGTGGACGAATGCATCGCGCTGAACATCCCCGCCATCTGGATACAGGAAGGCATAGTCAACGTAGCTGCGGCGCAACGTGCGCGCCAGGCCGGCATCACGGTAATAATGGATCGTTGCATCTACAAGGATTGCGTCGCGCTGTCCGTCTAAAATTGTAGAAACAAAAAAGCTTCACCGCAGAGGCGCGGAGACGCAGGGAAACGCATGGTTTGCCTGATTGCGCCCAGTGTTTTATCTCTCAGCGCCTCTGCGCCTCTGCGGTGAAAGATTTTTAATCCGAAAAAGTTGAACCGCTGAGACGCTGAGAAAAAACAATGCGTTATTGATCGTTCCCACGCTCCAGCGTGGGAACGCACGCATGGGACGCTCCAGCGTCCCAATATGGCGGGTAGAACAGTAAGCGCATAGATATGCTAATAAAGCAACAGGATTTTACGCAGAGGCGTTAAAGAACGCAGGGAAGAGAGGCAAGGCATGTCGCTTTACTTGCTTCGGCCTCTATTATTTCGGCAGGCGAATCGTCAAAAGCTTTGTGGTTTTGCCGGTTGGATGGGTAACGCTACGCGACGCTGGAGCGTCCGGGGCGGCATTCCCACGCTGATGAGTACGTTCACCTATCGTGATGTAGAAATGGGCATTTTTGGTCAAGTTAAATGATGGGGAGCATTACATCTTGATGATTTTTTGACATTTTCACGATCAATGATGGGATGCGAGATTCCC
>JBAYVP010000026.1:0-27965 GCA_041674485.1 Sulfuricellaceae bacterium
CAGCGGGCGCACTGCCGCGTTGCAAATTGCTTGTGTAGAATGGCTACACGGCGCAATTTGCGCCTTGCATTGCATCCCGCTGGGAACAATCCAATCCGGACAATTTCCCCCGCGCAAGGCATATCTGTGGCGTTTTGGCAAGCCTGGCACACTGACCGCGCAATTCGGTGATAAAACCGAGCGCTCTGCGCGGGTTGTCTCTCGCGATATAATCACCAATATCTTCAATATCCCGTTCCGCAAGCGGCGTAATGATAAATCGCATCAGGCTGATTGGTCTATGTCCAACATGCGATATTTAGCCTCCAGCCGGTCAAACACTTTGTCGGCAGGCTGTCCGTTGCCACTGGCAAGCCCTGCGGCAACGGCGGAACGCAATGCTTCCAACTGAGGCGCATGGCGTGTCTGCGTATCCTCCAGAAGACGCAACCCCGCGCGCACCACCTCGCCGGCGTTGTTATAGCGCCCTGAATCCACCTGCCCCTTGATGAAGACTTCGAAATGCTGGCTAAGAGCAACACTGGTTGGCATGTCGATCCCTCCTCACTAGTTTACAACAGTTATTAAACGCAACTGGATGCGTTCTGTCAATCCTGCGTGGGTGCGAACCCCTGGCCGCCTAATGCTTTTCGCTGGCCAGATTGACGGTGTATTTGGGTATTTCTATCACCAGATCGCCCGTTCCGATTAGCGCCTGGCAACTTAGCCGGGAATTCGGCTCCAGCCCCCAGGCCTTGTCCAGCATGTCGTCCTCCAGATCGTCGGAAGGTGCTAGCGTGTCGAACCCTTTGCGCACGATGACATGGCAAGTGGTGCAGGCGCAAGCTTGCTCGCAGGCGTGTTCGATTTCGATATCGTTGGCGAGTAGCGCGTCGCAGATCGACACGCCGCTTTTGGCTTCGATCACCGCGCCATCGGGGCAAAGTTTTTGATTGGGCAACACGATCAGTTGCGGCATGGCTTATTCTCCCTAGGGGTTATCCGTCCAGGTCTTCCAGCTTGTGTCCGGCCAGCGCTTTTTGCACGCCGACGTTCATGCGCTGCGCGGCAAAGTTTTCGGTGGCGCGGTTGAGCGCTTCGATTGCCAGCTTGATCGCATGAGGCGCTGTGCCTTCCAGCGTGTTGCGTAGCGCCGCCATGCTTTTTTCGATGGTTTTCCGCTCGGCTGCGCTGAGCAATTGCCCGTCTTCCTCCAGCGCTGCGGCGACCGCTTCGAGGATGCGTCCGGCATCCACCTGTTGCTCGCGCAGGTTGCGCGCGTCCATGTCGTCGCGCGCATGTTGCTGGGAGGCTTTCAGCATGTCGGCGATTTCGCCGTCGGAGAGGCCATACGAGGGCTTCACCACCACCGAGGCTTCCACCCCGGAATTTTTTTCGCGCGCCGAAACCGACAACAGGCCGTCGGCGTCCACCTGAAAGGTCACGCGCACCCGTGCAGCGCCCGCAGCCATCGGCGGGATGCCGCGCAATTCGAATTTGGCCAGGCTACGGCAATCGGAAACCAGTTCGCGCTCGCCCTGCACCACATGGATGCTCATCGCGGTCTGGCCATCCTTGTAGGTGGTGAATTCCTGAGCGCGCGCCACGGGGATGGTGGAATTGCGCGGGATCACTTTTTCCGTCAAACCGCCCATGGTTTCCAGCCCGAGCGACAGCGGGATCACGTCGAGCAACAGCCAGTCGTCGCCGGACCGGTTGCCGGCCAGCACATTGGCCTGGATCGCAGCGCCCAGCGCCACCACTTTATCGGGGTCGAGGTTGTTGAGCGGCTCCTGGCCGAAAAACTCGCCCACCGCGCGCTGGATTTGCGGCATCCTGGTCGCGCCGCCGACCATCACGACACCCTTGACCTCTGCGATGCTTAAGTCTGCGTCGCGCAGGGCTTTTCTGGTCGGCGCCAGGGTTTTGTTGACCAGGCTCTGGGTGATTTCGGTGAATATCTTGCCGGTCAGCGGCATGTCCACCGTCTCGCCGCTGGACAGCACGGCGGTGATGCGGGTTTCGGCATGGTAAGTCAGTTCTTCCTTGGCTTCGCGCGCGCGCGTCAGCAACAAGCGGGTGTCCTGCGCGCTCAGCGCGGAAAGCCCGGTTTGTTGCAGCACCCAGCAATAAATGCGGTGGTCGAAATCGTCGCCGCCCAGCGCCGAATCGCCGTTGGTCGCCATCACTTCGAACACGCCGCGCGCCAAGCGCAGAATAGACACGTCAAAAGTGCCGCCGCCCAGGTCGTACACGACGTACACCCCTTCGGCGCCATTGTCCAGGCCGTAAGCCACCGCAGCCGCAGTCGGCTCGTTGAGCAGGCGCAATACGTTCAGCCCGGCGAGCTTGGCCGCGTCCTTGGTGGCTTGGCGCTGCGCATCGTCGAAATAGGCCGGCACCGTAATCACCGCGCCCACCAGTTCGCCGCCCAGCGATTTCTCTGCGCGGCTACGTAGCGCCTTGAGGATTTCCGACGACACTTCAACCGGGCTTTTCACCCCGGCGACGGTCTTGATTTGCACCATGCCCGGCGCATCGACGAACTGGTAGGGTAAATCGGTGATATTGGCGATGTCGCGCACGCCGCGCCCCATGAAGCGTTTCACCGAAATGATGGTGTTGTGCGGGTCGGCGCTTTGCATGGCTTGCGCCGCATGGCCGACCTCGACCTCGCCGGCGGCAAGATAACGCACCACGGAAGGCAGCAGCGCCCGCCCGTCTTCGTCGTTGAGCACTACGCCGATGCCGCTGCGCACCGTCCCCACCAGCGAGTTGGTCGTGCCCAGGTCTATGCCCACCGCCAGACGGTGCTGGTGGGGGGCGGCGGAGAGACCGGGTTCGGCGATTTGCAGTAAGGCCATTATCCTAGAAACCTCAGTTGACCGCTTGATGGAATATTTAACATTACGATTCCAATAAATTTTTTCATGACTTATCGTGTTACTCGGTTGGTGAGCCTGCTACGAAGTGGATTGCACGGTTTTTGCGTCGCATGGCGGCGTTGCGCCTCCTAAAAAAAGCAGGAGAACTATACCATTACTCTACAAAATTTCTGCGTTTCTGCGTCTCTGCGGTAAATATTTTTTGGTTCCGGCAATTGTCCGGCTTAGGATCATGCGTCCAATGCTTCCAGCGCGTAGTTGATTTCCTCGCGCAATTTTTCCATGAATTTCAATTCGCGCACTTGTTCCGCCGCCTGTCGATAATCGCGCTCGACATCCAGTAGCCGGTGCAAGACATCCTGGCGTTGCTGCGTCTCGGCGCGCAGCCGTCCGGCCAGGCTTTCCAGATCGTCCACGACTTGGGCGGCCTTGGCCTCCATGATGGCCTCGCGCCATTCCATCTGTTCCATCAGGAAAGCCGGCGACATCGCGGTGTTGCTGTCTTCAGAGCCTGCCACGCCGTGCAGTTGCAGCAGGTAGCGCGCCCGGCTCAAAGGCTGGCGCAAGGTCTGGTACGCTTCGTTGGCATGGGTCGCCCACTGCATCGCCAGCCTGCGCTCGACATCGCCCAGATGGGCATGTTTGTCTGGGTGTACTTGTGCCTGCATGTCGTGGTAGGCTTGCTCAAGCCGCGCCACATCGAGCTGGAAACCCGGCGCCAGGCCGAATAGTTCGAAATGGTTTTTCTCGAAATCCAGATTCAGGTTCGGATTCATAAGATTCGGCATCAGACCCCGAAGCTTTCCCCGCAGCCGCACTGGCTCTTGATGTTGGGGTTATTGAATTTGAAACCTTCGCTCAAGCCTTCGCGCACGTAATCCAGTTCGGTGCCGTCGATATAGGTCAAGCTCTTGGGATCGACAAACACCTTGACGCCATAGCTTTCGAACTGCTGGTCGTCCGCCGCGACATCGTCGGCGAATTCCAGCGTGTAAGCCATGCCGGAGCACCCGCTGGTGCGCACGCCGAGGCGCAAGCCGACGCCGCTGCCGCGCTTGGTGATAAAGCTGGAAACATGCTTCGCTGCTTTTTCAGTTAATGTGACTGCCATTTGTTTCTCCTTAATATAGAGACTAGGGGCTAGAGGCTAGTATAACCAACCCCCTCCCTAGCCTCTAGCCTCTAGTCCCTAGCCTCTAGTCCCTAGCCTCTACAAACCTTGGTTTCCACCGTCGCGCCGTGCCTGGCCTTGTAATCCGCCACGGCGGCCTTGATCGCGTCTTCGGCCAGCACCGAGCAGTGGATTTTCACCGGCGGCAACGCCAGTTCCTCGGCAATCTGGGTGTTTTTGATTTCCAGCGCCTGATCCAGCGTCTTGCCTTTGACCCACTCGGTGACCAGCGACGACGAGGCTATCGCAGAACCGCAGCCGTAGGTCTTGAACTTGGCGTCTTCGATGATGCCATCCTTGTTCACTTTGATCTGTAATTTCATCACATCGCCGCAAGCCGGCGCACCGACCATGCCGGTCGCCACTTCGTCGTCGTCCTGGGAAAAACTCCCGACGTTGCGCGGGTGCTCGTAATGATCCAATACTTTTGTGCTGTAAGACATGGTGTTTCTCCTTCGTCGAAACCAGTGCTAATTCGGTAGGGTGGGCACGTTTTTTGTGCCCACGCGGAAATATCATCCACCCACCGCGTGGGCACAAAAACGTGCCCACCCTACCTACCAAGTGGCTGCGTGCTCAGTGCTGCGTACTGAGTCCGTTGTATCGCTACGTGATGCTTTTTTCTCAGCACTCAGCACTTTTAACTCAGCACTGTTTTTAATGCGCTGCCCATTTGACGGTGCTTAAATCGATGCCTTCCTTGTACATGTCCCACAGCGGGGACATTTCGCGCAGGCGGTCGATATTCCGGGTGACCAGGTCTACTGTGTAGTCCACTTCTTCTTCGGTGGTGAAACGTCCCAGGGTAAAGCGGATGGAGCTGTGCGCCAGCTCGTCGCTACGCCCCAGCGCGCGCAGCACGTAAGAAGGCTCCAGGCTTGCCGAAGTGCAGGCGGAGCCACTGGAAACCGCCAGATCGCGCACCGCCATAATCAGCGATTCGCCTTCGACGAAGTTGAAGCTGATGTTGAGGTTGTGCGGCACGCGGCTTTCCATGTCGCCGTTGACGTGGACTTCTTCGATTTTCGCCAGTCCCTGGTGCAGGCGGTCGCGCAAACTGCGGATACGCCCGTTCTCGCTCACCATTTCCTCCTGAGCGATACGGAAAGCTTCGCCCATGCCGACGATCTGGTGTGTGGCCAGCGTGCCGGAACGCAAGCCGCGCTCGTGACCGCCGCCGTGCATCTGCGCTTCCAGGCGGATGCGCGGCTTGCGCTGCACGTACAGCGCGCCTATGCCTTTCGGCCCGTAGGTTTTGTGAGCCGAAAAGGACATCAGATCGACTTTCAGCGTAGCCAGGTCGATAGCCACCTTGCCGGTGGCCTGGGCGGCATCGACGTGAAACAACACGCCCTTGCTGCGGCAGATTTCACCGAAAGCCGCGATGTCCTGGATCACTCCGATCTCGTTGTTGACCAGCATCACCGAAGCCAGGATGGTGTCCGGGCGCAATGCGGCGGTGAATTTTTCCACATCCACCAAACCATTTGCTTCCGGCGCGAGATAAGTCACCTCGAAGCCTTCGCTTTCCAGATGGCGCATGGTGTCCAGCACCGCCTTGTGCTCGGTCATCACCGTCACCAAGTGTTTGCCTTTACCGGAGTAGAAATGCGCCGCGCCCTTGATAGCGAGGTTGTTGGATTCGGTGGCGCCGGAAGTCCAGATAATTTCCTTGGGATCGGCGTTGACCAGCGCCGCGACTTGTGCGCGCGCATCTTCCACGGCCTTTTCCGCTTCCCAACCGAAAGGATGGGAACGGCTCGCCGGATTGCCGAATTTTTCGGTCAGGTAGGGAATCATCCGCTCCGCCACGCGCGGATCGACCGGCGTGGTGGCGGAATAATCCAAATAAATCGGTGTCTTAACCATGGCAATTCTCCTTAATACCTGATAACAGCAACTGCTTAACCGCGAGAAACGCAGAAGCGCGGAGAAAAAAACGGGGCACGTTAATTTTCTGCTTATCCATAAGCCAGATAAGCCGGAACCAAAAATATTTACCGCAGAGACGCTTCAGGCGCAGAGAAATATAACGGATAGTGAAACCATACCATTATCCTACAAAATCTTCTGCGTCTGAAGCGTCTCTGCGGTGAAAAAATCACCCGGAGAACCGCACCAGTGCTTGATCTACGTACATTCTTCAAACCGCCATGGCGGCAAGACCGCGCAACCGCGCCACTTCGCCTTGCAAGGCATGCAGAAATGCCTGAACCTGAACGCTCGTCGTATCCTTGCCCAGGCTCACGCGCACCGCGCCACGCCCCAGCTCGTCGCTCACGCCCATCGCCAGCAGCGTGGCGCTGGCTTGAGCGCTGCCGCTGGAGCATGCAGCGCCGCTGGCGACGGCAAAACCGGCGCGATCCAGCGCCATTACCAAGGTTTCGCCCGTTATGCCGTTAAAGGCGAAGAAACCGGTGTTCGGCAAACGTTGCGCATCCGCTCCAAAAAGCGTCGCGCCCAAAGCGCTCAAGCCACGTTCCAGCTCATCGCGCAAAGCGCCTACCCGTTCGGCGAAATCCGCAACACGCGCAGCCGCCAACTCGCAGGCCACGCCGAATCCGACGATGCCCGGCACGTTTTCGGTGCCTGCGCGCAGCCCCTTCTCGTGCCCGCCGCCGACAATCAGCGGCTGCAATTCCACATTTGCGCCCACCACCAAAGCGCCGACGCCTTTCGGCCCATAAGCTTTGTGGGCGGACAAGCTCAGCATGTCCACAGCGAGCGCCGCGAAATTCACCGGTATCTTGCCCAGCGCCTGCACGGCGTCGGTATGCAACAGCGCGCCGCGATTATGTGAGATTTCCGACAATTTCGCGACATCCTGCAACACGCCGGTTTCGTTGTTCGCCAGCATCACCGCAACCAGGCCGGTCGGCGCGCGCAAGGCGTTTTCCAGGTCGCGGACATCGACGCTGCCGTCGGACATTACCGCGACTTTCCTGAGCGCCCAGCCTTGCCTATGCAATTCCTGTGCCGGTTTCATCACGCAAGGATGTTCGATGGCGCTCACCGCCACCTGCGTTTTCGGCAGGTAGGCGGCAACGCCGCGAATAGCCAGATTATTCGCTTCGCTGCCGCCGCTGGTGAAAATAACCTGGGAAGGATGCGCGCCCACCGCTGCGGCCACTTGCTCGCGCGCCAGATCTACGGCGCGGCGCGCTTCCCGGCCATATTCATGGCGGCTGGATGGATTGCCGAAATGTTCGCGGAAATAGGGGAACATTGCCGCCAGCACCCGCTCGTCGAGCGGGGTGGCGGCATTGTGGTCAAGATACGACGGCAGCATTCTTCGCTTGACGCGCGCCCCGCACTCCCTTCACATCGCCGACAAAATCGGGTTTCCCCTCGCACTGTTTAGCCACCAGATGGGACATCCTGATCGACGACAGGTATTCGAGGATTTTGGTGTTAAGGGTAGTCCACAACTCGTGGGTCGTGCATTCGTGCTCGTCGTGGCAATTGCCCAAGCCGCCGCACTGGGTGGAATCCATCGTCTCGTCCACCGCCAGAATAATGTCCGCCACCGTAATGTCGTCCATTTTCTTGGCCAGATAATAGCCGCCGCCCGGCCCGCGCACGCTCTCCACCAGCCCAAAGCGGCGCAATTTGCCGAACAATTGCTCAAGATAAGACAAGGAAATTTTTTGACGGTCGCTGATGCCGGACAGTGTCACCGGTCCGCCACCTTGACGCATCGCCAAATCCAACATAGCTGTCACCGCGAAGCGGCCTTTTGTAGTCAAACGCATGATATTTACCCTCCAATGGATTTATGAAAACAACTCTACAATACTTTACAACATTAATCAACTATCTTATTTAAATAATTCACATCAAACGCTTCCGCCACCGCCACATCCTGTTCAACTTCCATACCGCATTTCTTCATTTGCTCAAGTATCAGCCCGATACGCTGATCCGTCACCGAAGCATGATCGAGCATCGCATGTATCGCCTTGACAAAGGGATCGTTCATGTCCTCGCTGATCGCGTAGGCGGAAAATCCCATTTTGCGCGCCTTGTTCTCGCGCTGTTCCGCTTTATCGCCATCCAGAATGCGCGCAGGAATGCCGACGGCAGTCGCTCCCGGCGGAACATCGCGCACCACCACCGCATTCGAGCCGATTTTCGCGCCTTCGCCGATAGTGATCGGACCGAGTATCTTGGCGCCCGCACCCACCACCACGCCCCGCCCCAAGGTGGGGTGGCGCTTGCCCCGGTTCCACGAGGTGCCGCCCAGCGTCACGCCATGATACAAAGTGCAGTCGTCGCCGATTTCGGCGGTCTCGCCGATCACCACCCCCATGCCGTGGTCGATAAAAAAACGTCTGCCTATCGTCGCTCCCGGATGAATTTCAATGCCGGTGAACCAGCGCCCGAGAAACGACAAAAAACGCGCCGCCCATTTCAATTCCCAGCGCCACAGCCGCTGCGACAGGCGAAAAATCAACAACGCATGCACCCCCGGATAGGTGGTAAGCACCTCCCAGGTGGAACGCGCCGCCGGGTCGCGGTCGAATACAACGGCAATATCTTCACGCAAATGATTGAGCACATTTATCCTGTTTTTTAGAGACTGGGGGGCTAACACCCCTCCGGCGCATAGTGTAACATCCACTGGACTCTAGTCCCTAGCCTGCAAGTATACATTATACATTGTGGCTTTTTAAAATATATCAACCCCAAGAAGACGGCTATGTTATCGCGAACTTCCAAACAATCAACTGTTTTTTTATGCGTGGGGACTATTTTTTATCCCGCGGGGCGAGCGAAGTGAGTATGCCGCGCAGAATATTGATCTCCTCCCGCTCCAGTCGCGCCCGCGCAAACAGGCGGCGCAGCCGGTGCATCAGGCGCTTCGGGCTGGCCGGATCGAGAAAGCCGCTTGCCATCATAGCTTGTTCGAGATGGCCGTAAAACCCCTCAACTTCTTCGAAACTCGCCCTATTCCCCTCTTCCTCCGCCGACGGCAACGCGCCGTCCGGCAGCGCGGCGCGCAGTTCGTAGGCCAACACCTGCACCGCAGACGCCAGATTCAGCGACGCAAATTCGGGATTGGTCGGGATCATCAGCAACATCTGGCAACGGTCCAATTCGGCGTTGGTCAGGCCGCTGGTTTCCGCGCCGAACAACAGCGCCACCTCGCCGTGCTGCGCCTCGGCAAGCAACAGCGGCGCGGCTGCCCGTGGGGTGAACAGCGGGTGTGACAAATCGCGGCGGCGCGAAGTGGTCGCCACCGCCAGCACCGTCCCCTGCAAAGCCTCGTCGAGCGTAGCGCACACCTGCGCCCGTTCGAGCACATCTGCGGCGCCTGTCGCGCGCGTCGTCGCCTCGGCATCGGGGAAACGTTGCGGATTGACCAGATACAGCCGACCAAGCCCCATGGTTTTCATTGCCCGCGCCACCGCCCCGATATTGCCGGGGTGGAAAGTGTGGCTCAAAACCACACGAATGCGGTCTAACGCGGAAACGGATTTCATCATTGGCGAGGAATCATTTAAAATGGCTGGCTAACCTTGGCATTCGACTGGACGTTCTTTAACATGCACCCCATGCTCACCATCGCGGTCAAAGCCGCACGCCGCGCCGGCGGCGTCATCAACCGCGCCACCCGCGACCTTGATGCACTCACCGTCACGCGCAAGCAGCACAACGATTTCGTCAGCGAGGTGGACAAGGCTGCGGAAGTCGCGATTATCGAAACCTTGCTCGACGCTTACCCAAAACACGCTATTTTAGCAGAAGAAAGCGGCGCGCAAGGGGATTCGGAATTTCTGTGGATTATAGACCCGCTCGACGGCACCACCAATTTCCTCCACGGCTTCCCGCAATATGCCGTATCCATTGCGCTGGAGCACAATGGCGTGCTGTCGCAGGCAGTGATTTACGACCCCGGTCGCAACGACCTATTCACCGCCTCGCGCGGCGGCGGCGCCTTCCTTAACGACCGGCGGCTGCGCGTGAGCAAGCGCAAGCAACTTGATGATGCGCTGATCGGCACCGGCTTCCCGTTTCGCGATTTTACTCACCTTGACGCCTACATGGCGATGTTCCGCGACATGGTGCAAAAAACCGCCGGCGTGCGCCGCCCCGGCTCGGCCGCGCTTGACTTGGCCTACACTGCAGCGGGACGTTTCGACGGCTTCTGGGAAATCGGCCTCTCCAAATGGGACATCGCCGCCGGCTGCCTGCTGGTGCAGGAATCCGGCGGATTGGTGAGCGATTTTTCCGGCAACGAAAAGCACATGGAAAGCGGCAACATCGTCGCCGGCAACCCGAGAATCTTCCACCAATTGCTGCAAACGCTCGCTCCTCATCTGACTGAGGGACTGAGAATTGGGTGATTGGGTAATGGGGGATGGGTAATGGGTAATGGGGGATGAGAGGTGGTTTTCATCACCCATCCCCCATCCCCCATCCCTTAGTACATCCCCCATCCCCTTAATATTGGATTCCGCCTCACCCGGCCTAGAATTCAAGGACTGGGAGGCGTAAGAGGCAATTGATAGCGCGGCACGTAGCGCCAAAATCCGTGTGCATCCCACCACCAATTCGGCGGCGTCGCCTCGCCGCGCCACGGGTCTATGCGGTGTTTGGCGCAATACAGCTTGCTGTGCGTGGTGTCGTAACGGATCAGGAAAGCGCCTTCCGGTGAGCGCAGCACATGTGGGCCGGCGACCTCCCCCATGGGCGCATAAGGTTCGAAGCGCAACCCTCTTAATTCGAGCAGTTTTTTCGCCGCGTCCTCCAGTTTTTCCTTCAAAATCACGCCGAGAAAGGCATAGCGGCTGCCATCGACGCTGACGAATATATCCGTAAGTTCCAGCCCGAACAGTTTCTGACCATTATCCGGCTTGAACCAATAGGCTTCCCCTTCGGTCTTGTAGGGCGCTTTAAAGGCCTGGATCAGGTAATCCGTAAAATAAACATGATCTATCTGATCGCGGCACAGCAGCCCGCCGCCGACCACCGGCTGGAACGTGGTCGGGGACGCGGCAACGGCAGGCAACGCCAGCAAGCCTAGCGCCAGCACCCAAATCCGCAAAAGTAGTCGCATAACTGATAAAATTCCTGTTGTTGACTCTTAAAAACCACCATTCAGGAGACCGTATGAAATTCGAAACTATCGCCGTGCATGGCGGATACACCCCGGAAGCGACCACGCATGCCGTCGCGGTGCCCATCTACCAGACCACGTCCTATTCGTTCGACAGCACCCAGCACGGCGCCGACTTATTCGACCTGAAGGTGGCCGGCAATATCTACACCCGCATCATGAACCCTACCACCGACGTATTGGAAAAGCGCGTGGCCGAACTCGAAGGCGGCGTCGCGGCGCTGGCACTGGCTTCCGGCATGGCGGCGATCACCTACGCGATTATGACCATCGCCGAGGCCGGCGACAACATCGTCACCACCAGTACGCTCTACGGCGGCACCTACAACCTGTTCGCCCACACCCTGCCGCAATACGCGATAGAAGCGCGCTTCGCCGAATACCACGATATTTCCAGTTTCGAAAAACTGATAGACGCGAAAACCAAAGCGATATTCTGCGAATCCATCGGAAACCCGCTCGGCAACGTGGTGGATTTCGGCGCGCTGGCGGAACTCGCCCACGCCCACGGCATCCCGCTAATCGTCGACAACACCGTGCCGACGCCCTATCTGTGCCGCCCCTTCGAGCACGGCGCGGACATCGTGGTGCATGCCCTGACCAAGTACATGGGCGGCCACGGCACCAGCATAGGCGGCATCATCGTCGATTCCGGCAAATTTCCCTGGGCAGAACACAAAGATCGTTTCCCGCGCCTCAGCAAACCGGACGTTTCCTACCACGGCGTGGTGTACACCGAAGCCTTCGGCGCAGCCGCCTACATCGCGCGCGCCCGCGTGGTGCCGCTGCGCAACATGGGTGCGGCAATCTCGCCGTTCAACGCCTTCCTCATCCTGCAAGGCATCGAAACCCTGGCGCTGCGCATGGAGCGGCATTGCGCCAACGCGATGACCGTAGCCCAGCGCCTGAAAGAGCATCCGCTGGTCACCTGGGTGCAATACGCGGGGCTTCCCGACAGCCCGAGCAAACCGCTGGTGGACAAATACATGGGTGGCAAGGCTTCCAGCATCCTCGGCTTCGGCATCAAGGGCGGGCGCGACGCCGGCGCTAAATTCATCGACGCGCTTCAGCTCATCACCCGCCTGGTCAATATCGGCGACGCCAAATCGCTCGCCTGCCACCCGGCCACCACCACCCACCGCCAACTCTCGGCGGCGGAACTGGAACAGGCCGGCGTCAAGGAAGACATGGTGCGCCTGTCCATCGGCATAGAACACATCGACGACATCCTTGCCGACATCGATCAGGCATTGCGGGCGACAGTCTGAAATGCTTTTCGCCGCAGAGACGCGGAGGCGCTGAGGTCATTATTTCTCTGCGTCTTTAGCGGTGAAGCTATTTTTTTGGTTCAGGCTCAGGAATATAGAGACATCACTCAAACCAAGCTTATTCAGCCGCGCGCCAATGCCCCGATTTGCCGCCGAATTTTTCCAGCAGGCGGAGTTCCTTGATAGTCATGCCGCGGTCCACCGCCTTGCACATATCGTAAATGGTCAACAGGCCGATGCTGGCCGCCGTCAGGGCTTCCATCTCGACGCCGGTGCGCCCTAGCGTCTCGGCGGTGACGCTACACTCGATTTCCGCGCTTGCCTCATCCACCTGGAATTCCACGCCGACGCGGGTCAGCGCCAGTTGATGGCACAGCGGGATCAGTTCGGCAGTGCGTTTGGAAGCCTGAATCGCCGCGATGCGCGCGACACCCAGCACATCGCCTTTTTTGCCGTGGCCATCCAGGATGAGTTGCAAGGTGGCCGGCTGCATCGCGATTTTTCCGGCGGCGCGGGCAATACGGCGGGTTTCGGTTTTATCCGCCACATTGACCATGTGCGCTTGGCCGGCTGCGTCAAAATGAGTAAATTCGCTCGACATCGGTGAACTTCCTGAATAAAACCGCTATCATAGCACCATGAACCTAGAAACCTCCGTTGACCGCTTGCCAAGATGTGTAACATGGCGGTGCTAAACAACTTTGTCATCTATTTCGCGTCCACCCGTTTGGTGAGAACGGCTGCGGGCTGGATTGCACGGTTTTCCGGGCGCATGGCGGCGTTGCAACTTCTCAGAATGGAACAAACCATTCTTCGTCGTTGCACCTCTTGTGCCCAGGCCGTCAGGCCGTCGGGTATGCCCTGCACCCGGAAAACCGCACACTCCAGCCCGTTCAACGGAGGTTTCCAGGTTGAAATTTAGCCGACTAATTGCCCTGGCGTTGTTTATCGCCACGATTGCCATTCCCCCAGCGTATGCCGACGGCCTGCCGGAACTGGGCGAGGTGGCGCAGTCCGCCTTTTCGCCGCAGGTGGAGCGGCGCCTGGGCGAAACCATCATGGCGGAAATCCGCCGCGACCGCAGCTTGCTTAACGACGCCGAACTGACCGAATACCTGAACAATCTCGGCTACCGGCTGGTCGCGACCAGCCCGGACAACCGCCAGGATTTCGAGTTTTTCGTAATCAAGGACGCCACGCTGAACGCATTCGCCCTGCCCGGCGGTTTCATCGGCGTGCATACCGGGCTGGTGCAGTCGGCGCAGAACGAATCGGAACTGGCGGCAGTGCTCGGCCATGAAATCTCGCACGTCATCCAGCATCACCTGGCGCGCATGATGGATAAAGAAAAGCAAAGCATGTTGACTTCGTTGGCGGCAGTGGCGGTGGCAATCCTCGCCTCGCGCTCCAATCCGCAACTCAGCAGCGCCGCTATCGCCACGGCGCAGGCAGGCTCCATGCAGAATTACCTGAATTTCACCCGCGACCACGAACGCGAGGCCGACCGGGTGGGACTGCAAATCCTCTCGCAAGCCGGTTTCGACGCCCATGCCGCCGAGACGTTTTTCGAGCGCTTGCAGAAGGCCGGGCGGCTGTACGACAGCAACGCGCCGGATTACCTGCGCACCCATCCGATGACCAGCGAACGCATCGCCGACATCCAGAACCGGCTGAAGGACACCCCCTACCGTCAAGTGCCGGACAGCCCCGATTTTTACCTGTTGCGCGCCAAGCTGCGCGCGCAGGACGGCACACCCGCCCAGGCCGTGACCTATTTCGAGGAATCGCTGCGCGAGAAAAAATACGTCAACGAGGCCGCCCAGCGTTACGGGCTTGCCGCAGCGCTGATGCGGGCGCGGAATTTCGAGCGGGCGGAGCGGGAATTGGCGCTATTGCGTCAGAGCCTGCCGGCCAACGCCATCGTCGAAAACCTGGCGGCGCAGATCAAATTGGCGACCGGCAAGGAGGATGCGGCGCTGGCGCATTATCGCGCCGCGCTGCACAGCTTCCCCAACCGGCGCGCCCTGGTCTACGGCTACGCCGAAGCGCTGCTGCAAGCCAAACACTATGGGGAAGCGATGAAAGTAGTGGCGAATGAGCTGCTATCCTACCCGAGCGATGTGCACCTATATCAGCTCCAGGCGCAAGGCTACGCCGCGCAGGGTAAAACGCTGCAATCCAACCAGGCGCTGGCGGAAGCGTATTTCCACCAGGGTAATCTCGGAGCGGCGATCACCCAATTGCAGATCGGCCTGAAAAGCGGCGGCAACGACTTCTACCTGCTTTCCACCGCCGAGGCGCGGCTCCGGGAATTGCGCGCGCAGGACAAGGAAAACAAGGCGCGCGAAAAGGGTAAATCCAACTTAGCAGAGTAAATTTGTTCTCTGAAATTCATGATAAAAATCAATGATGGAAGACATTCATGAATCCCAGGAAAACTGAGCCGCGACGCGACTCTGTTTGACTCATGGCGGCAACCCATAAAGACAAAACCTTTTTCACCGCAGAGGACGCGGAGGACGCAAAGGAAAAGCATGAGGGGTGTTTCCTCCGCGTCCTCTGCGGTGAATCGGTTTTTTCCGTGCCGGGAACAAATTTACCCTGTCCAAACTTAGCCGGGGACTTGAAAAATTCACCATCGGCGTCAAAATAAACATCAAATTGGAATCAACCTGAAAACCCTTTTTCAAACCGCCAAGAACAACATGAGACTGGAAAACCTGAACCGCTCCCCTTCCCGAAAAACAGCGAACGCAAGACCAAAGGCAAACTTCGAGGCGATTTTTCTGTCCTCTGTCCTCTGTCTTCTGTCCTCTGACACCCGATGAGCGACAAAAATTTTGCCGGCAACACCATTGAAGCGCAACGCACCCGCGCCAAGCCGCCGCCGCTTTTCAAGGTGCTGTTGCTCAACGACGATTTCACGCCCATGGATTTCGTGGTGGCGGTGTTGGAGCGTTTTTTTGCAAAAAGCCGCGAACAAGCGTTGCAGATCATGCTTAAGGTGCATAATGAAGGCGTTGGCGTATGCGGCGTCTACACGCTGGATGTGGCGCGCACCAAGGTGGAACAAGTCCATATTTTTTCGATGGAATACCAGCATCCGCTGAAATGCGTGATGGAGGAGCAATAGATAATGATTGCGCAGGAATTGGAAGCATCCCTACACATGGCGTTCATCGAAGCGCGCAAGAAACGCCATGAATTCATCACAGTGGAACACCTGCTGCTGGCGATGCTGGACAACCCGACGGCGGCCAAAGTGCTACGCGCCTGCGCGGCGAAAATCGAGGAATTGCGCCGCGGGCTGACGGATTTCGTCGCCAGCCACACGCCCTTAGTGGGCGGCATAGGCGATGTGGACACCCAGCCGACGCTGGGCTTCCAGCGTGTCATACAGCGCGCCATCCTGCATGTGCAATCGTCCGGCAAGAGAGAAGTAAGCGGCGCCAACATCCTGGTCGCCATTTTCGGCGAAAAAGACTCGCACGCCGTCTATTTTCTCACCCAGCAAGGCATCAGCCGCCTGGACGTGGTGAATTTCATCTCCCACGGCATAACCAAAGTGCCGGAGGCAGCGCCGGCGCATTCCGACGCAGGACAGGAAGCGGAACAGGAAGCCGCACCGACCGGCGCGCTGGAAAACTTCACCGCCAACCTCAACGCGCAAGCCACCGCCGGCAAAATCGACCCGCTGATCGGGCGCGACAACGAATTGGAGCGCGTCATCCAGACCCTGTGCCGACGCCGCAAGAACAACCCGCTGCTGGTGGGCGAGGCCGGCGTCGGCAAAACCGCCATCGCCGAAGGGCTGGCGCGCCGCATCGTCGAGCGCAACGTGCCCGACGTGCTGGCCGAAAGCACAGTGTATTCCCTCGACATGGGCGCGCTGCTGGCCGGCACCAAATACCGCGGCGATTTCGAACAGCGCCTGAAAGCAGTATTGAAACAACTCACCGAAGACGCCCACGCGATCCTGTTCATCGACGAAATCCATACCCTAATCGGCGCGGGCGCTGCCTCCGGCGGCACGCTGGACGCCTCCAACCTGCTCAAGCCGGCCTTAAGCTCCGGCCAGTTGCGCTGCATTGGCGCGACCACCTACAACGAATTTCGCGGCGTGTTCGAAAAAGATCACGCGCTCTCGCGGCGCTTCCAGAAAATCGACGTGGCGGAACCCTCGGTGGATGAAACCATCTCCATCCTGCGCGGCCTGAAATCGCGCTTCGAGGCGCACCACGGCGTGAAATACACCGCAGCCGCACTAACCACCGCAGCGGAACTGTCGGCGCGCTACATCAACGACCGCCACCTGCCCGACAAAGCCATCGACGTAATCGACGAAGCTGGTGCTGCGCAACGCATCCAGCCCAAATCCAGGCAGAAAAAAACCATCACCAACAAGGAAATCGAAGAAATCATCGCCAAAATCGCGCGCATCCCGCCGAAAAACATTTCCACCGACGACAAAAACGCGCTGAAAACATTAGAGCGCGACCTGAAAAGTGTGGTGTTCGGCCAGGACAAAGCCATCGAAGCGCTGGCGACCGCAATCAAAATGGCGCGCTCCGGCCTCGGCAACCCGCTGAAACCCATAGGCTCCTTCCTGTTCTCCGGCCCAACCGGCGTCGGCAAAACCGAAGTGGCGCGGCAACTGGCCTACGTGTTGGGGATAGAGCTGATCCGCTTCGACATGTCGGAATACATGGAGCGCCACGCAGTATCGCGCCTGATCGGCGCGCCGCCCGGCTACATCGGCTTCGAACAGGGAGGGCTGCTCACCGAAGCAATCACCAAGCATCCCTATGCGGTGCTACTGCTCGACGAAATCGAAAAAGCGCACCCGGATATCTTCAACATCCTGCTGCAAGTGATGGACCATGGCACGCTGACCGACAACAACGGACGCAAGGCGGATTTCCGCAACGTGGCGATCATCATGACCACCAACGCCGGCGCCGAATCGCTGAATAAAACCGGCATAGGCTTCACCCAGGCGACCAAGGTCGGCGACGAAATGGCGGACATCAAGCGCATGTTCACCCCGGAATTCCGCAACCGGCTGGACGCCATCATCTCCTTCGCCGCGCTCGACGCGCAAGTCATCCTGCGCGTGGTGGACAAATTCCTGATCCAACTGGAAGAACAACTGCACGAAAAGAAAGTCGAAATCGCCTTCACCGAAGCGCTGAAAACCCACCTCGCCAAACACGGCTTCGACCCCGCCATGGGCGCCCGCCCGATGGCGCGCCTGATCCAGGACACCATCCGCAAGGCGCTGGCGGACGAACTGCTGTTCGGTCGCTTAACCGGCGGCGGCAAAGTAACGGTGGACATGGACGGAAACGACAAAGTGCGGCTGGAATTCGCCGAAGAAGGACTGGCTGCGGCGACAGTCTGAACCACAGTGCGCAGGGAACCGGGGGGCATAAAGCCGGACGAACCGGAACAAAGAAATATTCTCCGCAGAGGCGCGGAGAAAGCGTTTCAGTAGGTAGGGTGGATAAGCGTGAGCCGCATCCACCTTGTCTGCGTCGGCTTGGTGGATGCGGCTCACGCTTATCCACCCTACGACTACCGTATGCACACAAGTCAAATCAAGCCGTTCATGCTTCGACAAGCTCAGCACGAACGGCTTGATTTGACTTGTGTGCATACGGCGCAATTGCCCGTTGGTTATTGCACCCAGCCAAGCTGGATAATGGTAGGAAAGTTTTCATCACCCATTCCCCATCACCCATCACCCATTACCACATTGCCGCAACGCAAACCAAAAAACCAGGAAAGCACATCATGTCCCGCCTATCGATCACCACATTCCTGTTCATACTCCTGTCCGGCGTCGCCAACTGCGCCCAGGCATTGAATGAAAGTTTCACCCTCACCCAAACCAACATCAGCCGCACCCTACCTTTCACCCTCGCCGACGACGCCAACGTCACCATCAAGGGAACCAGTTCCGCGCTGCCTGCCGGCTGGAATTCCGATGCCTGGCTGCTCGATAGCGGCAACAACATCCTGTACGGCATCGGCTCTTCGGCGATGTTCCGCTTCCTGCCGAGCGGCGCCGGCGACCTCTTCGACTACGCCGGCCCCTACCCGCTCAAGGCCGGCAGCTATTTTCTCAAGATCGAATGCAGCGCCTGCCGGCTGGGCGCCGCCGACAACGTCAGCTACAACGTCAGCCTCGATCTCGCATCGCCGTCGAGAGCCGGCGACACCGAACCCAACGACACAGTCGCCCAAGCGCTGACGCCGGGCGTCACCGCCACCGGGCACATCGGCTACAGCAACGCCAGCCCCGCAGGCGGCAGCCGCGACGACCAGGATCTGTGGAGTTTCAACCTGGCGAGCGCGGGCAAAGCAACCGTAACCTTCAAGGGAGATGCCACTCTGGGCTATCTCAGCTATATAAAACTGGAACCGGAAAACGGCGTTTATCTCGCCAGCGCCAACGTAACGCAGGACGCATCCGGGCAGTGGACGGCAAACCTCGCCGTGGACAATCTCCCTGCCGGAAAATATCTGGTGCGGGTGGTCGGCGCATTGCTCAACGACGCGCTGGGCGTCAAGGGCGGATTCGGCGGCTACGAATTGCTGGTCGGCAGCACAGCGTCTGCCGCCCCCAGGCTCGAACTCGGCAGCAGCGCCCTGCCCTTCGGCAACCAGGAAGTAAACAGCGCCTCTGCGGCGCAAACGCTGACGCTTCGCAACAGCGGCGGCACAGCGGCCAATCTCTACAACATCCTGACCAGCGGCGACTTTACCGTAAAACACAACTGCCCTGCCGCACTCTCGCCCGGCGCGGATTGCACGCTGAACGTCAGCTTCACGCCAAGCGCCACCGGCAGCCACACCGGCGCCCTGACAATCAACTCCGATGCCGGCGTCAGCAGCGTCGCCTTGTCCGGTGTCGGCATCGTCACCATGACAGGAAACACTTGGTCCATCACATCCACCAACCAGGGCGCCGGATCGTCCGATGTAAAACTGGTGACCGTCTTCGCCCCCAGCCCAACCGAGCGCAACGGCTCCTACAACCTCTATTTTGCCGGACTGTATAGCGGGCAGTGGTACTTCGTCACATTGCAAAACTGGCAAATGAAAATAGCGCCCTATGGCGGCGGAGACTTCCCGGCCTATATCGCCGCCAATGGCGCCGAACTCTACGCCGACAAACCCGGCGGCGGCAGCGAAGCGCAAACCTGGAGCCTCGTTCTCGGCGACCTGAGCGGATTGCACGGACTGGAAATATATGCCGGCTTCGGGCGCAGCGCCAACGACATGCTGGCGAAAAGCCAGGTAAAAATGATCTACCGGATCGATTGAACAGCCGTTGTGTACGGGGGCGGTTGCGCCATGCCGCCTTTTATGACTATCATTCCGGCGGATCGAACCAGATATCATTTCCGCGACAGCCATTGAGGATGCACCATGGATGCAAAAGTACAAAAAGACGTAGCACCGGATACCCCGCCGACCAAGAAAACCGCCCCATCCCGCAGCCGCGCGCCACGCGCGCGCCGCACCGACGACGGCGACATCGGACCTATCGACAGCGACGATAAAGTCGAAGAATTCGCGGTGGAAGAAGCCATCGACGCGGCGCGGGAAGCGCGCCTCAATGCACTGAAGGACGTGCTTTCCGGCGTCACCCCCGACGAAGCGACCATCCTGCTGAAAACGCTGATCAAGCAGCAAAAGCCGCTAATCGAAACACCGAGCAGCCCGGACGACGAACTGTTCGAAGATTGGCGCGAAGGCGGCTACCCTTACAAAAACCTGATGTCGCGCAGTAATTACGAGCGGCAAAAATACCGCTTACAGGTGGAACTGCTCAAACTGCAAGCCTGGGTCAAGGAAACCGGGCAAAAAGTCGTGATCCTGTTTGAAGGGCGCGACGCAGCGGGCAAAGGCGGCACCATCAAGCGCTTCATGGAACACCTCAACCCGCGCGGCGCACGCGTGGTGGCGCTGGAAAAGCCGAGCGAAATCGAGCGCGGCCAATGGTATTTTCAGCGCTACGTGCAGCACCTGCCCACCGCCGGGGAAATCGTACTGTTCGACCGCTCCTGGTACAACCGCGCCGGCGTCGAGCGGGTCATGGGCTTTTGCACGGATCACGAATACCAGGAATTCATGCGCCAGGCGCCGGAATTCGAGCGCATGATGGTGCGCAACAACATCCACCTGATAAAATTCTGGTTCTCGGTAAGCCGCAAGGCGCAACGGCAACGCTTCAAGGAACGCAAAGTGCATCCGCTCAAGCAGTGGAAACTCAGCCCGATCGACCTGGCCTCTCTCGACAAATGGGAAGACTACACCCGCGCCAAGGAAGCAATGTTTTTCCACACCGACACGGCGGATTCGCCCTGGACGGTGATCAAATCCGACTGCAAAAAACGGGCGCGCCTAAACGCGCTACGCTACATCCTGCACCGCCTGCCCTACGCGGAAAAAGACCCCGAACGCATCGGCCCGCTCGACCCGATGATAGTAGGCCGCGCCCACGTCGTCTTCGAACGCGGCGAAAAACAGGACGGAATGCCGCTGCTTTAGTCGGGTGGAGGGGCGCGTTTTGCGCAAATCAACGCTATCAGCATAGGTTATTTCCGCGTGGGTGCAGCGCCTACCCTAAGCCGGACTAACCCCTAGCCTCTATAGAACCAATGTCGTAGATCAAGCACTGGCGCGGCTCTCCGGGTAATTCTTTTTCACCGCAGAGACGCCGAGGCGCGGAGAAACATAACGGAGGGTGAAAGCATACCATTACTCTACAAAGTCTCTGCGTCTCGGCGTCTCTGCGGTAAATATTTTTAGTTCCGGCAATCGTCCGGCTTAGGATGAAATATCCGGACTAACCCCTAGCCTCTATGAACCAGTGGTAGAATAAGCACTCTGCTGAAATCAGCCTGAATTTTGAAAGCCGGGATTTGAACACCATCCAACTCACCGTCAACGGCGAGCCTCATACCTTCGAGGCCGCACCCACCCTTGCCCAACTGCTGGCGCACCTGAACCTGACCGGCAAGCGGCTGGCGGTCGAGCGCAACGGCGAAATCGCGCCGCGCAGCCTGCATGAAAGCATCGTGCTGGCGGACGGCGACAAACTGGAAATCGTCGTCGCCGTAGGCGGCGGCTGAAGCCGGCGAGACGAACGCCACGCCTCACTCCTAACTCCTCACTCCTCACTGAAAAAACATGGACGAACTCATTATCGCAGGCAAGGCCTATTCCTCCCGTTTGCTGGTGGGCACCGGCAAATACAAGGATTTCGACGAAACCCGCCGTGCGCTTGATGCCGGCGGCGCGCAAATCGTCACGGTGGCGGTGCGCCGCGTCAACATCGGCCAGAACGCAGGTGAAGCCAGCCTGCTCGACGCAGTGCCGCCGTCGCAATTCACCTATTTGCCCAACACCGCCGGCTGCTATACGGCGGACGACGCGATCCGCACCCTGCGCTTGGCGCGCGAACTGCTCGACGGCCACGACCTGGTCAAACTCGAAGTGCTGGGCGACCCCAAGAGCCTCTACCCCAATGTGGTGGAAACCCTGAAAGCCGCCGAAATATTGATCAAGGACGGCTTCAAGGTCATGGTCTACACCTCCGACGACCCGATCATCGCCCGGCAACTGGAAGAAATCGGCTGCTGCGCGGTCATGCCGCTGGCCTCGCTGATCGGCTCCGGCATGGGGATACTCAACCCGTGGAATTTGCAGATCATCATAGCGAACGCTCACGTGCCGGTGATCGTCGATGCCGGCGTAGGCACCGCATCCGATGCCGCCATCGCGATGGAGCTGGGCTGCGACGGCGTGCTGATGAACACCGCCATCGCGTGCGCGCAAAATCCGGTGCTGATGGCCTCCGCGATGAAAAAAGCGGTGGAAGCCGGGCGCGAAGCCTTCCTCGCCGGACGCATGCCGAAGAAATTCTACGCCGCCAGCCCAAGCTCACCGACCGGCGGGATGATAGAGAAGTAAAAATCCTCGCTGCAAAAGCGCGGAAACGCTAGAAATCAGCAAGCGCAAAACGTCTCCTTAGTCTCGCTTTTCTCAGCGCCTTTGCGCCTCTGCGGTTCAAAGCGCATTTTGCAGGTGACAATCACGCCATGGACACCCTCCCCCACCGCCCCATCCGTAGCTTCGTGCTGCGCCAGGGACGCATGTCCGTGGCTCAAACGCGGGCGCTGGAAACGCTGTTGCCGCGCTTTGGCATTCCCTACACGGAAGCGCCGCTGGACCTAGCGTCGGCATTCGGTCGCGCCGCGCCGAAAATCCTGGAAATCGGCTTCGGCATGGGGGAACCCACCGCGAAAATCGCCCAGGCGCAGCCGGACAACGATTATCTCGGCATCGAAGTGCATGCCCCCGGCGTCGGCAGCCTGCTAAAGCAGATCGACGAACTTGTGCTAAACAACGTGCGGGTGATCCAGCATGACGCGGTGGAAGTGTTAAAGCACATGATCGCCCCGGCGGCGCTTAACGGCGTGCATATCTTCTTCCCAGACCCCTGGCCGAAAAAGCGCCACCACAAGCGCCGCCTGATCCAACCGGAACTGGTCGCGCTGCTGTGCGAAAAAATCAAGCCCGGCGGCTACCTGCACGCCGCCACCGACTGGCAGGAATACGCCGAACACATCCTGGCCGTGCTGAGCGCCGAAACCCGGCTGGCAAACACCTCGGCAGACTACGCCCCGCGCCCCGACTACCGCCCGCTCACCAAATTCGAACAGCGCGGCATCAAACTCGGCCACGGCGTGTGGGACATCGTATTCAGGCGCGTATGACGCCAGCCCTAGGCTGTCGAAATTTTGATCGTTCCCACGCTCCAGCGTCACTGCCATTAACCTAACCCGGACTATTGCCGGAACCAAAAATATTTACCGCAGAGACGCTTCAGACGCAGAGATTTTGTAGAGTAATGGTATGCTTTCACCCTCCGTTATATTTCTCCGCGCCTCGGCGTCTCTGCGGTAAATATTTTTGGTTCCGGCTTAGGTTTATAGCTTGCGCCCCGCGCCGACCACGCCCGGCACCTCGCGCACTTTCGCCAGGATACGGTTCAGTTGCCCCAGGTCGCTGACCTGCAAGGTGAAACCCATTGCCGCCCGCTGCCCCCGGCTCAAGGTGCTGGCGGCGATGACGTTGACCTTTTCGCGCGTGAGCGCTTCGGAAATATCGCGCAGCAAGCCCTGGCGGTCGCCGGCTTCGACTTCGACATCCACTTCGTATAACCCCGCCTTGGCGCCCCACTGTGCCGCCAGCAGGCGTTCCTGGCCGGTTTCGTCGAGGCGCCGGACGTTGGGGCAATCGTGCCGATGGATCGCCACGCCGCGCCCACGCGTGACAAAGCCGACGATTTCGTCGGGCGGCGCCGGTTTGCAGCATTTAGCCATCACTGTGAGCAAGTTGCCGACATCTTCGACCAGGATGCTGCTCGGCAATTTTACCCCCGCCCCCCGTCCCGGCTGCCATGCCGACTCGCCCGCAGCCGGCAGCACATCGGCCTTGCCCGGCTGCGCCAACTCCAACACTGTAGCAACCGCCTGGCGGGCGCTGAGGTCGCCGCGCCCGATTGCGGCGAGAAAATCCTCGTTCTTGTCGAAATCGAACTTGTGCGCGAATTTGTCCAGGTTGGGCAACGTCAGCCCCAGCCGGTGGGCTTCTTTTTCCAGCGCATCGCGCCCTTGCGAAACGTTTTCATCGAAATGCCGGTACTTGAACCAGTAGCGTATCTTGCCCTTGGCGCGGGCGCTCGCCACGTAACCCTGGGTGGCGCTCAGCCAATCGCGGCTGGGACCGCCCTGCTTGGCGGCGATGATCTCGACGCGCTGACCGTTGGCAAGTTGGGTGTTGAGCGGCACGATGCTGCCGTCCACCTTGGCGCCACGGCAGCGGTGGCCCAGGTCGGTGTGCAAATGGTAAGCAAAATCGATAGGCGTGGCCCCCGTCGGCAGCGCAATCACCTTGCCCTGCGGCGTCAGCACGTAAATGGTGTCCTGGAACAGACCGGTCTTGAACTGTTCCAGTATCTCCCCGGCGTCGCGCACGTCCTCTTTCCATTCGAGAATTTGCCGCAGCCAGGCGATTTTTTCCTCGAAACGCGCATCGCCCTTGCCGCCCTCCTTATAGCGCCAGTGCGCCGCTACGCCCAGTTCGGCATGGTTGTGCATGTCGTGGGTGCGTATCTGCACTTCCAGCGCTTTGTCTTCCGGCCCGATTACCGCAGTATGCAGCGAGCGGTAAAAGTTGCCCTTGGGGCGCGAGATGTAGTCGTCGAATTCCTTGGGGATAGGCTGCCACAGGTTATGCGCGACGCCCAGCGCGGTGTAGCAGTCGCTTTCCTTATCCACCAGCACGCGCACCGCGCGCACGTCGTAGACATCGTCAAAATCCACCTCCTTGCGCGTCATTTTCTTGTAGATGCTATAGATGTGCTTGGGACGTCCGGAGACGACGGCGTGGATGCCGACCAGTTCCAGTTCAGCTTTAAGCCGCGCGATGACTGCCGCGATGTAGTTTTCGCGGTCGATGCGCTTTTCATCAAGCAGTTTGGCGATTTTCTTGTATAGCTCGGGTTGCAGGTAGCGGAACGACAGGTCCTCCATTTCCCACTTGATCTGCCACACGCCCAGGCGATTGGCGAGCGGCGCATAGACATCCTGGATTTCCCGCGCCACGTTGCGCCGCGTTTCCTCATCGGATTTGGCGGCGCGGCGTAGCGCGTGGGTGCGCTCGGCAAGCTTGAGCAGCACCACGCGAATATCCTCCACCATCGCCAGCAGCATCTTGCGCAGGCTCTCGATGTGCAGTTGCGCGGCTTTTTCCTCCTGCTCGTCGCCGGCTTCGCCCAGTTTGACGATTTGCCGCATGCGCGCCGCACCCTCCACCAGCATGGCAATGTTTTTGCCGAAATGCTTCTCCAATTGCTCGCCGGCATCCTCCAGGCAATCGGGCAGCGCATGCAACACCGCAGCCGCCACCGCGCCCGAATCCAGCGGCAAATCGGCGACGATCCCGGCCGTACCGAGCGCATGCTGCATCAGCGTGGTGTTATCCAGAAACTGCCGCCCGGCATAAAGCGGCTCGGCGAATTCGCAGGCGCGACGGATCAGCGCCACATCGTCCGGCGCATAGCCGGCAGGCAACGCATCCAGCCAGGCTTGCCAGCCGGAGCCGCCGATATAGAGGGATGGGGAGGGAGTGGTGGCGAGAGTGACCATTTGTTTGACTAGAGGCTAGGGGCTAGAGGTAGAGACTAGGGGTTAGAAGTTAGAAGGGCGCGAAGCGCCAGGTTTTTCCTAGCCTCTAGCCCCTAGTCCGCCCCTGCCCTCAAAACAACTTTATCCCATTCTCGCCGCTGGACGCGAGTTTTTCCAGTTCTATCAGCACCAGGTGGCTGGCGCCCTCCATCTCGGTGATGTGGTTCAGGCCGGCCAGAATATTGCCGGAACGGTAGCATTCCACCGCCGCCTTGCCGCTGACATGCACCGCCTTGTGCGGCGATTCGATTTCCTTGTAACCGGAAAAGCCGGAAAACAAAGCCTTGCCATCGCCCTCGTAATACCATTTGCCAAGGCGGCAGGCGGTATGGCTGGAAAAATCGTCGGCGCTTTTATCGGACATCCCCATAAAGACATTGTAGATTCCCGCCTTGTAGATCAGGTGATCGACTTTCGCCACCTCGACGAAAGTGCGCAACGCACTGGCCTTGATCACGCGTTGCAGCTTTTCCGAGAGCACGCGCAGTTCCGTCATGCTGCCCGTCGCCCTATTCGCATCTGCGTCGAAAGCCGCCGCCTGCTGCGGGCTGACCTCGATCTGGACTTTGGCGTGGGCGGTTTCCTGCTGGATCGAATGCACCAGCCCGGAAATCTCGGCGGTCGCCTGGGTGGTGCGCTCGGCCAGCTTGCGCACCTCATCCGCCACCACGGCGAAACCGCGCCCTTGTTCGCCGGCACGCGCCGCTTCGATGGCGGCGTTCAGCGCAAGCAAATTGGTCTGGTCGGCGATTTCCTTGATTAAGCGGACGATGCCGCCGATCTCGCCGACGCGGCTGCTGAGCGCCTCCACGCTGGAGGCGATCTCGCGCGAGCGCTGCGACATGGTGTTCAGATTGTCGGCGATCTTGTTAACCGCCTGCACATTGGTTTCGGTCAATTCGAAGGTCTGCTCCGACTCTTCCTTTTGCTCCTTCATTTCGATCGAGAGTTTCGCCAGCGATTTTTGCGACTCGCCTATGGTGCCGGCAAACAAAAGCAGGTTATGGAACAGCTTTTTGTAAATGTCATCTTTGCCGCCGACTTGGGCCGCCTGCGCCAACATATAGTTTCTTTCGGCTTCCATCTGCGCCCGCTCGGCGGCGCGCTCCGCCTCCACCTGTTGCAAGCGCGCCTGCATGGCCATGAGTTCCTGCTTCAACCGCTTGTTTCCGAACATATTCACTCCTCACAGGTTACATTTCGTGTGCTTATGCCCGCATACGCAGCCACGCACATCTGACTCCAATACCCGGATTGTCCTCATTTTGCGGAAAATGTAAATGATTATGGGTAAATTTACTGTCGGCTATAGACAATTGGTATATACTAAAAATAGTTACTTTTATGGAGCGCCAAATGAAAACCGCCAAACTGTTCCGCAACGGCCAAAGCCAAGCCGTGCGCCTGCCTAGGGAATTTCGCTTCGAGGGCGATGAGGTCTTTATCAAGCGCTCGGGGAATGTCGTGCTGTTGATCCCGACTGCCCATTCCTGGGAGGCTTTGTTCGGAAGCCTGGATAAGTTTTCCGCAGACTTCATGGATGAGCGCAACCAGCCCGAACAGCCCGCCCGCGAGGAGGTGTTTGCGTGAAGCTGATGCTGGACACCAATATCTGTATAGCGCTGATCAAGCGCAAGCCCGCGCAGGTCTTGCAGAAATTCAGCCTGTTTCAGGTGGGCGACATCGGCATTTCCGCCGTGACCTTGGCTGAACTGCAATACGGCGTTGCCAAAAGCCTGCATCAAGCCAGGAATCAGGCGGCGCTGGATGAATTCACGCTGCCGCTGGAAATCGCTCCGTTCGACGAGACGGCGACGCGCTGCTACGGCGCCGTGCGCACCACGCTGGAAAAACAGAGCGCCCCCATCGACGCGCTCGATACCATGATCGGCGCTCACGCCTTGAGCCTGGGTGCGACGCTGGTTACCCATAACACGCAGGAATTCAGGTGCATTGCCGGACTGGTGGTGATTGACTGGATCAACGAAGCATGATCCTAGAAACCTCCGTTGACCGCTTGCCAAAATGTGTAACATGGTGGCTCTAAACAATTTTGTCATCTATTTTGCATTCACCTGTTTGGTGAAAGCGCTACGGGCTGGATTGCACGGTTTTCCGGGCGCATGGCTGCGTTGCAACTCCTTGGAATGGAATGACCATTCCCCCCTGTGTCAGACTAGTTGTCGCCTCAGAATTTAACCTTTTAAGGGTGTAGGCAATAATGAAATCAACGTATACTGAAGCGTTTATCGAACAGGCACTGGTCAAGCTGTTTTC
>JBAYVP010000027.1:0-27310 GCA_041674485.1 Sulfuricellaceae bacterium
ACCAGCATCAAACGCGTCACCGACATCATGGCCGAAATCTCCGCCGCCTCGGTGGAGCAAAGCTCAGGCATAGAACAAGTGAACCAAGCCATCACCCAGATGGACGAAGTCACCCAACAAAACGCAGCACTGGTGGAAGAAGCCGCCGCCGCCGCCGAATCGCTGGAAGAGCAGGCGCAAAACCTGGCGCAATCGGTCAGCGTGTTCAAGCTGGACAACAAGGCCGGCATGGGCATGGCGCGCGTCGCCCCGAAAAGCACAAGCAAGGCCGTAGCGCACCATGCCCCGGCGCGCCCCGCAGCCAAGCCCGCCCACCATGCCGCCCCCAAACCGGCAGCAAGATTGACCGCAAAACCCGCCAAAATCGCCGCTGACGACGACGAGTGGCAGGAGTTCTAATTGGTAGGGTGGGCACGTTTTTTGTGCCCACGCGGAAATAACAATCGCTAAGCGCGTGGGCACAAAGACGTGCCCACCCTACCTGACTAGGGGCTGGAGGCTAGGAAAAACCTGGCGCGAAGCGCCAACAAAACCACTAGCCTCTAGTCTCTAGTCTCTAGCCTCTAGTCTCTAGGTTCACAATGGCCAACGACCGAGAATTTATTTTCACCCCGAAGGATTTCGAACGGGTGCGCAAAATGCTTTATGACCGGGTAGGCATTTCGCTCAGCCCGGTCAAGCAGGATATGGTTTATAGCCGCCTGGCGCGGCGCTTGCGCGCAACCGGCATCAATAGTTTCAATGCTTATCTGGCACATCTGGAAAGCGGCGACGACGAGGAAATGGAGGCATTCACCAATGCCCTCACCACCAACCTCACCGCATTTTTTCGCGAGGAACACCATTTCCCGGCGCTGGCCGAGCACATCCGGCATTACATGGGCAAACACCCGATCAACCTGTGGTGTTCCGCCGCCTCAACCGGCGAGGAACCCTATTCGATGGCGATGACCATGGTGGATTTATTCGGCAGCTACACGCCGCCGGTGAAAATATTCGCCAGCGACATCGACACCAATGTATTGAAAAAAGGCGCAGCCGGCGTCTATCCGCTGGAACGCCTGGAAAAACTGCCGAAGGACATGCTCAAGCGTTTTTTCCTCAAAGGCAGCGGCAACCAGGAAGGTTATGCCTTGGTGCGCAAGGAATTGCGCGATATGATAACCTTTCGCCAAGTCAATCTGCTGGACGAATCGTGGCCGATGCGCGGCCCCTTCGAGGCGATATTCTGTCGCAATGTAATGATTTATTTCGACAAACCGACGCAACGCAAAATTTTGGAAAAATTCGTACCGCTGATGCGCCCGGACGCCCTGCTGTTCGCCGGCCACTCGGAAAGCTTTTATCACACCGCCGACATATTCAAATCACGCGGCAAAACGGTTTACGAACTCACCGCCGAAGCGAAAGCGAGGGCTTGCCGTTGATTCAGAGGACAGAGGACAGAGGGCAGAGGGCAGAGGGCAGAGGGCAGAAGACAGATTTTATCTCGTTCCCACGCGCTGCGTGGGAATGCAGTCTGGGGCGCGCTGCGCCCCGAATCCGGTGCATACGATCCATTACCAAAGTTTCAGGAACACTCGCCGCAGCGCGGCGTTGACTGCATTCCTTTGCCTCGCGTCACTGCCGTTAAGTTAGGAAAAATCCGTTCACCCTTCGACAGGCTCAGGGCGAACGGATTTTTCCTAACTTAACGGCAGTGACGCAGCCGCGTAGGAACGAGACTGAACGCAATGCCAGTAACGCAACATATAGGAACGATCAATTCAAAAGAACAGGGGGAGAAGGAGCATGAGGCATAAATCAGACTTTGAGGCGGGCTTTTCTGTCCTCTGTCTTCTGTCCTCTGTCTTCTGATGCACTAAATGGCTAATACCGGTTATCAGGAAGTACTTGCTCCAAATGTTTATTACGACCGCAGTTTTTCGATGGATGCCGCGAAGATACTTCCCGGTGAATATTATGCCACCACGCGCGACATGATCATCGTCACGGTGCTCGGATCGTGCGTGTCGGTGTGCCTGCGCGACAGAACCAACGGCATCGGTGGAATGAACCATTTCATGCTGCCGCACAGCGAAAACAACAGCGATAACCCCCTAAGCGTCCCTGCCCGCTACGGCACCTATGCGATGGAAATGCTGATAAACCATCTGCTGAAGCTGGGCGCGAGACGCAGCAACTTCGAGGCCAAGGTTTTCGGCGGCGGCAATGTGCTGCGCGGCTTCAACGTGACCAACGTCGGCGCGCAAAATGCCGAATTCGCGATGCATTTTCTCGCAACCGAGAAAATCAAGGTAATCGCCAAGGATTTGCTCGACATCTATCCGCGCAAAGTCTATTTTTTCCCGCAAACCGGTCGCGTGCTGATCAAAAAACTGCGCGTGGTCCACAACAATACGATTTTCGAGCGCGAGAAAGAATACGAATCCCGCCTGGGCTATGCCAAGGTGGAAGGTGAAGTGGAGTTGTTTTAGAGGTGCAGAGGACTAGAGACTAGAGGCTAGAGACTAGAGGCTAGTGTTGGGCGCTACGCGCCGGTTTTTACTAGCCTCTAGCCCCTAGCCTCTAAAAAAAAGGATTTTGAATTGACTATTAAAGTACTGGTTGTCGATGATTCGGCGATGATCCGCAGTGTGCTCAAAGAAATCATCGATAGCCACAGCGATATGAAAGTGGTGGGCGCGGCGCCGGACCCGCTGGTGGCGCGGGATTTAATCAAGCAGCTCAATCCCGACGTAATCACGCTCGATGTCGAAATGCCGCGCATGGACGGGCTGGGCTTCCTGGAAAAGCTGATGCGGTTGCGTCCGATGCCGGTGGTGATGATTTCCTCGCTGACGGAAAGAGGCTCGGACGTTACCTTGCGCGCGCTGGAACTCGGCGCGGTGGATTACATTTCCAAGCCCAAACTCGATATTTCGCGCGGCTTGCAGGACTACAGCCAGGAAATCGCCGACAAGATACGCACCGCTTCCAAGGCGCGCATCAAAAAACCGGTAGGGTTGGACATGCAGAGAAGCTTTTCCGCCGATGCGGTTTTGCCTGCGCTGTCCAACCGTATCGCCTCCACCGAAAAACTGATCATCGTCGGAGCCTCCACCGGCGGCACCGAGGCGATCAAGGATTTCCTGGTCAGGCTGCCGCCCGATTGCCCCGGCATCGCCATCACCCAGCACATGCCGGAGGCTTTTACCAAATCGTTCGCCAACCGGCTCGACAGCCTGTGCAAAATTTCGGTCAAAGAAGCCGAACAAGGCGACCGCATCCTGCCCGGCCACGCCTTCATTGCGCCGGGGAACGCCCATTTGCTGGTAAAGCGCAGCGGCGCCAATTATGTGTGCGAACTGTCCGACGGACCGCCGGTGAATCGCCACCGCCCCTCGGTCGATGTGCTGTTTCGCTCCGCCGCCAACGTCGTGGGCAAGAACGCCATCGGCGTGATCCTCACCGGCATGGGCAAAGACGGCGCAGCCGGTATGCTGGAAATGAAGAAAGCAGGCGCTTACAATTTCTCCCAGGACGAAGCCACTTGCGTGGTCTTCGGCATGCCCAAGGAGGCCATCGCAGCCGGCGGGGTGGACGAAATCGTGCCACTCCCACAAATGGCCGCCAAAGTGATGGGGTATCTCGCATCGCTCGGTGCGCGCGCGTTCCGGGTATAATCTTTATTGTAGAGGCTAGTTTGGTAGGGTGGGCACGGTTTTGCGCCCACGCGGTCAGCCCCCAAACCAGGATCGGCGAGCTTAATTCAACAGGAAGGAACACACTCAAATGGCTATGCAAATCAACGTCAACGTCAACGGAAGTAGCGCCGTCATCAGCATGAACGGTCGTTTCGATTTCAATTCCCACCGCGAATTCCGCAGCGCCAGCGAGCAGGCCACCAAGGCGGAAGGCGTCAACGATATTGAAGTAGACTTAAGCGCCGTCGATTACCTCGACAGCTCGGCGCTCGGCATGTTGCTGCTGCTGCGGGAAAAAGCCAATGCCGCCAACCGCAAGCTGACGTTATCAAACTGCAAGGGCATGGTGCAACAAGTGCTGGAAGTCGCCAATTTCGGCAAACTGTTCACGATTAAATAAATAGTGCCGAGTGCTGAGTAACCATTCTCAGCACCCGGTGCTCATGGCACTCAGCACTCAAATAATACATGGATAAACGGCTCAAAGTTTTAGTCGTCGACGACACCGACCTCAATCTGGCGCTCATCACCAAGGTGGTTGCATCGGAAGGTCATGACGCCATTACCGCCAAAAACGGCGAGGAGGCGGTGGCGCAATACTTAAGCGAAGCGCCGGACCTCATCCTGATGGACGTGATGATGCCGGTGATGGACGGCTATCAGGCCACCGCCAAAATCCGTGAACTGGCGAAGGGCAAATGGATTCCGGTGATTTTCCTGAGCGCCAAGGCGCAAGACCAGGACCAGGTGAAAGGCCTGGAAGTCGGCGGCGACGACTATCTCACCAAGCCGGTCAACCTCACCCTGCTCAAGGCCAAGATCAAGTCGATGCAGCGCATCAGCGAGATGCAGCGGGTGATTGCGGAAAACGCCGATCAATTGGCGCGTTACCGCGAGGAAAACGAGCGCGAGCAACGGCTCGCCCAGCACCTGCTGGCGAAAATCATCCACAACGAAGCCATCAATAACCCGCTGATCCGCCACTGGCTGATGCCGGCGGCCAATTTCAGCGGCGACATTATTGCCGTCGCCGCAACACCCGGCGACGTGCTGCACTTCATCCTGGCCGACGGCACCGGTCATGGTCTGTCTGCGGCGATCAACGCCATGCCGGTGACCGAAGTGTTCTACGGCATGTCTGAAAAAGGCTTTTCAATCAGCAGCATCGCTCAGGAATTGAACCGCAAGGTGAAGCAGTTGCTGCCCACCGAACGCTTCGTTGCGGCGATCCTGGTTTCCGTCGATCTGGCGCAGCGCGCCATACGCATCTGGAACGGCGGCGCACCGGCGACCCTGTTCGTCAGCGCGGAAGGACAAATCCTGCACCGCTGGCAACCCGGTCATCCACCGCTGGGCATTCTCGATAACGATGATTTCGACCCCAAAACCGAGGTGTTCTCCTGGCGCGAAGCCGGACAATTAATACTCTGCTCGGACGGCGTGGCGGAAGCGGAAAGCGAGGCGGGCGAACATTTCGGCTCCGAGCGTATCGTCCAGGCGCTGTCCCGCACGGGCTTCGATCAGCAGTTCGAGGGCTTGAAAAGCGCGGTGATAGACTTCCTCGGCGGGCACGCCGGCCTCGACGACGTTTCCCTGATCGGCATTCATTGCCCGATGGATTTCGCCGGCGAAACCGTCATGCAGGAACATGGCGAAAAGGATTTCGATTTTCATCTTTCGCCCGGTCGCTGGAAAATCAGCATCACCCTGGGCGCATCCGAGCTGAAATCGCTCGATGTGCTGCCGCTGTTAATCAGTTGGCTGGGACAAATCAAACTCACCCAAAAACAGTGCCGCGAAATGTACTTGATCATCACCGAACTGTACAACAACGCGCTCGACCACGGCGTGCTCGGTCTCGACTCCAGCCTGAAATCGCTGGAGGATGGCTTCGACCGTTTTCTTACCCTACGCGAGGAGCGCCTCAACAATTTGTTGGACGCCTGCGTTGAAATAGAACTGCTGCGGCAGCGGCGCAATGGCGCGGAATATCTGCAATTGCGCCTCAAGGACAGCGGCAACGGATTCGACGCCTCCCCCATCCTCTCATGCAATCTCGCCGTCCACAACGGCTTCGCCGGACGCGGCGTGGCGCTGGTCAGGACGCTATGCGAAAAGCTGGAATACCTCGGCAACGGCAACGAAGTGGTGGCGCTGTATCCGTTGAATTAGGGACGGGCTAGAGGCTAGGGGCTAGGGGCTAGTTGATCGTTCCCACGCTCCAGCGTGGGAACGCCGCTCTGGACGCTCCAGCGTCCAGAATCGAAAGGCATACATGGGCAGAAGCTGCTATGTGATTGGAACAGCCCGTAGGATGTGCCGAGGAACGAGGCGCATCGGTCGCGTATTGCCGCCGGGATGCGCGAACGATGCGCCTCCTAGCGTCGGCACATCCTACGAGCTGGAGCGTGGGAACGATCAACTAGCCCCTAGCCCCTGGCTCACCGAATGAAAACTGCCGACGGCAAATCAATCTCCCTCAAACGCCAGGCCGGTGTACGCCTGGTGCTGGCGCTGAGCGTGGCGATGACGGTGACGATGACCAGCGCTTTATGGTATTACAACGTATCGTTCGAGAAAGCGGCGCAGCAAAAAAACCGCGATGCGGTCGATCATTACACCGTGCGCATCGGGCAACTGGAAAACGAATGGGAAAGTGAAGCCTTGCGCCTGAAGGCGCGGCTGGAATTCACCCGCCTGCTGGAAGATCGGGAGCAGGGCTGGGTGAAGCTTAGCAGTTATTTCATCGCCCAAAGCGGCAGCCCGGTTTTTTCCAACATCCTGATTTCGTCGGGCAAAGGGCAGGTGTTGTTCCGCTACGGCATAGAGGCTGCCGGCTTGCCGGAGGAAACGAACCGGATCACGCTACATCGGGAAGGTTATGTCGGCTGGTATTACAACGCCCCGCACAACGCGCTCTACCGGGTTTACCGCCAGACCGTCTGGCTAGGCAAGGACGGCATGGGCTGGCTTTATCTATTCAGGCCGTTGGACAATGCCTTGCTGTATGCCAATATTTTTCCGGGCGCCAGGCTGTTTCTGAGCTGGCGCGGAACTGTAATCGCCGCCTCGACCGGCGATCAGCGCAAACCGGCAGTCAGCCCCAGCTACGAAGGCGCGCTTTACCTGGACGATCAGCGCTACGAGCAGCGTCGGCTTTCGTGGGAAGGGAAAAACGCGCGGGACTTGTCGCTGATTATCCAGCAACGGGTGGAGCGACCGTTCACGATCCAGGAATTCGTGCGCAGCAGCGTCCTGATGGTGCTGTCGCTGAGCACCTTTCTATGGCTGGTGCTGGGAAGTTGGCTATCCCGCATTGTGCGCCGCACCATTGCGCTACGCGATGCCTCGCTGGCTTTCTCCGGCACGCGCGCAGTGACGCCGGAAATCGCGCTGGCGCTGGATAAGGCGCGCCTCGGCAGCACCGACGAATTGAGCGATGTAGCGCGCGCCATCGACGACCTGATGCATACCGTCAAGCGCGGCGATGCCGACATGGCGGTGAAAATCACCGAGTTGACGCGTCTTAACACCGAACTCAGCGAATTTACCTACATCGCCAGTCACGACTTGCAGGAACCGCTACGCAAGCTGGTTATTTTCAGCGAGTGGCTGGTGCGCGATCTGGGCGGCGATATCCCGGAACGCGCCGCCAAGGACTTGGTTTTCATCTCCGAAGCCGCGCAACGCATGCGCAATCTGGTGCAGGATTTGCTTAATCTGTCCCGTGCCGGCAATCGCGAACTCAAAACGGAATCGATCAGCCTGGATATGGTTGCCGATCGCGCCCTGGAATCGCTGGCGCTACGCATTGAGGACAGCGGCGCGGTAATTACGCGCGACCCGCTGCCGACGGTGATGGGCGACGCGACGTTGTTGACCCAGCTTTACCAGAACCTGATCGGCAATGCGTTGAAATATGCCGGGGAATCGCCGCCGCGCATTCACCTCGACGCGTCCATGGCGGGCGGGGAATGGGTGCTGGGCGTGCGCGATAACGGCATCGGCATCAATCCCGCCTACGCCGAACAGATTTTCCAACCCTTCAAGCGCCTGCATGGGCGCGAACGCTTTGAGGGCACCGGCATCGGCCTGGCGATTTGCCGCAAAGTGGTCGAGCGGTGCCACGGTCGCATCTGGGTGGAGTCGGAAGAAGGCAAGGGCGCGCATTTTCGCTTTGCACTGCCGTGCAAACCGTGACGCGCCGTCTTGGGATATACTCTGCATCCAGACATGCCCACCAAACGATACAGCGGGAATGAGAAACGAATTAAAGATGGATGCTCAGGACGAAACAAGGATTATCCTGTTGGTGGAAGACGATCCCGGCGATCAGGAGTTGACGCGGCGGGCGCTGGCCGACTGCAAAAGACACATCCGCTTGCAGGTGGTGAACGACGGCGACGAAGCGCTGGATTATCTGTACCGGCGTAACGCTTATGCCGACACGGAACGCTATCCCCTACCCGATTTGATCCTGCTCGATTTGAACCTGATTCGCCTGAATGGCATACAGGTGCTGGAGCAAGTCCGCAACGACCTCCGCTTGCAGCATATTCCGGTGATTATGCTCACCACCTCCCAGCAGGAGCGGGATGTCACGCGCGCCTACAACAGCGGCGCCTGCTCTTACGTGGTCAAGCCGAGCGGCATTGAACAATTTACTAAAATCCTCCGCATCATTGAGGAATATTGGTTCAACACCGTCAGGCTGCCATCCAGGAGATGATGTGCGATGAGCAAACACCTGAAAATTATCGCCATAGACGATGATCCCGTGGACCAGGAATTGCTGCGGCGCTATATGGAAGAGGTTCACGGTTACGACATCGAATTGGCTTGCCTCGACGGGCTGGAGGATGATTTCGATGTGACTCTCGTCCAGCCGGTGGACGTGGTTTTTCTGGATTACTTGCTGGGCAAGGACAACGGACTCGATAAGCTGCGCCGACTGCGTGCATGCGGCATCAAAACGCCGATCGTAATGTTGACCGGTCAGGGCGATGAAGGGCTGGTGGTGGAACTGATGCGCGCCGGCGCCACCGATTACCTGGCCAAAGCGCGGCTTTCGTCCGACAGCCTGGAGCGGGTGCTGCGCAACGCGCTCAAGGTTGGCGAACTGGAAAAGCAGGCGGCGCTGGCCGAGGAGGAACTCCGTCTCGCCGCCAAGGTGTTCGAAAACGTGCTGGAAGGCGTGCTGGTGACCGATGCCAATACGATCATTCTGTCCGTCAATCCCGCCTTCACCAATATTACCGGTTACTTGGGAGAAGAAGTCGTCGGCAAGAAGCCCAACGTGTTGCGCTCAAAGTTCCACAGCGCCGAGTTTTTCCAGGAAATGTGGCGCCAACTGGAAAGCAACGGCCAATGGCGCGGCGAAATCTGGAACAAGCGCAAGAGCGGCGATGTCTTCCTGGCCTGGCAGACGATTTCCGCAGTGCGTAACGCAGACGGCAAAATCACCCACTATGTCTCGGTGCTGTTCGACATCACCGAGCGCAAACGTCACGAGGAATTGGTGCGTTACCAAGCCTATCACGACACCCTGACGGGCTTGCCCAACCGCCAGTTGTTCCACGACCGCTTGACCCAGGCGCTGCTGTATGCGCGCCGCGAAGGCGAGATGCTGGGCGTGATGTTCCTCGACCTGGACCGTTTCAAGGAGGTCAACGACACCTTCGGGCACGATGTCGGCGATAAACTGCTGTGCGAACTGTCGAGGCGGCTCAAGAACAGCATACGCAAGGGCGACACTGTGGCGCGCTACGGCGGCGACGAATTCGTTTTGCTGTTGCCGAAAATCAAGCAATTGGACAACCTCTTCCTGCTGGCGGAAAAGGTGCTGGAATCCATGCGCGCGCCGGCCCGGATAGGAAAACAGGAGATGAAACTGAGCACCAGCATCGGCATTAGCGTCTATCCCAAGGACGGAGACCAGCCGGACACCCTAATCAAGCGCGCCGACGGGGCGATGTACCAGGCCAAGCAACAAGGCCGCAACAACTATCAGATGTCGAGCGACCATTGACCCGCCCCCGCCCTACCCTGCTATGTCTTGCGCGGGGGAAATTACCTCGTTTATCTCGTTCCCACGCGCCGCGTGGGAATGCAGTCTGGGACGCGCCGCGTCCCGAATCCGGCGTATCGCCAAAACCGCATGCACACTCGCCGCAGCACGGCGTTGACTGCATTCCCACGCGACGCATCACTGCCATTAAGTTATGCCTTGCGCGGGGGAAATTGTCGAACCATGAATGGCTTAACAGTCAACCGGTTAGGAAAAATCCGTTCACCCTTCGACAGGCTCAGGGCGAACGGATTTTTCCTAACTTACCTCGTTCCCACGCGCCGCGTGGGAATGCAGCCTGGGACGCGCCGCGTCCCGAATCCGGCGTATCGCCAAAAGCACACTCGCCGCAGCACGGCGCTGACTGCATTCCCACGCCGCACCTCTGCACCTCTGCGGTCGAACCTTTTCCCATCTTGTCAGTCCTGGAATAATGCCACATTTTGAACTATTCGTCGGCCTGCGCTACACCCGCGCCAAGCGGCGCAATCATTTCATTTCGTTCATTTCGCTGATTTCCATGCTCGGCATCGCGCTCGGCGTGGCGGCGCTGATCGTGGTGTTGTCGGTGATGAATGGCTTCCAGACCGAATTGCGCACGCGCATTCTGGGGGTTGCGTCGCACATCGAAATCAGCGGTGCAGGCAATGCGCTCGAAGACTGGCCGATTGTGGCGGAACTCGCCAAACGACACAAGGAAGTGCGTGGTGCTGCGCCCTACATCATGGCGCAGGGGCTGCTGTCCTTCGATCAATCCGTGCATGGCGCAATGATGCGCGGCATCCTGCCGGAGCTGGAAAGCCAAGTGGCCGACATCGGCAATCACATGAAAAAAGGCAGTCTGAATAATCTACGCCCCGGCGAATTCGGCATTGTACTCGGCGTGGACATGGCGCGCGGGCTTCGTGCATCGCTGGGTGACAAAGTAGTGTTGATCGCCCCGCAGGGGCAGGTGACGCCTGCCGGCGTCATGCCGCGCATGAAACAATTCACCGTGGTGGGCATTTTCGAAGTCGGCATGTTCGAGTACGACAACGGCTTGGCGCTGATGCACATCTTTGATGCCGCCACGCTCTACCGCATGGGGACGAAAGTCACCGGCGTGCGGCTCAAGCTCGACGAACTATTCGCCGCCCCCAGGGTAGCGCGCGAGATGAACGCCACCCTGCCGGCGGGCATTTATGCCGGCGACTGGACGCGCGCCCACGCCAACTTTTTCCGCGCCATCCAGATCGAAAAGAACGTAATGTTCATTATCCTGCTGTTAATCGTCGCGGTGGCGGCGTTCAACATCGTTTCCACCCTGGTCATGGCAGTCACCGATAAGCAGGCCGACATCGCCATCCTGCGCACGCTGGGCGCGTCCCCCGCCGGCATCATGAAAATCTTCATCGTCCAGGGCGCGCTGATCGGCGTGATCGGCACCTTCATCGGCGTGGCCGGCGGCGTGCTGCTGGCGCTCAACATCGACGTGGTGGTGCCGGCCATCGAACACGCCTTCGGCATTCAATTCCTATCCAAGGACGTGTACTACATCAGCGACCTACCCTCCGAACTGCAATGGCGCGATGTCGGCGTAATCGCCGCCGTATCCTTCGTGCTGACCCTGCTGGCAACGCTGTACCCGAGCTGGCGCGCATCACGCACCAATCCGGCGGAGGCGTTGAGGTATGAGTAGGCTGGAAGCCGGCGAATCCAGCCAGCCTCGGATCGAAAAGGCGCGGCTTGAAGCTTCCGCCCAATTAGGCTCGGGCAAGCGGGCGGATTTGGGCCAGTTCATGACACCCAAAAGCACTGCGGAATTTATGGCGGGGCTATTTAATTTTTCTTCCGTTAATTTTTCTTCCGTTGATTTTCCACATTGTTCCCCAATACGGCTGCTCGATGCAGGTGCAGGTGTCGGCTCGCTGACCGTCGCTTTTTTAGAAGCGGTAAGAAAATCCCACCCGCAGCCATTGGATATTTCCGTTACGCTGTACGAAATTGATGAACTCCTGGCATCCTATCTTTCCAAAGAAATGGCGTACTATCAGGATATATTCAGAGAGGATAGATCAAGGTTCAGCATCAACTTGATTCGAGACGATTTTATAGAAAATGCGATTAACCGGATTCAGTTCGGTAAAGCCGAAGGATTCAATTTCGCCATACTCAATCCACCCTATAAAAAAATCGGCAGGAATGAACGCCACCGCCTGTTGCTTCGCCAAATCGGCCTCGAAACCGTCAACCTCTATTCGGCATTTGTTGCGCTTACGGTTGCGCTGATGGCGCCGGGCGGACAGGTTGCCGCCATCATTCCCCGTAGTTTTTGCAATGGTCCCTATTACCGGCCATTTCGCGATTTTTTGCTGGCGCGCGCGGCAATTCGGCATATGCACCTGTTTGCCTCGCGCAACAAGGCGTTCAAGGATGACGGTGTGCTGCAGGAAAACATCATCATTCTGCTCGAATGCGGCGCTCGCCAGGATGACGTGACGGTATCCACATCAGCCGACGATGGTTTTGCCGATTACGCCGATCATCAGTATTCATTCGACCAAATCGTTTTTCCCAATGATGCCGAGCGTTTTATTCACGTTCCGCTATCCCCGGCGCAAAATCCCATGACGCTGTCACCGCTGCTCTGCCATTCCCTCGCGGACATCGGCGTCGAGGTTTCAACCGGGCCGATAGTCGATTTTCGCGTGAGAGCGCATCTGCGCAAGATGCCGGAAGCGGGGAGCGTTCCCCTGCTCTACCCCGGCCATTTTACCGGTCAGTCAATTGAATGGCCGAAGCCGGAAATGAAGAAACCCAACGCGCTGATGCGCCACCCGGAAACCGACAAATGGCTTTACCCCAACGGTTTCTATGCCATAGTGCGGCGCTTTTCCTCCAAGGAGGAAAAACGTCGTATCGTGGCACGCGTTGTTAGCCCCGATCTCTTTGACGATGCCGAATTGTTGGGTTTTGAAAATCACCTGAATGTTTTTCACCAGCACAAACATGGCCTGCCTGAAGAACTCGCGCGCGGCTTGGTGGTATTCTTGAATTCGACAACAATTGACGAGTGTTTCCGCCGATTTAGTGGGCACACCCAGGTTAACGCAACCGATTTGCGCATGATGAAGCACCCAAGCCGTGATGCCTTGATCGCGCTGGGACGGTGGGCAAAGGCGCAAGGAGCGCTTACGCAGGCGCAGATAGACGCAAGGCTGGAAGCGATGCTATGAGCGAATACAAGAAAACCAACGACGCATTGGAGATTCTTGTGGCGCTCGGTTTTCCACGAGCACAGCAAAACGAGCGCTCCGCGCTTTGCCTGCTGGCTTTGGTCAATCTCACCCCAAGCACACCGTGGCGAGAAGCCGGCACCCCCCTGATCGGCATTACCCCGATGATGGAATTTAGCCGCGACCATTACGGCGCGGCTTACAAGCCGAACACGCGGGAAACGTTTCGCCGCCAGACAGTTCACCAGTTCGTCGCTGCCGGGATGGCGATTCCCAATCCCGACGATCCGCTACGCCCCGTCAATAGCCCGAAATTCGTTTATCAAATCGAGCCGGAGGCACTGGCTTTGCTACGAACGTTCGGCACAAAAACCTGGGAGAAGAAGCTGACGGCCTACCTCTCGACCCGCCAAACGCTGGTTGCCCGGTATGCGAAAGAGCGGGATATGAACCGCGTTTCAGTGATAATTTCTTCCGGCGTCGAGATACAACTAAGCCCCGGCGATCACAGCGAGCTAATCAAGGCAATTATCGAAGACTTTGGCCCGTGCTTTGTGCCCGGTGGAATCCTGGTCTATGTGGGAGATACCGGAGATAAATGGGGTTATTTCGATGTCGCCTTGCTGGGCAAGTTGGGCGTAGCCGTCGATTCCCACGGCAAAATGCCGGATGTCGTTCTTTATTGTCCCGTGCGGAATTGGCTGTTGTTGATCGAATCCGTCACCAGTCATGGACCAGTCAACGGTAAACGCCATGAAGAACTGGCACAGTTGTTTTCCAATTCGTCCGCAGGGCTGGTTTATGTAACGGCTTTCCCTTCCCGTTCCCTGATGGCGCGATACGTCGGCGACATTGCCTGGGAAACGGAAGTATGGACGGCGGAAGCACCGTCTCATCTCATTCATTTTAACGGCGAACGATTTCTCGGCCCGTATTTCATTAAGTGAGGAGTGAGGAGTTTGAGAGGCACTGGGATAGTACTGAAAAATAAATCCGGGTATGAAGGAAGTAATAATGGCAGGTAAAAATTCTCATGGTAAAGCGGACGCTCCTCACCCCTCACCCCTCACCCCTCACCAAGAGGTAGGCACTCCTCACTCCTCACTCCTTACTCCTCACCAAGAAGTGGGTGCTCCATCGCGCCTCACGCCTCACCCCTCACCCCTCACGCCACCAGTCATTTCCTGCACCAACCTGCACAAGATATACCGCCAAGGCGAATTGGAAGTGCCGGTGCTGCTCGGCGTCACATTGGAAATCGGGCGCGGGGAACGGGTCGCCATCGTCGGCGCGTCCGGTTCGGGCAAGAGCACCCTGCTGCATCTCCTGGGTGGGCTGGACGACGCCAGTTCGGGCGAGGTCGCGATCATGGGGCGCGATGTCCGTTCCTTAAGCCAGGTAGCGCGCGGCAATCTGCGCAACCAGTCGCTCGGGTTTATCTATCAGTTCCATCATCTGCTGCCGGAATTCAGCGCGCTGGAAAATGTCGCGATGCCGCTGTTGATCAGGCGCATGGCGAAGGAGGCAGCCTATGCCCAGGCTGCCAAGATGCTGGATCAGGTCGGTTTGGGGCATCGCCTGAAACACACGCCGGGCGAGCTTTCCGGCGGCGAGCGTCAACGCGCTGCGGTGGCGCGCGCGCTGGTGACGCAACCCGCCTGTGTGCTGGCCGACGAGCCGACCGGCAATCTCGACCGCGCCACCGCGCAAGGGGTGTTCGACCTGATGCTGGAACTCAACCGCTCGCTCGGCACCAGCTTCGTCATCGTCACCCACGACCTCGACCTGGCGGCCAGGACGGACCGGGTGCTGCGGCTGGTGGACGGGGTGCTGGCATAGGCCGATTTTCAGTAAACCGGTTAGTCTGTAATACAATGTAGTCGCCATATCTCCGCACCGCGTAATAGTCCGTGACCGCGAGTATCAACCCCCGCACAACCCCCGACCGGCAACGGTTTGCCGAGCTTGGCAAATCAACCCAAAAAAAATTCTGCTTGAATAATGCTTGCCGAAATGGCCTTTTCTACAGCAAGGTGTTAAAGTACGTTAAATTGTCTCGTTCTTGCGCGTGGCGCTCATCGTTTTCCGGCTTGTTGCGCTTCATCGCCAAGGTCGCGGAACGCTCGCCGCAATGGGCCAAAACTGTATTCCCACATAGCGCGTCACTGCCATTAAGTTAGGAAAAATCCGTTCACCCTTCGACAGGCTCAGGGCGAACGGATTTTTCCTAACTTAATGGCAGTGACGTAGCGCGTGGGAACGATCAAACGGAAAGGTTAAGGTAATGTCTGGATATGCAAAAAACTACGCTGCCATTTTCCTGCTTTCGCTGGCCGGTTGTTGGAGCACGGCACACGGGGCGGATGACGGCGATGTGCAGAGCTTGTTGCCGTTGTCCCTGGACGAGCTTTTCGCAACGAAGGTGGTGACCGCGTCGCGCCATCAGGAAAACCGCACCGATTCTCCGGCGCACATCGTGGTTTTCACCCGCGAGCAGATACGCGAGCGGCGCTACAAGAATCTCGCCGACCTGCTGGAAGACCTGCCGGGCGTGGATATTCAGCGCGGCACCCGCTCCTCCGTGTACAACAATTTTACTTTCCAGGGACACGTCAACAACAATAAGATGCTGATTATGCTGAACGGGGTGCGTATCGATCATCCCGTCGGCGGCAAGATACCCGTGGCGGAAAATTTCGCCCTCTACAACGCCAAGCAGGTGGAAGTGCTGTATGGCTCCGCCGCCGCGCTATACGGTGCGGATGCGGCCGCCGGCGTGATCAATATCATCACCGACCATGCCGCAGATGCCGAAGGGGCATGGGTGTCTGCCGGCGGCGGTTCGTTCGGCGAGACCGAAGCCTCCCTGCTGGCCGGGGTGAAATTGAACGACTGGATGGCGCTGACGGTGGGCGGGCACAAGCAGTCTTCCGACCGCGCTAGGCTGGATCAGTATTACCTCAAGGACTTTCCCAAGGTGGACGCTAAGACTTTTTCCGGTTCCGTGGCGGTTCCGTCCGTAGCGCGCGAGAACTACACCGGCGGAACTGCCGGCGACAGCCTGTATGCCCGGCTGGATGCGGGAGACGATCTGACGCTCGGCTACTACCGCAATTATTTCCGCAGTCTCACCAGCACCGGCGACCGCCCGGACACCACGCTTTATCTCGACAATGCGCGCTGGGATACGGCCATCGAGACGATGTACGGGACGTTGCGCTTCAATCTGACGCCCAATCTGAAAGGCGAATTGGTAGTCGATTATTCGGGGTACGAGGTCGATCCGGCTTCGAAATACCTGAATATCTACACCGATTTCCAGGATAACGGCTACGTTTACGACAAAGCCTGGCGTCGGGGCGTCGAGCAGAATTTCAACTGGCGCGTGAACGATGCCAATACCGTGCTGGCCGGGGTTGGCTACAAGGATTATTATGCGCTGATCACCCCGGACCTGCCCAAGCCTTACAACACCAGCCTGTCCCCGGATGCGCAAGGCTTGGCCTACCCCAACACCACCTTGCCGATCCCGGTTTTCGAGGCGCATTACAGCAATACGTCGGCTTATTTTCAACTTCAGAGCGAATGGAACAAGGCCGTTTCCACTATGATAGGAGCGCGTTACGACCAGCATTCCGCTTATGGCGCAAGCGTCAATCCCCGCCTGGGGATGGTCTGGCACAATGCGCCCGACAGCCATATCAAGCTGCTCTACGGCGAAGCGTTCCGGGCGCCCGCTCCCGAAGACGGTTTCAGCACATTCGGCACTTTCGGCGGCGCGAAAAACAGCAACGGACTTTATCTCGGCAACAATTTCCGTTCGCCGAATTTCGACCTGAAACCGGAAACCTCGCGCAATCTCTCGGCTGCCTGGGATTGGCGTCCGCGTTCCAACCTGAATTTCATCGCCAATGCTTATTATTCCGAGGTTGACAATCTCATCGTCACCAGCAGCGAAGCCGTGCCGACCCAGTACATTCCCGGCGCGCTGCTCTCCCAATCGACCATCAAGGTCAATGCCGGCAAGGAAATGCACCAGGGCATCGATTTGATCCTGAATTGGCGCAACCAGTTCGGCAACGCCTGGAGCAGCGACACCTGGGGCGGATACAGCTATGAAACCGGCCATATCAAAGAATCGCAGAACGCGCTCACTCTCGCTCAAAGCTACATTCCCGAGCAAAAACTTAAATTGGGCAACACGTTCCGCTACCGCGACCGCTATACCATCACGCCTAAGCTGTACTTGATAGGCGCCACCACCACCGAGCGCAACGATAAGACCCAGCCGGGCGAACGCCTCAAGACGCCCGGTTATGCCCTGATGAATCTGCATTTCGGCGCGCATAAGCTGGCGGACCGGAACCTTTCGGCCTATCTGGATATCTACAACCTTTTCGACCGCCGCTATTATGTCGCCGCCGGTTCGAGTAGCACTACTTTCGTGAACATGCCGCAGCCGCCGCGCTCAGCCATGCTGACGCTGGAGTACCGGTTTTGACGGCGTTTTTCCATTTCCATGATGATTAAATTTTTCCGGGGTGTACGGTGCATGGCATTGCCCAGATGCTACGGCTGGCTAGGCGCGCTGTTGGCGCTGATGTTGCCTGCCGGCCTGAATGCCCATGCAGATCAGTCTGCCATATCCGAATACAGCTTGAAGGCGGTGCTGCTTTTCAAGCTGCCCCAGTTCGTCTACTGGCCGGATGGTGCAACGCCCAGAAACCCTCAGATTTTTTGCGTGCTCGGCGCCAATCCGTTCGGAAAAATCCTGGAGAAGCTGGCGCGGGAGCCGGTGGATGCGCACACCGCCGAAATCGTCAAACTCGCCGCCATCGGAGACAACATCCAGTGCGATTTTCTTTACATCAGCCGCTCCGAGAGCGCCGGCATGGAAACCATCATCCGCAAACTGGTCGGCAAGCGCATGGTGAGCGTTTCCGACATTCCCGGCTTCGCCAAGGCGGGCGGCATGGTCGAATTGACCGTGAGCGGCGAACGTGTGGGCGTGATGCTGAATCGCAAGGCCGCCCAGAAGCAGGGGCTGGAATTCAACGCCCAATTGCTCAGGCTGGCGAAAACGGTGGAATAGCGTGTCAGAAGACAGAGGACAGAGGACAGAGGACAGACTTTGAGGAAGGCTTTTGATCGTTCCCACGCCGGAGCGCTCGTCGTTACACACAAGTGCCGGGCAAGCGCGGGCGCAGGTTTGCTCCCTTCTCCCGCAGGCGGGAGAAGGGCCGGGGATGAGGGTGTTTGCGTATTGGCAACTGTTATCAATGTGCAAACACCCTCACCCCAACCCTCTCCCGCCTGCGGGAGAGGGCTTCATGCTGTCTTTTCGCATAGACCGGAGTGCGTTGTTGTCAGCAAAAAAAATGTGTGTAATGACGAGCGCCGGAGCGTGGGAACGATCAGAAGAGTGCCAAACTTCCCCGTTCGTGGTGAGCCTGTCGAACCATGAACGGGGAAGTTTGGCACTGCCCGCAAATTGAGAATATCCAAAAACCAGTGCTGATTTTTTGCCAAAAAATGCTAAATTTCGACAGCCTAGGTAAGTCCCCTCGTGTGTAACGATGAGCGAACAAGTAGATCAAAAACAATGAAAGGGATGCGTTAAATGTCGAACATCGACCCCGCAGAACGCTTTAAGCTTAATTTCGATAAAAGCAATTATCGCCGGATGATCTCGGGCAAGGAGGTGATTGTCCACTGCCATCATTACAATTCGCGCATCCAGCGCACGGTGGAAGAATCCCGGCAGATAGACGGTCGCCGGTTGGTGGTTTCCACGGCGGAAGCGGTGTTTTCGGAGATGTGCAGCCATGCCTTCCTACCCGGCGACTCGCCGGAAAAAAAATGGGAGATCGCCGCCAGTCTCTATGCGCACCTGGGCCTCGGCAGCTTGGATGTGAGCCGCGTCGGGCAGGGAATCGTGCGGGCGGATACTTCGCATTTTGTCGAAGGCTGGAGCGCCGGGCTGGGGACGCGCGAAGCGCCGGTGTGCAATTTCACCGTGGGTTATTTGCAGGGCGCATACCATGCGATTAGCGGCCAAAACGTCAGCGTCACGGAAAAAGAATGCCTGATCCACGGCGTGGACCATTGCGTATTCGAGATCGATACTACCCGCACCGAGCCGCACTGTTTTAACCACAAGCCCTACCCGCCGCCGGCGTCGGTGGCTGCGCCGCAGGACATCCAAACCCTGGCCAGCCCCAACGTCGATCAGGCGAAAATCATTGACGCGCTGGTGGAAATGCCGATTTACGGCGACCCGGATGGTCTCATTCCGGCGTTCGGCGTGTATCTGGCGAACATGCCGGCGGATTTTTACAATTTGCTCTTCATCCAGTATGTCGAGGAGATGCAGAAAGTGAATCTGCATGCGGTGGCTAAAAAGCTGCTGATGGCCGACGCCGAAACCTGCGCGCTGAATACGTTTCGCGGGATCATGAACTCGGCGGAGTGGGATAGGCTGATCGCGCCCATGGTCAAGGAACCGCAGGACAATCTTTACGGCATCCTGGCCGTGAGCAACGGCCTGGGCTGGGGAAATTGGCAAGTCGTGGAGCATGAGCCGGCCAAGCGCCTCGTACTCGCTTCCCTGAATGGCTATGAAGCGCTGGGCTACCGCGAATACCGCCCCCGTGCTTCATCCCCGCAATGCTTCATGCTGACGGGCGTTGCCGCCGGCATTATGGCGCTGGTGTACGGCAAGGAACTGTTCAAGGAACGCTTCGGCGCCTACAAATCCACCGAGGAGCGCTGCATTTGCCGGGACGATCCCGGTTGTTCGTTCAGCGTTGTGTCGCGAAAATGAATAATCCGTTGAATGAAATGAGGCGATGATGTTCTCCTCATTCAATTTAGGTATATTAAGGGTGGGCGGCGACTTTTCCGGCTGCGTCGCCGATCCGTCTTTTTTGCACATGTTCGGCTGCGAGCAGAAAACACTGTACGAAAAATCGCTGGAGGATTTGTTCAACCCCACCGACCCCAAAGGGATACATCTGTTCGAAAAGCAGATGAGTGAATATGCCGCCGGGGAGATCGTGGATATTTTTCCGGTGGAACTCGTGCTGGACGGCATCATCCACCGCTGCCGCCTGAGGATCACGCAGGATGGCGACGGCTGGTGCGTGCTGGCCGAAAAGGCGTCCGACGAGAAAAATCTATTCCAGCGCCTGCAGCAAACCGAGCTGAAATGGCGGGTGCTGATACTCGGCACTTCCGACGGGGTCGCGGTGTTGACCGCGCAGAACCGCCTGCTCGAATTCAACCCGGCATTCTTCGAGATCATGAATTTCCGAACCGCGCGGAATATCGCGATTACCGAAGATGCGCTGCATATGCGCGATATTTTCACGCTGCTGCGAGGCGATTTTGCCGATGATCTGAAAAAATTCACTCTGGCTTGCATCGCCGACGGCACACGCGAAACTTACGAGAGCAGCTTCCAGTTGGAGAACAAACACCTCGCCCTGGCGGCGCGTCCGATCTATTCGGGCGAGGAATACCAGGGCTGCACGCTGCTCGTCAAAGACCTGACCGCGAAAAAAGAAACCGAGCGCAAGCTGGAAACGCGGACGCGGGACCTGGAACGCGCCAAGGAAGCGGCGGAAGCGGCGACAAAATCCAAGAGCGCGTTTCTCGCCAACATGAGCCATGAAATCCGCACGCCGATGAACGCCATCATCGGCATGACGCATCTGGTCAAGCGCACTCTACTGACGCCCAAGCAACAGGGCTATCTGTCCAAAATCGACAACGCCGCCAAGTCCTTGCTCGGCATCATCAACGACATCCTGGATTTCTCCAAGATCGAGGCCGGCAAACTGGAACTGGAGCAATCGGCATTTTTTCTGGACGAGATACTGGGCAGTCTCGCCGACATTATCGGGCTGAAAGCCGAGCAAAAAGGCATAGAAATCGTGTTCTCGGTCGCCGCGAACACGCCGCGCCATTTGATGGGCGACGCGTTGCGGCTGGGACAGATTCTCATCAACCTGGTCAGCAACGCAGCAAAGTTCACCGAGCAGGGCGAGATCATCGTCGCGGTGACGCCGGAAGAAATAGGCCAACAGACGGTGCGGCTGCGCTTCTCGGTGCAGGACACCGGTATCGGCATGACCCCGGAACAGCTCAGTGCGTTGTTCCAATCGTTCTCCCAGGCCGATAACTCGACCACCCGTAAATACGGCGGCGCCGGCCTGGGTCTTGCCATCTGCAAACAGCTTTCCGAATTGATGGGCGGGCGCATCTGGGTCGAGAGCGCGCCGGGCGTGGGCAGCACCTTCTCCTTCACGGTCACGCTGGGTATTGTCAGGGAAGCTCCGGCGTCGCCGGCCAGGATCAAATTCAGGGAATTGCCCGTAAAACGGATGCTGGTCGTCGATGATAGCGACAATGCGCGCAAAGTGCTGTCCGAAATGCTGGACACCCATGGTTTCAGCGTGCAGGCCGTGTCTTCCGGCCAGGAGGCATTGGCGGCGCTCGGCGCTGCGTCCCGCAGCGGCAACCCGTTCGACCTGGTGCTGATGGACTGGCGCATGCCGGGGATGGACGGAATAGAGACTTCCCGCCGCATCAAGGCCGACGACACGCTGCACCCGCCCCCCGCAATCCTGATGGTCACGGGATTCGGGCGGGAAGAGGTGATGCGCTACGCCAACGACGCCGGGCTGGATGGGTTCCTCGTCAAACCCGTGAACGAATCCACCCTGATCGACTCGATTGTCAATATTTTCGGACATCCCGCCGTCCCGGTGCACCACGGGCAGCGCCAGGACTGCGTTTCGGCGCAATTGGCGGGGCGGCGGGTTTTATTGGTCGAGGACAACACCATCAACCGCGAACTGGCGACCGAATTGCTGTGCGATCTGGGCATTTCAGTCGAGACGGCGGTAAACGGTATCGAAGCAGCGGCGCGCGTCACGGCGGAAGCCTTCGATCTGGTGCTAATGGACATCCAGATGCCAAAGATGGATGGGCTGACGGCGACCCGCTTGATACGCGCCGATGACCGCCTGCGCGACCTGCCCATTATCGCGATGACGGCCCATGCCATGAGCGGCGACCGGGAAAAAAGCCTGGCCGCAGGTATGAACGATCACCTGACCAAACCGATAGACCAGGAGAAGTTGGCGGAAACGCTGAACCGCTGGATTGTGGTAAAATCCGCGTCAGAAGACACATCAGAAGACAGAGGACAGGCATCAGAAGACAGAAGACAGAGGACAGAAGACAGAGAAACCGCTCTTCAAAGTAAGGATACCATCCTCACCCCTTTGTTCGCATCAGAAAACAGAGAAAACCCTCTGCCAGGCCAGCATTCAGCCCCAGGACCTCAGCCCTCCGATGAAGACGGCATAAACCCGCCTCAGTTAGAAAACAGCGCACGGATGACCGAAAACGAACACCCCAACGGGCACAAGAAAGCCCCTCATCAAAATCTGTCTTCTGTCTTCTGTCTTCTGTCTTCTGCCTTCCGCCCGCTGAAATCGATCCGCGGCAAGCTGGCGCTGCTCGGCGCCGGTATGCTTGCCTTGGCGTCCCTGCTGGTGTTTGTCCTGGTGGGCTACCAGCAGCAGCGCCTGCTGCGCACCGAGTGGGTGGAATCGCTGTCGGCGCAAAGCCGCATCATCGCCACCAACAGCCAGGCCGCGCTGATCTTCCAGGACGAACGGGAGTCCGCCCACCTGCTCGCCTCTCTCGACCAAAATCCCACTATCCGGCAGGCGCGCATCCTGCTTCCGGACGGCAGCGTATTCGCCGAATATCGGCGTCACGGCGATAAAGAGATCACTTTCGAGCCGATTTCGATTTCCAAGTCGACGCCGGAGCACCGTTTTACCGATTCCAACCTGATCGTATGGCAGCCGCTGCTCGATAACGGAAAAGTGCGCGCCACGCTCGAACTGGTCGCGTCACTCGAACGTTTCGACATGGCGTTTCACCGCAATCTGTTGGACACCGGCTGGATCATGTTCGGTGTATTGTTGATTTCCTTATGGATATTCCATGTAGTGGCGAAATGGCTGTCCGTTCCGTTGGAAAACCTGAGCCGCCTGATGGTGCGGGTGAAGGAGGACAGCAGCCTGAGCGAGCGCGCCTGCGTTGAGAGCGAGGATGAAATCGGCAAACTCGGGCGGGGTTTCAACGACATGCTCGATAGCCTTCAGGCACGCGACCTGGAACTGGCGGAATATCGCGAACAACTCGAAGAAAAAGTCAGGCAGCGCACCCAGGCGCTCAACCAGGCCATCGAAGAGGCGCACGAGGCCAATCGCGCCAAATCCGATTTCCTGGCGCGCATGAGCCACGAAATCCGCACGCCGATGAACGCCATCATCGGCCTGAGCCAATTGACCCTCAAGACCCGCCTCGACGCCAAGCAGCGCGATTACCTGGAAAAAGTGGTGTCGTCTTCCAACGCGCTGCTCGGAGTGATTAACGACGTGCTCGATTACTCCAAGATCGAGGCCGGAAAAATGAGCCTGGAGGAAATACCCTTTTCTCTCGACAGCGTGTTCAGAAATGTCTCGGCCTTGGTGTCGCTCAAGGCGCAGGACAAGAACCTCGAACTGCTGTTCCATATCCGCGGCACGGTTCCCCGCAATCTGGTGGGGGATCCGCTCCGGCTGGGGCAAGTGCTGACCAATCTGGTCAACAATGCGGTGAAATTCACCGAGGCCGGCGAGATCGTGGTCAACGTGGAACCGGTGCAGGTGGACGAAAAGCAGGCGCAGTTGCGCTTTCTGGTGCGGGACACCGGCATAGGCATAGCCCCCGAGCTGCACGCCAACCTGTTCGATCCCTTCACTCAGGCTGACGATACGGTGACCCGCAAGTTCGGCGGCACCGGCCTGGGGCTTGCGATCTGCAAGCAGCTATGCGAATTGATGGGCGGGCGCATCTGGCTGGAAAGCCACCCCGGCCAGGGCGCCAGTTTCTATTTCGACGCCGTTTTTCAACGCCATACCGCCGGCGACATCCAGCGCTTGCCGCTCGACAGGCTGACCGGGGTGCGGGTGCTGGTGGTGGATGACAACGCTGCCGCGCGCGCGGTGTTCAGCGAAATATTGCTGCATTTCGGCATGCGTCCGGAAACCGCCGAATACGGCGAACAGGCTCTGGAAATGCTGCGCGCAGCGCAAGCGGAAAACGATCCTTTCCGCGTGGTGCTGCTCGACTGGATGATGCCGGGCATAGACGGGATAGAAACCGCGCGCCGCATACGCCGGGAAGACCACCCTATAGACGCAATGCCGGCGATTCTGATGATTACCGCCTACAGCCTGGAAAAACTCTCCCTGGAAGCCGAGCAGGCCGGTATTGGTCATCTGCTGACCAAGCCGGTAAGCGAATCGACGCTGCACGATGCGATTGTCGAATCGCTGCTGGGCGATGAAATTGCCGGCAGCCGTCGCCACTACCAGCAAAGCGCGCAGGACCGGCGTCGCGACTTCAGCGCGCTACGCGGAGCACGCGTGCTGCTGGTCGATGATAGCCCGCTCAACCGCGAAGTGGCGATTGAACTCCTCGACGATGCGCAGCTTGCCATTGATGAAGCGGTCAACGGTCGCGAAGCCGTGGAAAAAGTATTGGCCGGCGATTACCAACTGGTTTTGATGGACATCCAGATGCCCGAAATGGACGGTTTCACAGCCACCCGGCTGATCCGTGAGGACGGGCGTTTTCAAGCGCTTCCCATCATCGCGATGACCGCCCATGCGATGGCCGGCGACCGCGAGCGCAGCCTGGAAGCCGGCATGAACGACCACATCACCAAGCCAATCAATGTCGAAGTGCTGTATGCCGCCTTGGAAAAATGGATTATTCATCATCAGGGGCATCAGAAGACAGAGGGTCAGAGGACAGAGGACAGAGGACAGAGGACAGAAAAAGACTTCCTCCGTGCAGATACGGCAGGAATAGAGGCGTCTGCGAGCGCACGGGAGGGGGATACGGCGCGGGACGAAATGGCGATAAACCAGTTGCTCGAAACCTGCAAGGCGGTTGCGGGGCACGCGTCGTTTATCCGGCTGGACGGCATAAACACCCGCGACGGCTTGCGCAACCATATGGGAAAGGAAGCTTTCTACCTGCGTATCCTGCGGATTTTCCGGCGCGATTTCGGCGACGCAGGCAGCCGCATACGCAGCCTGATTGAGCGCGGCGAACTGATGGAAGCCAGGCGTCTGGCGCACTCGGTGAAATCCGGCGCGGCCACCATAGGCGCGATGGAGCTTTCCGGCTACGCCAAGGAACTCGAATTAGCGCTTGCCGATGGGCGCATAGTGCCGGCGCTGGTGGAAAACTTCGCCGAAGCGGCGCATCATGTCGCCCGCTCGCTGGATGCGCTGCCGGCGGAAGAACAGCCTTCCGCCGCAGCCACGCGCACTATGGGCGCGGCTGAAATCGCGCCATTGCTGGAGCGGCTGGCAGCACTTCTCAATGACGACGACGCCACCGCCGGGGACGCCTTGCTGGAGTTGCGCAACGCCATCTCCAATCCCAATCTCGCCCCCTTGCTCGGCAAGATAGGCGATCTGATCGAAGATGTGGAATTTGAAAAAGCACTGGACTTGCTCGCCGAACTCAGGCAAGCGCTAACTGGATCAAAATGATGCAAAAACATTCGATACTGGTAGTAGACGACGAAAAGCAGAACCGGGCGCTACTTTCCGAACTGCTCAAGGACGATTATAAAATCCTGCTCGCCAAAAACGGCGTGCAAGCGTTGGAGCGTGCGCGCGAGCACCTGCCCGACCTGATCCTGCTGGATGTGATGATGCCGGAAATGGACGGCTATCAGGTAATACGCGAACTCAAGGAAGACAAGCTGACCAGCGAAATTCCCGTGGTCTTCATTTCCGCACTGGATTCTGCCGGCGACGAGGAAAAAGGCCTGGAACTCGGCGCGGTGGACTATATTTCCAAGCCTTTTCATCCCTCCATCGTACATGCGCGGGTGCGCAACCACCTCTCCCTGTGCATCGCGCTAAGCCAGTTGCGCGCCCAGAAACAATCCCTGGAAGAAGCCGCCATGCTACGCGACGATGTCGAACGGATCATGCACCACGACCTCAAAAGCCCGCTCAACGGCATACTGGGCGCGGCTCAAATGATCCTGGGCGATAACCCGCCCGAGGACGAAATCATCGAATTGACCAGGATGATAGAAGTATCCGGCTACACCATGCTGGACATGATCAGCCGCTCGCTTGACCTGTACAAGATGGAGCAGGGACTATACCGCTTCGTTCCGCAGCCGGTCGACCTGATCCCCATCCTGAACCGGGTGATCAAGGACAACGGCGCATTAGTGCGCTCCCTGCACCTCGACGTGGCATTGCACACCAATGATCGGGAAACCTTCATGGTGCCCGGCGACACCCCCCTGTGCTATTCGATGCTGGCCAACCTGGTCAAAAACGCAATGGAAGCCTCGAATAAACAAGACCGCGTCACCATCGCCCTGCGTAGCGATGCCAACGGATCGACGGTCAGCATACACAACCAGGGCGAAATCCCCGCAGAGATACGCGAACATTTTTTCGAGAAATACGCCACCGCCGGAAAAACCAGCGGCACCGGCCTGGGAACCTATTCCGCCCGCCTGATGATACAAACCATGGGCGGCGACATCGGCTTCGTCACCTCGGCGGAAAATGGAACGGAAGTAACGGTGCGATTCCCGCCGTTCTCCAGTGATTCAACCTAGAAACCTCGGTTGAACGGGCTGGAGTGTGCGGTTTTCCGGGTGCAGGGCATACCCGACAGCCTACGGCTTGGGCACAAGAGGCGCAACGACGAAGTAATGGTTGTTCCATTCTCTTCTCTTGCAGTTGCAACGCCGCCATGCGCCCGGAAAACCGTGCAATCCAGCTCGTAGCGCTCTCACCATACGGGCGAACGCAAAATATATAACAAAACTGTTTAGAACCACCATGTTACGCATCTTGGCAAGCGGTCAACCGAGGTTTCTAGGTTCAAGCACGATCAACTCGACCAAAAGCGGCGATTGATTCACTAAAATCAAGATAATCCTAAGCCGGACAAACCGGAACCAAACAGACATTTGAGAGAGGATTTACAGGATGAACAGGATAGAAAACCCATCCTGTAAATCCTGTTCATCCTGTCATTATTTTTCCTGATTAGCAAGATTCTTCAGTCTTTGCCCATTCGCCCTTCGGCAAGCTCAGGACGAACGTAAACATTCGGTAAACCCGTAAGGAAAGCATCTTAACGCGCGCAGCTGCCCCGGAACTGCGGCACATTTTTGGCGACAGCTCAATTCCGAACGACGACACGACCACGCCACGCGATCGAAG
>JBAYVP010000028.1:0-26865 GCA_041674485.1 Sulfuricellaceae bacterium
CGCTCATTACGACCAGCTCAAGCTGGGTATGTGATTCAGCGCCTTCAGGCGCTTCACGTTTTTGCCCCTTCGAGGGGCTAACAAAAATAAACCCCCGGCTTTGCCGGGGGTAACTTAATTTATTGCCGGCGACTGGCCGCGCATCGTGGCGCGCCACGATGAAATACTCAGGCTCATCCAGAACTTGATCGGCAATGCCATCAAATACCGCGTTGCCGGACGCAGGCCGGAAATCACCATCACCAGCCAGACCGCCAAAAACGAATGGCATTTGAGCGTCGCCGACAACGGTATCGGCATCATCCCCGACCAGATCAAGCGCCTGTTTCAGGTATTCCAGCGCCTGCAATCGCGCGAAGCCTACGAAGGCACCGGCATCGGCCTGGCGCTGTGCCGCAAGATCGCCGAAAGCCACAAGGGGCGCATCTGGGCGGAGTCTGCGGGCGAAGGCAAAGGCAGCCGGTTTTGCGTGGTGCTGCCGGTGCCGCGTGAAGAAACGATACCCGGCAAAAAGGGGGAAGCATGAATGCCATTACTCGGGGGCGATTAGCCAGGGGCGGATCGTCTGGGGGGGCGCAGTTTTTCCCTTGCATGAGGAAGGCTGGGAGGGGTGATTCCCCCCTTTGAAAAAGGGGGGTAGGGGGGGATTTACAGCAGGTGGCGAGAGAGCGGCGCACTTTAAATCCCCCTGATGGAACAACTAGCCATTCGACTAGGCTGTCAAAATACGACAGCCAAGTCGCTGGTTATCAGTCCCCCTTTTTCAAAGGGGGAAGCAAAACGCTCAGTCCCCCTTTTGCAAAGGGGGAAGCGAAGCACCCGGCTCGTCCGGCTTAGGATCAGAAATAACCACATGAACATGGAAAAACACATTTTATTAGCACGCATACCTAACATGAAACAACATCAAATCTCCCTCGGCCTTCTTTGAGCAAAGCGGGAAAACGAACCATGAACCAACCGACTAAACCGGATCAAACGAAAATCGTCGCGCTACAGCAAGCGTATCAATCCGCCCTGCTCAGCGTTGACAGGGCGCGTGCGGAGGAGGTGTTGCGCGAGGCTTTGGCCGTGTTTGCGACGCCGCTGGAGGTGGCCGAACTCTGCCTCGCGCCGGTGCTGGAGCAAATGGGGGAAGCCTGGGAAAACGGCCAGTTGGCCTTGTCGCAAATCTATATGGCCAGCCGCATATCCGAGGAGCTGGTGGAGCGTATTCTGCCGCCGCCCAGGGAACTGCGCGGCGAGACTCCCAGGATCGCCTTGGCGCTCCTCGAAGATCATCACATGCTGGGGAAGCAACTGGTGCAATCGGCGCTGCGTCTGGCCGGGATTGCGGTGCTGGACTGGCAGCGGGTCAGCGTCGATGAATTGGTTGCGCGCGCCATTCAGGAGCGGCCGGATTTGATTCTCATTTCCACGCTGATGTTGCGCGCCGCATTGCGCGTCCGCGAGGTGCGCGAGAAACTGGATCGCGCCGGGCTGGCTATTCCCATCTATGTCGGGGGAGCGCCATTCCGGTTTGACCCGTTGTTGTGGCGCGAGGTGGGCGCAAGCGCCATGGGTGCCAATTCCGCCGAAGCCATCCGCCTGGTATCGAGTTTTCGGGAGCGCCACCATGGCATATGAAGAAATGACTTCCATGCAGCGCGTGTTGACCACGCTCGGCCTGAAAGAGCCGGATCGCGTGCCGCTGTTTCTGTTGCCCATCACCCAGGGTGCGGTGGAAATGGGGGTTCCTCTCAAGCACTATTACCATGAGCCTGGCTTGATGGCGGAGGCGCAAGTGCTGTTCCGCGAGCGTTACCGCAACGATTGCCTGTGCGGCTTCACCTATGCGGCGGCCGAGTTCGAGGCCTTTGGCGGCGACACCATTTTTTATGACCGCGCGCCGCCCAATGCCGGTGCGCCGGTGTTCCGCACCGCTGCCGATTTTGCGCGGCTTGCGCCGCCCAGGATCGAAAATTGTCCGGCGCTGTGCCGGACGCTGGAACTTCAGGCGCAGTTGCAGCGTGCGGCGTGCAAAGACGTGCCGGTAGTCGGCGTGGTGATGTCGCCGACCTCGCTTCCGGTCATGCAACTGGGGTTCCCGGCTTATCTGTGGATGCTGATGGAACAGCCGGAATCTTTGACGCCGCTGTTCGAGATCAACGAAGAATTTTGCGTCTCATGGGCCAACGCACAATTGGCGGCGGGCGCCGACGCACTGGTCTATTACGACCCGGTGGGATCGAACACGGTCATCGAGCCTTCGCATTACCGGCGTTTGTGCGCCGGGATGGCCAAGCGCGTCCTGGCGCGGATCAAGGGGCCGACCGCCACCCATTTCGCCAGCGGGCGCTCGCTCGCCATCCTTTCGGATGTGGCCGATACCGGAACCGGTGGCGTGGTGGTGAGCGGCGATGAAGACCTCGCCGCGATCAAGGCCGCCATAGGCAATAGACTCCCCATCCTGGGTAATCTGAACGGCCTCGCCATGCGCCATTGGAATGCCGAAGAGACGGAGCGCCAGGTGAAGCGCGCCATCGCCGCCGCCGGGGTAGGCGGCGGATTCATCCTCACCGATCACCACGGCGAGATTCCCTTCGACGTACCGGAACGCATCCTGATCTGGATATCCGAAAGCGTCGCAAAATGGGGCCAATATCCGCTGACATGGGTGGACGCTTGGCGGGAGCAGCAATGAAAGTGAGAAACCCAATCCCCCCTGATGAAACAACTAGCCATTCGACTAGGCTGTCACAAAACGACAGCCAAGTCGCTGGTTATAGCCCCCCTTTTTTAAAGTGGGGAATCACCCCCCCTTTGAAAAAGGGGGTGGAGCGAAGCGGAGGGGGATTTGCTTTTTGTCTCATCATTCATGGGTGGCTCTTGCCATGCCCATCAAGATGACCCCCCGCCTCAAACTTGAGGTATGCGCCTTTTTCGCCGATGAATTTCGGGCGGCGCTGGCGGCGGAGGAACGCGCCGATGTCGAGCTCGTGCCGATACGCGGCGCTTGCGACGAGCGCTGCCGCACTGCGCCCACGGAAGCGCCGCCTGTGTCCGGTGACGTGCCGACCTTGTGCTTGATGGGCGTGTGTTCGGGCCGGGCAGCCTGCCCAAAATCGCCGCACTCCTGCTTTGAATTTCTGCTCGGCCCGGACAAGGTGGAGGCACTGCTGGGCGAGGGCGCACACCTGCTGACGCCCGCCATGGTGCGTGCGTATCCGCAAACCCTGCAAGATAGGCACGAAAAACCGGAAAATCTGCACGCTTATTTTGCCGAGTCCGTGCGTGCCTGGGTAGTGGTGGATATCGGGGTAGTGGTGGACACCGGGGTGGCCGCGCTCACGGCGGAAGAGCGGGCGGATTTTCTGGCCGCCACCGGCGGGTCGATGGAGTTGCTGCCCACCGAACCCCATCTGCTGCGCGCCAACTTGCGCGCCGCCCTCGCGCAAGGAGAAATTGCCGCCCTCGAAGCGCGTTCTGCCGGACAGATGGCCTCGCTCCAGCATCGTTTGGCCGATTACACCATGGCCTACGATTTGATCGGGCGCTTGATCCCCCACCAGGGCGAGCAAAACATCATCCATGCCATTCTGGAATTGTTTCACATGCTCTGCGCGCCGCGTGCGGTGCATCTTCTGTTGATCCAGGGGGGCAGCCCAGGGAGCAACCCGGAGGGCAGCCGGGACGGCGAGGCCGACACCGTGGCGGAATCGGTGCAAATTTTCTCGTTGCCCGCCGATAGCGACAAGGCCGATAGCGATAAAGAAAGCTACCTGCGCGCATTTTTGCGCACCCCGGCTCAATGGGGCGAGACCGGGGCGCAACCGGGTTTTTATTTTCAGATGTATCAGGGTGGCCAAATGCTGGGAGCCGTGGTGGTCGAGGGCGAATTCCTGCCGGAACACCAGCGCAATTATCTGGATCTGGCGCGCTTGCTGATGCCCATATTGCGCCTCGCTTTGCATAATGCCCACAGCTATGAGCTCCTGTGCAGCACCGAGCGCGAATTGCGCGCCTCGCAGATGCAGTTGGAGCAACGGGTAGCGGAGCGCACCGCCCAATTGACGGCGGAAATCGCGGTACGCAAACAGGGCGAGCAAGCGCTGCGCGAGGCGGAGGCGCGCTTCCGTTCGTCGTTCGAGGCTGCCGCCATCGGTATGGCACTGGTGTCTGTCGAGGGGCGTTTCGTTGATGTCAATTCGGCACTGTGCCGACTTTTCGGCTACCCGCACCAGGAGCTGACGAAAAAAACCTTCCAGGAACTCACTTACCCCGACGATCTCGATGTGGATCTGGATTACGCCAGGCAACTGGTGGCTGGCGAGCGGGCCAGCTACCAGATGGAGAAGCGCTACTTCCATAAGAACGGCCACATCGTCTGGACATTGCTCACCGGTTCGACGGTCAGGGACGCGCAGGGAAAGCTGCTGTATTTCATCGCGCAGATACAGGACATTTCCAAGCGCAGAAAATACGAGGAAGAACTCAAGCGCTCCAACGCCGACCTGGAGCAATTCAGCTACGCCATATCCCACGACATGCGCCAGCCATTGCGCATGATTTCCAGCTATTTGCAGCTGATCGAAATGAGCCTGGCCGATCAACTGGTCGGCGAAAAGCGCGACTACTTCACCTTCGCCATCGACGGCGCCAAGCGTATCGACCAGATGCTGGTGGCCCTGCTCGAATACTCGCGAATAGGCCGGATGGGCGAACCGCCAACCTGGATCGACAGCAGCGCCACGCTCGACGAGGCGCTGCAATTCCTCCAGCCAGCCATCACCGAAGCACAGGCCAATCTGAGCATCGCAGGCGATTGGCCGCGTATTTTTGTCAGCCACGACGAGATCCAGCGGCTCGTGCAAAACCTGATCGGCAATGCCATCAAGTACCGCGTCGCCGGGCGCATACCGGAAATTACCGTCAGCAGCGAGATCGTCAATAATGAATGGCGTTTATGCGTGACCGACAACGGTGTCGGCATCATCCCCGAACAGAGCAAACGCCTGTTCCAGGTGTTCCAGCGCCTGCATTCGCACGAAGCCTACGAAGGCACCGGCATCGGCCTGGCGCTGTGCCGCAAGATCGCCGAACACCACAGGGGGCGCATCTGGGCGGAGTCGGCGGGAGAAGGTCAGGGCAGCCGTTTCTGTGTCTTGTTGCCCGTGCTGAGGGAGAAGACATGATGCCGAACTATCCATTAGCCATAGATCGGGCTGCAACCCGACATGCCTGCCATGAGTTTGCTGAAGAAGCCGGCTTAAACCAAAATAATTTATTAGGCGTAATCCGAGTGAAGACGGCGCACTTCCCCCCTTTGGAAAGGGGGGGCAGGGGGGATTTGAACTTTGCGCATATGCAAAAATCCCCCTCGGCCCCCTCGCAAGCTCTCCCCCTTTTGCAAAGGGGGAGGCGGGTTGAATTTTTCAATGAACTATCTGGCTTAAAGCGAGACCTCACGCCATGGCTTGCACTTGGCAGGTCATTGCAGGGGTTCGCTGTTGCCATTTTATTTTCGTTGTTTATGGGCGGGGCTGCGCAGGCGGCTATGACAACGACCAATCAATCCGATGCCACTGCACAGTCCGCTCTCTCCTCTACTCGGGCACAAAAAAACACCTTGGTCGTGGGCAGCGAACAAGACTACCCGCCTTTCGCCACAGGCATGGCCGATGCCACTGCGGGCGGCTTTACCGTCGATTTATGGAAAGCCGTGGCGGCAGAAGCGGGCTTGAATTACACCATCCGCGTGCGGCCTTTTCATCAGATCCTTCAGGAATTCAAGGAAGGCAAGATCGATGTCTTGATCAACCTCGCGAAATCTGAGGAGCGTCAGCATTTCGCTGATTTCACCGTTCCCCATGTTGTCGTCAACGGTGCGATTTTTGTACGCAAGGGAGAGTCTGGCATCCGCACGGAGGGCGACTTTACCGGAAAATCCATCATCGTTCTCAACGCCGATCTGGCGCACGACTATGCCGTGTCCAAAGGTTGGGAGAAACAACTGGTGCTGGTGGGTACCTCGGCAGAAGGCATGCGCTTGCTGGCATCAGGCAAGCACGATGCCATGCTGCTGAGCAAACTGGCCGGAATGCAGACGCTGCAATTATTGGGGCTGACCAACATCGAAGCATTGAAAGTCAAGGCGGGGTTCTCGCAGAAATTCGCGTTCGCCGTGCAAGAAGGGCAGTCCGAGTTATTGGGCAGGCTCAACGAAGGGCTGGCGCTCACCAAGTCCAATGGGACGTACAACGATCTGTACGACAAATGGTTTGGCGTCTACGAGGTGAAAGAAGTTGGCCTGCGCGACATGCTGAAATACATTATCCCTATCGTTGCGGCATTCTTGGTCATTGCGGGATATTTCTTCTATCGGCGGCAAGTTGAACGCGCAGAGGCGGAGAAGAAATACCGCGATCTTTATGATCATGCGCCAGACATGTTTATGTCGTGCGAAGCCAAAACTGCAAATATCCTCGATTGCAATCGTACCTTGTTGGATGCCACGGGCTATTCCAGGGAAGAGCTCGTTGGTTGCCCTGCGTTCGAACTGTACCACCCGGATTGCGCCGACCTCGCCCGGATAGCGTTCCAGAAATTTATGGATAATAAAGAAGTGTATGGTGTGGAACTTCAATTGCGGTGCAAGGACGGCAGCAAAATCGATGTGAGCTTGAATGCCTCGGCGGTATGCGATGAGCACGGAGCCATATTGCACAGCCGTTCGGCATTGCGTGATATCACCGAGCGCAAGCAGGCGGAGGAAATGCTGCGCAAGCTTTTCATCGCGGTCGAGCAAAGCACCGCCTCGGTGGTTATCACCGACCTTGAAGCCCGCATCCAGTATGTCAATCCCGGGTTCATCGAGATCACCGGCTATAGCGCCGCCGAAGCGATTGGACAAAATCCGCGCATCCTCCAGTCGGGGCAGACGCCCAGTGAAACTTACCTGGAGCTGTGGGGCAAACTGATCAGTGGCCAGGCATGGCATGGCGAACTCCTCAACAAGCGCAAAAATGGCGAGCTTTATTGGGAAAACGTCCACATAGCACCTGTCAGAAACCCGGCAGGCATCGTTACCCATTATGTTGCGGTAAAAACCGACATTACCGAGCGCAAGCGGATCGAGCATGCATTGGTCGAGAGTGAGAGCCGCTTCCACGAGATATTCAACGCGGTCAGCGATGCGATCTTCATTCACGATGCGGAAACGGGGCGCATCGTCGATGTCAATCACCGCATGTGCAAGATGTACGGCCTTACCCGTGAACAAGCCCTTGCCTGCGGCCCCGATGACCTGAGTGATGGCACGCCGCCCTACTCATCTACCGAGGTCATCGAAAAAATCCGCTTGGCACGTACCGAGGGCCCGCAGACTTTTGACTGGCTGGCGCGTACCCACGATGGGCATATCTTCTGGGTCGAGGTAAGTCTCAGACTTGCGCTCATCGGTAGCCAGCAGCGGATTCTGGCTGTGGTGCGCGACATTTCCGGGCGCAAGGAATTCGAAGAAGAACTCAAGCGTTCCAACGCCGAGCTGGAACAATTCAGCTACGCCGTATCCCACGACATGCGCCAGCCGTTGCGCATGATTTCAAGCTATTTGCAACTGCTCGAAATGGGGCTGGTCGACCAACTGGACAGCGAGAAGCGCGGCTACTTCGACTTCGCCATCGAAGGCGCCAAGCGCATCGACCAGATGCTGGTGGCATTGCTCGAATACTCGCGAGTCGGCAAAATGGGCGAACCGCCAACGTGGATCGACAGCCGTGCCGTGCTCGACGAGGCGCTGCAATTTCTCCAGCCGGCCATCGCCGAAGCACGGGCCAGGGTGAATATCAGCGGTGAATGGCCGCGCATCCTGGCCAGCCACGATGAAATGCTGAGGCTCCTGCAAAACCTGATCGGCAACGCCGCCAAGTACCGCATCGCCGGACGGATACCGGAGATCACCCTTACCAGCCAGATGGTCAAGAATGAATGGCATTTATGCGTCGCCGACAACGGTGTCGGCATCATCCCCGACCAGATCAAACGCCTGTTCCAGGTGTTCCAGCGGTTACAGTCGCGCGAAATCTACGAAGGCACCGGCATCGGCCTGGCGCTGTGCCGCAAGATCGCCGAACACCACAAGGGGCGCATCTGGGCGGAATCGGCGGGAGAAGGGCTGGGCAGCCAGTTTTATGTGGCGCTGCCGGTGCTGCGGGAGAAAACATGACTTGCGCCGACAAAAACATGATCGAGCGGCGCTATCCAAGCCCCTCTCCCGCAGGCGGAGCTCGCTTGGCCTTACATCAGCTCGGAAGCGCCATCCTTTTCGCCTGCCTGCTGTGGCTGGCACTGTTTGCTGCGCCGCTTCATGCCGCCGCTTTGGAAGGGGCGGCCGCCACACGCCAGGTCGATTCTGTGACCTCTGATCCGGTGCCGGAATTTTCCTTGCATGACATATGGCACCAGTATCGCTGGCTGGCCATCGCCTCTCTGGCGGTGGGAGGATTGATTTTGCTGCTGGGTTTCTGGGTGCTGGTCAAAACCCGTAAGCTGATCGCCTCGCACAACATCGAGGTGCAACAAAAGCAACAGTTGGAAGATAGCGAACAACGCTACCGCTTCCTGTTCAGCAACAATCCGTTGCCGATGTTTGTTCTGGCGGAAGAGACATTCAGATTCCTTGAGGTGAACGAGCGCGCCATCGAATACTACGGGTTTACGCGCGAGGAATTTGGCCGCATGACGCTCCATGACCTGCGCGTCGTAGAGGGTGTCACCGAGCTGGAACGGGCGATTTCCAGCTCGCCGCGCGGCAAGGTTTTGACCGAGGCACGCCAGAAAAAGAAGGGCGGCGCGGTGGTCAATGTCGCCATCAACGCCATGCCGATGCAGTACGGAAAAACGCCTGCCTGGATCGTGCTGGTGCAGGACATCACCGGGCGGCGCGCCTTGCAGAAAAAAATAACGGAACAACTGGCGTTCATCGAAGCGGTGGTGAACGCCGAGGTCAACGGTTTGTCGGTTTGCTATGGCATAGACGAAGCGCCCTATACCCGTTTCACGGTGTGGAACCCGAGCATGGAGGCGCTGACCGGCTACCGCATGGAAGAGATCAACCGTCTCGGTTGGTATCAGACCGCCTATCCGGCCCCTGAAATGCAGGAGCAGGCGCGGCAGCGCATGGAGCGAATGCGCCAAGGGGATCACTTGCGCGGCGAAGAATGGACGATCACCCGCAAGGATGGCAGTCACCGCGTGGTCCAGGTTCACACGGTGACTGTTGCCGAAGACCAGCGCGGCAAGCACACGCTGGCGGTCATGCAGGACATCACCGAGCGCAAACAAACGATCAATGCGTTGCGCGAGAGCGAGAACCGTTACCGGCTTCTTGTCGAGTATTCCCCGTACTGCGTCCATGAAATTGACCTGGAAGGGCGTATTCAATCCATGAACCGGGCGGGACTCGCCATGCTCGGCCTCGACGATGCCGCGAAAGTCTGTGGCATGCAGTATCTTGGCTCGGTAAGCCAGCAGGATGCCGGGCGCGTTGGCGCATTGTTGCAGGATGCCATCGCGCATGGAATCGCAAGCCATTTTGAGTTTGCCGCTGCCGGGGATGCGCGGCGGTATTTCGAATCATGCTTCATCCCGATCAAAGATGCCGACGGCAAGGTGCTGAAGCTGATGGGCATTACCGAAGACATCACCGAGCGCAAACAGGCGGAAAAAGCGCTGCGCGAAAAAACCCGGCTGCTCGACAGCATCGTCGAGAACATCCCCAATACAATATTTATCAAGCGTGCCTCGGATCTGCGTTACGAGCTGCTCAACCGCGCCGGCGAAGCGCTGGTGGGCCACAGCCGCGAGGAGCTGCTGGGGCGCAACGATTACGACCTTTTCCCGAAAGAGCAGGCGGACTTCTTTACCGGCAAAGACCGCGCGACCCTGGAGCAGGACGGCATCACGGACATAGCGGAAGAACCTATCGAGACGCCGCGCGGCACCCGTATCCTGCACACCAGAAAACTGGCGCTCAGAGACGAGCATGGGGAGCTGCAATACCTGCTGGGCATTTCGGAGGACATCACCGAGCGCAAGCGGGCCCAGGATGCCTTGGTAAAGCTTTCCCTGGCGGTGGAGCAAAGTCCGACCTCGATCGTCATCACCGACCTGGACGCGAACATCGAATATGCCAATGAGGCGTTCGTCAATACCACCGGTTACAGCCTTGCCGAAGCAATCGGGCAGAATCCCCGCCTGCTGCAATCCGGCAAAACGCCCAAGGCGACTTATGAAGAAATGTGGTGCAAGCTGACACGGGGAGAAGTTTGGCAGGGTGAGCTGATCAACCGGCGCAAGGATGGCAGCGAATATATCGAGCTGGCGTTGATTTCCCCGGTGTGCCAGCCGGACGGGCGCGTCACCCACTATTTGGCGGTCAAGGAAAATATCACCGAGCGCAAGCAATACGAAGAAGAGCTCAAGCGCTCCAACGCCGAGCTGGAGCAGTTCAGCTACGCCGTGTCCCACGACATGCGCCAGCCGCTGCGCATGGTCTCCAGCTATTTGCAGCTGATCGAAAAGAGCCTGTCCGGCCAGCTTGACAACGAGAAGCGCGACTATTTCAACTTCGCCATCGACGGCGCGAAGCGCATCGACCAGATGCTGGTGGCGCTGCTCGAATACTCGCGGGTCGGCCGGATAGGCGAGCCGCCCACCCGGATCGACAGCCGCGCCGCGCTCGACGAAGCGCTGCAATTTCTCCAGCCCGCGATTGCCGAAGCGCGGGCCAAACTGGAAATTTCCGGCGACTGGCCGCGTATCATGGCGCGCCACGACGAAATACTTAGCCTCATCCAGAACCTGATCGGCAACGCCATCAAATACCGCGTCGCCGGACGCACGCCGGAAATTACCGTCAGCGGCGAGGTGTTCAAGAACGAATGGCAGTTGTGCGTCGCCGACAACGGCGTCGGCATCATCCCCGACCAGATCAAGCGCCTGTTCCAGGTGTTCCAGCGCCTGCATTCGCGCGAAGCCTACGAAGGCACCGGCATCGGCCTGGCGCTGTGCCGCAAGATCGCCGAACACCACAAGGGGCGCATCTGGGCGGAGTCGGCGGGCGAAGGGCGGGGCAGCCAGTTTTGTGTGGTGTTGCCGGTGCCAAGTGAGAGAACCCTATTTACAAATGGAACCACCGCATGAACGCGCCGAAACCAGAAATGGGAAATTGTTTTTAACGTGAAACAACCCAAACCCCCTCCAGCTTCCCCTTATCAGGGGAGAGTCCAGCCTCCTCCCCTGACAAGGGGCGGCCGGGAGGGGGGCGGAGTAAAAGTGAAGCAATTTTTTAACGTGAAAGCACAGCACCTAAAAAAGGTAATGCCAGGTGAACCCACATCCTGATTACCCTGCCCATACGGCAGGCGGGATTATGAAAATCCGCAGCTATGCGCCGATCTTTGCGCTGCTGGGTATTTTCTTTGCCGCCATGGCCTATGGCAGCGCCGGCAGCCAAGAGATATTGAGCGCCGATGAGCGCACCTGGCTCACGCAGAACCAGCCGCGCCTCGTTCTTGCGGTTGAAACCGGTTATGCGCCGTTCGTGTTTATCGACTCGAAAGACCAGCCGACGGGCCTCGCCCACGATTACATGCGCTTGATCGAATCCAAGCTTGGCGTGCATTTCAACCAGAAACGATTCTCATCTCTGGACGATATTTTTCAGAAGGCTCGCGGCGGCGAAGTGCATATCGTCAATGCCGTGACCAGCACTCCCGATCGTGCGAAATTTCTTTCCATGACGCCACCATTCATTTCCGTGCCGAATGTCATTATCGTTGGAAAAGATCGTTCCGGCCTGATTTCCGAGCGCGAGCTTTCCGGATTAAAGGTTTCTCTGGTGAAGAGTTATGCCGTTACGGAGCATATGGCAGCCCATGGCCTTTACTTCGTTCCAGACATTGTTTCCGATGACCTCACTTCATTGTTGAACGTTTCTTTCGGGCGCTCCGATGCTGCGGTGATCGATCTTGCGACAGCGTCTTATCTGATCACTGAAAAGGGCATCACCAATCTGCACGTTGCCGGCGAGGTGGCATACGATATTCGGCTTTCGATAGCCACTCCGCTGAATGAACCGGTGTTGTACGGCATACTCCAGAAAGGGCTTAAGGCAATCACGGATGCCGAGCGGCAGGAGATAAGAAATCGCTGGATCAATGTATCGGGAAGCCAGGATATCTTCAAGGAAAGACAGTTATGGATTGTCCTCGGGAGTGTGGTTGCAGTCGCTTTTGCGATATTTGCCATTATTCTGGTCTGGAATCGCACGCTCCGGCAACAGATAGTTCTACGCAAACAGGTCGAAAGCGAGCTTCGGGAAAAGGAAGAACGCCTGGCGCTGGCCACGCTCCAGAATGGCGTTGGCGTCTGGGACTGGAACCTGATAACCCAGGAGATGATATGGGACGATTCGATGTACTCGCTCTACCATATCCGCCGCGAAGATTTCATCGGCACCGAAGAGGCGTGGCGGGCGGCTTTGCATCCGGATGATCTCGGGCGCGGAGACCGGGAAGTCAATGATGCTATCGCGGGAATTAAACCTTTCAATACCGAATTCCGCGTGGTCTGGCCAAACGGGGAGATTCACTACATCAAGGCCGTGGCCAAGGTGTTCCGCGACGGGCGGGGAACCCCATTCAGGATGCTCGGCATCAATATGGACATCACGGAGCGCAAGGAGTTTGAGGAAGAACTCCAGCGCTCCAATGTAGACCTGGAGCAGTTTGCCTATGCGGTTTCCCACGACATGCGCCAGCCGCTGCGCATGATCGCAAGTTATCTGCAATTGATCGAGATAGGCTTGGCCGGGCAACTGGATGGCGAGAAGCGCAGCTACTTAAACTTTGCCATCGAAGGCGCCAAGCGCATCGACCAGATGCTGATGGAAATACTCGAATATTCGCGTGTGGGCAAAGCGGGCGAGCAACTGGCTTGGATCGATAGCCGCGCGACGCTCGACGAAGCGCTGCATTTTCTCCAGCCCGCGCTAAACGAGTCGCAGGCCAGGCTGAATATTGTCGGAGAGTGGCCGCACATCATGGCTAGCCATGACGAGATACTGAGGTTGCTCCAGAACCTGATCGACAATGCCGTTAAATTCCGCGTCGCCGGGCGGATACCGGAAATAACCATTACCGGCCAGACCGTCAAAAATGAATGGTCTTTGTGTGTCGCCGACAACGGTGTCGGCATCATCCCCGAGCAGAGCAAACGCCTGTTCCAGGTGTTCCAGCGCCTGCATTCGCGGGAAGCTTACGCGGGCACCGGCATCGGCCTAGCGCTGTGCCGCAAGATCGCCGAACACCACAAGGGGCGCATCTGGGCGGAGTCGGCGGGCGAAGGTAACGGCAGCCAGTTTTGTGTCGTGTTGCCGGTGCTGCGGGAGAAGACATGATGCGCTTGTGGCAATCGCAAAGGTGCGTTGGGCGTAACTACTCAGGCGCTGCCGTTTTTCTCCTTCCCCCTTGCGGGGGGAAGGCCGGGATGGGGGTAGAAAGGTGGAGTAGCAGGTACCGTGCGATGATCCCACCCTCCAACCCCCATCCTAACCAGCCCTCTATCCATCTTTCCCCCAGAGGGGGAAAGGGCGATCGACCCCTCCCCTTCCGGGGGAGGGATTGGGTGGGGGTTGCCCCTTACAGGGGGAAGGGATTTGCGTCGTATCGGCGCTCATTTTGGTGCGCCAAGGGAGGGATCATGAATAGATCGATTGCACGTCTCATCGCTGCGGCACTGGCAGTGGCGTGGGCTTGCATAACCGTTGCCGCGCCAGTATCCGAGGAAGAAGAACTGGCGCTGGTCTATGGCGACAAGGCCACCGTCAGCATCGCCACCGGCAGCTCGCAGCCGTTGCGCCGCGCCCCGTCCGTGGCGTCGGTGATTACCGCCGAAGACATCGCCGCGATGGGTGCGAAAGACCTCGACCAGGTGATGGAAACCGTGCCGGGAGTGCATGTTTCCCGCACGGCAAATTTCTACGTTTCGACTTATACCATCCGCGGTATTTATGGCAACCCGACCAATCCGCAGGTGCTGATGCTGCAAAACGGCATGCCAACCAGCTCCATGTATCGCGGCGACAAGGGCAATTCCTTGGGCGCCCCTCCCCTGGAAAATGTCGCGCGCATCGAGATCATCCGCGGCCCCGGTTCCGCACTCTACGGTGCCGATGCCTATTCCGGGGTGATCAACATCATCACCAGGACGGCGGCGGATACAGCAGGCACCGAATTTGGTGTGCGCGGCGGCTCCTTCAACAGCAAGGACGCCTGGGTGCAGCACGGCGGCAAACTGGGCGATATCGATGTCGCCGCCTATCTGCGTGCCGGTCGCAGCGATGGCAGCAAAGGACTCATCACGGCGGATGCCGCCACCCGCCTCGACAAGATTTTCGGCACCCACACCAGCCTTGCGCCGGGAACGCTGAATACCGGCTACAACGCCGTTGAAGCCAGCCTCGATTTCGGCTACCACAAGTGGCGTTTGCGCACCGGCTACAAGTTGCGTGACAACGTGGGAACCGGTGCCGGTGTTTCCTATGCGCTGGATCCCGTGGGCAAGGAAAAAGTCGAGCATATCAACGCCGACCTGTCCTGGAACGATGTGAAATTTACCCGGAACTGGGGGCTGGGATTCACCGGCAGTTACCTGCATCACACGGAACAAACGACCCACTATGACCTTTATCCGCCCAACACCCAATTCCCGACCCAAATCGTGACCGATCCGGCGGTCGCCGCTCTTCTTGGAGTGGCAGTAGGTGCACCTGCACCTTCCGGCACGTTCTCCGCCGCTGGCATGGTCGGTTCGCCGGGTCGCTGGGAACGGCAAATGAGAGCCTCGGGCTATGCCACCTATTCCGGTTTTGCAGACCATAGCCTGCGTTTTGGCCTGGGCCACGAAGACCTGAATTTGTATCAGGTCAGAACAGTCAAGAATTTCTGGTTGAGCGCCAACGGCACACCCGTCCCCACCGGGCCGGTGATCGACTATTCCGCCATCCAGCCACACCAACTGCCGCATAGACGCCTCAATGACTACTTCTACGCGCAGGATGAATGGAGCTTTGCCCGCGACTGGACGTTGACCGCTGGCCTGCGTCACGACAACTATTCCGATTTCGGCGCCACCACTAACCCGCGTCTGGCGCTGGTGTGGGATGCCACGCTCGATCTCACCGCCAAGCTGCTCTACGGCCAGGCCTTCCGCGCCCCGGCCAGCGTCGAACAATTCGGCGTCAACCCGACCGGCAACGGCAACCCGAACCTGAAACCGGAAAGCACCAAGACGCTGGAAGCCGCGTTCTCCTGGCAGGCGCGCAAGGATACCCAAGTAAACCTGAGCTTGTTCCGCTACGCCATGAAGGACGTCATCCGCCCTGTGGTCAACACCATACCTGGAAGCGGTTTTACTTTCCAAAACACCGGCAAGCAGCATGGCAGCGGCATGGAACTGGAGGCGACATGGGATGCCAGCCGCACCTTGCGTCTGACCGGCAATTATTCCTGGCAGCAGTCTATCGACGAGGCCACCCATGCCGATGCGGGCTACGCGCCGCACCACCATGTCTATGCGAAGGCCGACTGGCGCGTTACCGGCAACTGGCAAATCAGCCCGCAGATCAATTGGGTAGCAGATCGCAAACGCGCCGCTGGCGACACCCGGCCTCAGGTGCCGGACTACACCACGGTAGATTTGACCGTGCGCAACACCCGCTTTAATAACCCGTGGAATTTCTCCGCCTCGGTGTACAACCTGTTCAATGCCAGAGTTCTCGAACCCACTCTTAACGATGGCAGGATTCCCAACGATTTGCCAATGGCACCGCGCTCGCTTTATGTGCAGGCGGTTTACAAGCTATGAACCTGATGGATCATCTGTTCGGCGCAATCCGGCGAGGCAGGGGCTTGATAGCCGCGCTGCTGGGTTTTGCCCTGCTGATAACTCATGTCGGCATGGCCAGCGCCGACGCGAGTCCTGCCCGAAAAATTGCGTTGGTGTCGGGGGAAAGTTCAATCGCGGTCATTTATCCGGACATCGGCGAGCCTTATCGCACGGTGTTCGCGCAGATCATCGGGGGCATCGAGGATAGGGTCAAAATGCAGGTCGGTAAATACGCAGTAGGGCAAAACGTGGATATTGCCGAACTGAAAAACACCTTGCGCAGCCAGAATGTCAAGGTGGTGATCGCGCTGGGACGGCAGGGCATGAAGATCGCCGCCACTTTGGACCGCAATCTCGGCGTGGTGGTGGGCGGTGTAATCACGCCACCGGAAAATGAAATGCGCGATTTGCCGGTGAACAGTCTGTCGCCGGACCCGGCGCTGCTGTTTTCGCACCTGAAGAGGCTGGTGCCCGCCGCGCGGCGCGTGTTCACCGTGTACGATCCGCGCCAGAATGCGTGGATGATGCGTCTGGCGAAAGATGCCGCGCGCGCCCAAGGGTTGGAGCTGATGGCCTATGAAGCGCAGGATTTGCGCGGCGCGGTGCGTGCATACCAGGAAATTTTTGCCGCTGCCGACAATCGCCAAGATGCGTTATGGCTGCTCCAGGATTCCACCACGGTGGAGGATGGTTCGGTGCTTCCGCTGGTGCTGAGTGAATCCTGGGCACACAATCTGGCGGTATTCTCCAGCAGTTTCGGCCATGTCAGGCGCGGCGTGTTGTTCTCGCTTTATCCGGACAATGCCGGGTTGGGTCGCCACTTGGCCGATACGGCGCTGGGATTTCTGGCTTCCGGCGACTATGGGGAGCGCGGCATGATTTTATTGCGCGAAGTGCTGATGGCAATCAACCTGCGCACCGCCAAGCACCTTGGGCTCAATACCAGCCTCACGCAAGGTTTTGACATGGCGTTCCCCGAACAATAAGGCGTGCCGATCATGAATAAAATATTCGCGGCATTTTTCCAGAAGCTCACCTTCCAGCGCCAGCTCGGCATCACGGTTACGCTCGGTATTCTCTTCCTGGCGTTATTTTCCTCCATCGTGGGATCGTGGCAGGGCAACGAACGGATGCGCAACGATCTGATCGAACAGGGGCTGCATATAACCGGGAATCTGGCGCATCAAAGCGCTCTGGCGCTGATTTATGCTTCAGCCGACAATGCCGCCGAGGCGGTGAACGCCACCATGGCTTTCCCCGGAGTGGTCGGCGTGGAAATACGCAATGCCAACGGGGAGGTGTTGTTGGCGCGCGGCGATCTCAACCTCGCCCAATTTCTCGAACCGATCAAGCACACTGGCGGCTTGCCAGCCGCCGCCATGCTCAATGCGGAATGCGGCGAAGCATGGCATTTCGCCGCGCCAGCCTATTCGCAGCCTTCCGCAAAATCGCCGTTTAGCGAAGCGATTCCACCGGAGTTACTCGGCCGGGTATCGGTGGTGATGAGCAAGGCGGCGCTGAACCGGATGACTTCTGATATTTTCATCTCCAATCTGGCCACATCGTTCTCTTTCGCGTTGTTGTTCCTGTTTCTGATCCGCCGCCTTACCCGCAGCACGATGCAGCCGCTCAATCAGTTGTCGGCCAGCATGGGGCGTGCCCAAAGGGGTGAATCACGAGTGCGGGTCGTGCCTGATGGGCCGAAGGACATCGCCGACATGGCGCATGCGTTCAACAGCATGATGTCGGTGCTGGAAGAGCGCGAGGCGGCTTTGAGTATTGCCGCCATTGCCTTCGAAATCGAAGAAGGCATGATCGTTACCGATAGGAACGAGGTGATCATCAGGGTCAACCGTGCCTTCACAAAACTGACCGGTTATAGCGCCGAAGAGGCCATCGGCAAAACTCTGTCCATGATCAACCAGGATGCAGAGCCTTATCAGCACATGTGGGAAAGCCTGCATCGCGACAATTACTGGCAAGGGGAGATATGGGGGCGGTGCAAGAATGGCGAAACTCACCCGGAATTGCTGACCATTACCGCCGTTGTCGGTACAGGTGGCGAAATCACGAATTATGTTTGTGCATTTCTTGATATCACCGAGCGCAAAGAATACGAAGAAGAACTCCTGCGCTCCAACGCCGAGCTGGAGCAGTTCAGCTACGCTGTATCTCACGATATGCGTCAGCCGTTGCGCGTGATCTCAAGCTACTTGCAACTAATCGAGATGAATCTGGCTGATCAGTTTGACGGCGAGAAGCGCAGCTACTTCAACATCGCCATCGACGGCGCGAAGCGCATCGACCAGATGCTGGTGGCCTTGCTCGAATACTCGCGGGTCGGCAGGATGGGCGAACCGCCCACGATGATCGACAGTTGCGCCGTGCTCGACGAAGCGCTGCAATTCCTCCAGCCAGCCATTGCCGAAGCACAGGCCAATGTGGTTATCACCGGCGACTGGCCGCCTATTCTTGCCAGCCGCGATGAAATTCAAAGGCTCCTGCAGAACCTGATCGGCAACGCGATCAAATACCGCGTCGCCGGGCGGATACCGGAAATAACCATCACCGGCCAGACCGTCAAAAATGAATGGCATTTGAGCGTCGCCGACAACGGTGTCGGCATCATCCCCGAGCAGATCAAACGCCTGTTCCAGGTGTTCCAGCGCCTACAATCGCGCGATGCTTACGAAGGCACCGGCATTGGCTTGGCGCTATGCCGCAAGATTGCCGAACACCACAAAGGGCGCATCTGGGCGGAGTCGGCGGGCGAAGGAAAAGGCAGCAAGTTTTGTGTCGTGCTGCCGAATAAGGCAATATCCGCAAGAGGAGAAACCGCATGAGCGCCGCACCCCGGCTTTTTGTTATCCGTGTAAGCTGTTTTCAGGCACCTCTGCGGGAATGTGTCAGGCTATTTAAGGGGCATCCCATGCGAAAAATATTCACCACGCTAATGCTCGTCGCGGCACTCACGGGCTGTCAGAAGACATCGCACCAAAACGTGGAACAAGGATATGCGGGAGCACCGCAGAAAATCACCGTAGCCTATACCGCCCAGCCGGAAAGCGCCCTTGTCCTCGTTGCGGCGGCAAAAGGGTATTTCGCCGACGAGGCGCTCGATGCCCGGATGCAGGCGCACACTTCTGGCAAGTCGTCGCTGCAAGCCGTCATCGGGAACAAGGCCGATTTTGCGACCGTCGCAGAAACTCCCATCATGTTCAATGTGCTCAAGGGCGAAAAAATTCTGGTGGTCGCCAACATAGAGACGAGCACCATGAACCACGCCATTGTGGCAAGGAAAAGCGCGGGCATTTCCAGGCCCGGCGATTTGAAGGGGAAGCGCGTCGGATTCGCCCCCGGCACGACATCCGACTTCTTTCTGGATTCGCTGCTGACGGCAAACGGCCTCACACGGCAGGAAATCCATCCGGTTGCCCTGAGAATCGATGAAATGCAGGATGCCATGAAGGCGAAAAAGGTCGATGCGGTTTCCGCCTGGAACTGCCCGTTGACACAGACCAGCCGTCAGCTTGGGCCTGACGGGGTAATTTTTTACGACCGGGAAATTTATACCGAAACGTTCAATATCGCCGCAATGCAGGATTTCATCGGGAACAACCCGGAGGCGGTCAAACGCTTTTTGCGCGCCCTGATCAAGGCGGAAAATTTCGTGGCGAAGAATCCGGATGAAGCGCAGGCCATCGTATCCGCCGCGATACAGGTAGACAAGGAACTCATTCTCGAGATATGGAATGCCTTCCATTACCGCGTCGCGCTCGACCAGATACTTCTGATCGCGCTGGAAGATGAAACAAGATGGGCGATGAAGAACCAGCTGACCGACCGGGTAGCCATGCCCGACTACATGAATTACATCCATCCAGACAGCCTCATGGCGATCAAGCCGGAAGCGGTCAGGATGAACCGGTAGCTATCATGCGCATCACGACCCGTTTAAGGATCATTTCAACAGCGACGCTAGCGGCTCTTGCCGTGCTGGCACCGGTGCTGGTTTTGTCATTTGTCGAATTCAGGAGCGCAAAGAACGACTATGCGCTTGCCGACGCGATCAAGGCCAATTTTTTCGAGAGTGCGTCGTCCAGGAATCAGTATTTCCTGTACCGCGAAGACCGCGCGCGGACGCAGTGGGACAAAAGCAGGCAAACGGCAGACCGCCTGTTGCAGCAGGCCGTGGCACAGTTCCAATGGGAGCAGAACTGGCAAACTTTGGAGCGGCTGCGCAGGAATACCGAAGACAGCGCAACAATTTTTCGCCGCATCGTCAACAACTCCGAAGCCATGAAGACGGCTTCCGCCAACCGGCAAGTCTATGAAGAACTAGACAAAAGGCTCTCCAGCCAACTGTTGCTGAAGGCCACCGAGGTCCGCGATGCGGCGGCAGACTTGCAGGAGGCAAGCGCGCGGCGCGCCGAACGGGCCTACGAACATCTGGCCGCGGCTATCGGCTTGTTCGCGATCATGCTGGCGCTTGCCACCATCCTGGTTTCGATGCATCTCGGCAAGCTGATCCGCAAGCGCCTTGCAACCTTGCATGATGGCGCGAGAATTGTCGCCAGCGGCGACCTGGGCTACCGGCTCAAGTGCGACGGCTCCGATGAATTCGCCGAACTCGCCCTGTCCATCAATGCCATGACGGACAGGCTCCAGGCTTTCACCAGGCAACAGGGGGTGGAAATCGGCATGCGCAAGCAGGCCGAGGAAGCGAGCGCCAGTGCGGAGAAAAGAACCCGCATACTTTTCGATTCGATTTCCGACGCCATTTTTATCAGTGACATGGAAGGCCATTTTCTCCGGGTCAACCATTCGGCCTGCGAGCGTTTGGGTTACAGCCAGGAAGAATTGCTGCAAATGGGCCCGACCGATATTGATACGCCCGAATATGCGGCGAAAGTGCCGGAGCAGATCAAGGCGTTGCAGGAACAGGGCAAGCTCGTTTTTGAGTCGGCGCATGTGCGCAGGGATGGTGTTGTCATTCCGATCGAACTGAGCGTCCGGGTTATTGATTACGACGGCAAACCCTGCATTTTAGGCGTGGCCCGCGACATCACCGAACGCAAACGGGCAGAAGCCACGCTACGCGAGAGCGAGCAATATTACCGGAATTTTTTTGAAAACCATCTTGCCACGATGCTCGTTATCGATCCGGTTGACGGCAGCATAGCGGATGCCAACCCTGCGGCGGCAGCCTATTATGGATGGGCAAGGGAAGAGCTGAAGCGCAAAAAAATAACGGACATCAACACGCTTACGCCGGATCAAATCCGTACAGAAATGGAGCTGGCAAGTGCGGAGAAACGCAACCATTTCATTTTCAAACATCGCCTCGCGCATGGCGAGGTTCGCGACGTGGAAGTCTACAGCGGCCCGATTCAAATAAAAGGGCGTTTGTTGCTGTATTCCATCGTGCTCGACATCACCAAACGCAAAGAATATGAAGAGGAGCTCAAACGGTCAAACCTCGATCTGGAACAGTTCAGCTACGCCATATCCCACGATATGCGCCAGCCGTTACGCATGGTCTCGAGCTATTTGCAGTTAATCGAGAAGAATCTTGCCGGACAATTGGTCGGCGAAAAACGCGACTACTTCAACTTTGCCATCGAAGGCGCCAAACGCATCGACCGGATGCTGGTGGAGTTGCTCGAATACTCGCGGGTGGGCAGAATGGGCGAACCGCCGTCCTGGATCGACAGCCGCGCAGTGCTCGACGAGGCGCTGAAATTCCTCCAGCCAGCCATCGCCGAAGCTCGGGCAAAGGTAGATATCGCCGGTGAATGGCCGCGCATCATGGTCAGCCACGACGAGATACTGAGGCTTATCCAGAACCTGATCGGCAACGCCATTAAATACCGCATCGTTGGGCGGGCACCGGAAATCACCGTCACCAGCGAGGCGAACAGGAAGGAGTGGCGCCTGTGCGTAGCCGACAACGGTATCGGCATCATGCCGGGCCAGATCAAACAACTGTTCCAGGTGTTCCAGCGCCTGCAATCGCGCGAGGCCTACGAAGGCACCGGCATCGGCCTGGCGCTGTGCCGCAAGATCGCCGAACACCACAAGGGGCGCATCTGGGCGGAGTCGGCAGGCGAAGGGCAGGGCAGCCAGTTTTGTGCGGTGTTGCCGGTGCTGAGGGAGAAGACATGATTTGCGGCGACCAAGGTATCTTCAAACAAAAATGCAGGGCGGATGAGCCCTTCGGCTACGCTCAGGACAGGCTCCGCGTTAACCAGCGGCTTATGTCACCGTATTTTGGTGACTTAGCCGAATGGCTATGCAAAGCTATCCGCCGCATGAGAATCCCATTCGGCGGAAGGCGCTACGCCCTTCGACAAGCTCAGGACAGGCTTTTCCACCCTTGCTACGAGCTGAGGACTACTGATGAATAATTTTATAACCTCTCAAAAATCGCTGCGCCCGCTCCTGCTTGCCGTTCTGTTGTCCGGCCCGGTCTGCGGTTTCGCCGTTTTTTCAGAAGCGATAGCGGACGCGGATCTTGCGCTTGCCGATTACTCGCTGGAGCAGTTGATGGACATGCGTGTCGAGGTCACTTCGGCGGGGCGCAAGGCGCAGAAGCTGGAGGATACCGCTGCCGCCATCTACGTGATCACCGCAGAAGAAATCCGTCGTTCCGGCATGACCAGCATTCCCGAATTGCTGCGCATGGTGCCGGGGTTGCAGGTGGCGCAAATCGACGCTTCCACCTGGGCGATCAGCAGCCGCGGCTTTAACGGCCCGCGCAGCAGCAAGTTGCTGGTGCTGCTGGACGGGCGCACCCTGTATACGCCGACCAATTCCGGCGTTGATTGGGATACCCAGGACACGGTGCTGGAGGACATCGAAAGGATCGAGGTGATCCGCGGCACCGGCGGCACGATGTGGGGGGCGAACGCGGTCAACGGCGTGATCAGCATCATCACCAAGTCCGCTGCGGCGACCCATGGGGGATTGGTGAACGCCGGCATCAGCAACACCGAGCGCCAGGGGACGCTGCGCTACGGCGGTCATATCGGGGAAGCCGGCCACTTCCGCGTCTATGCCAAGAGCGCCGCCTACGATAGTTTGCCGCTCGCTTCCGGCGCTGCGGCACGCAGCAGGCGCGACCTGCGCCGCGCCGGTTTCCGTGCGGACTGGGTGCTGGACGGCGGGGATACGGTCACGGCGCAAGGCGATGCCTACGAAGGAAGTTTCGACTATACCGCTTCGACGCTTACGCTGGCTCCTCCCGCCAACACGCCCACCGCCAAGACGGCCGGCCTGAAGGGCGGCAACCTGTTGGCACGCTGGCAACGCGCGCTATCCGCCACCTCGGATTGGGCGCTACAGTTTTATTACGACGCCTATGAACGGCGCAACGCGAGACAAGGCGGGCGGCGCGATACCTACGACCTGGATTTTCAGCACCATTTTTTGTGGGACGATGCGCACGATATCGTGTGGGGCGGCGGTTACCGGCAAACCGGCGACCGCATGGACAGCACTTTCAAGGAGACCTTCAACCCGGCGCAACGCACCGACCAGGTCGTCAACGCCTTTATCCAGGACGAGATTGCCCTGAACCAAGACAGTTTGTACCTGATCGTGGGCTCCAAGTTCGAGCGCAACGATTACACCGGTTTCGAGTATGAACCCAACCTGCGCCTGCGCTGGAAAATCGACGCGCAGCAAACCGCTTGGGCGGCGGTATCCCGCGCCATCCATGCGCCTTCGCGCGAAGACGTGAACCTGGTGACCAGCCTCAACGCCTCTGCCGGCGCTGGCGGAATCACCAGTGTCCGCCAGGTGCAAGGTAATCCTGCGATGCAATCCACCAGCGTGCTCGCCTACGAGGCGGGCTACCGCGCCCAACCCGGCGAGCAGGTGCAGGTTGACGCCACCGCCTTCTACAACGAGTACTGCAACCTGAAGACCACCGAGCCGGCGGCATCCTATCTGGTGGCAGGCGATCCGGGTTATCGGGTTTTGCCGCAGGTGTTCGCCAACAAGGCCGGTGCGACCACCCACGGCATGGAATGGAGCGGCAATTGGCGACCGCGAGACAAGTGGCAGATCAAGGCCGCCTATACCTGGCTGAAAATGGACATCCGCCGCGATGCGGACAGCGGCGACGCCTCGATCGAGCGCGAGGTCGGGCTATCGCCGCAAAGCCAGTGGCAGTTCCAGGTGTTTCACTCGCCGGTGGACAACCTCGACCTGAGCGCCGCGCTCTATTATGTGGATGGACTGCCCCGCCAGAGCCTTCCCGCTTACACCCGTTTCGATGCGCGGGCAGGTTGGCGCGTCCGGCGCGACCTGGAACTCAGTTTGACGGGGCACAACCTGTTCGATCCAGGCCATAGCGAATACGGCTCTATAGCGGGAAACATCGAGATTCCACGCAGCATTTACGGGGCGGCGACATGGCGATTTTGAATAGACCGGATTTTCATTGGAGATAGTGTTCCCTACACTTTGCATAAAGAAGGCTGGGCATAAAGAAGGCTGGGCATAAGGAAGGCTGGTTTGGAGGATACCCCCCTTTGAAAAAGGGGGGCAGGGGGGATTTACAGCAGGTGGCGAGAGAGTGGCGCACTTCAAATCCCCCTCGGTCCCCCTTTTGCAAAGGGGGAAGCGAAGCGTTGCAAAGGGGGAAGCGAAGCGCTCGGTGCGCAGTTTTCGTAGGTCGGAAAAGCGCAGCGCCTTCCGACACCACCATGTCGGATAACGCTACGCTCATCCGACCTACAACGGCACTACGACATGAGCAGTAACGAATTTTTTGAACAAATGTAGTTTTACCCAATTTTAATACTTTGAGACTATTGACTATGAATACTCTGAAATTTCAAAAACCGTTGCGCCCGTGTCTGCTTGCCGTGCTGTTGTCCAACCTGGCTTGTGGGGTTGCCGTTTCCGCCGTTGTGCAAGCGGATGAGGCCACGCCGCTTGCCGATTATTCGCTGGAACAGTTGATGAACGTGAGCGTGGAGGTCAGTTCGGCATCGCGCAAGCCGCAGCGACTGGAGGATACCGCCGCCGCCATTCATGTGATTACCCGGCAGGATATCCGCCGCTCGGGCATGACCAGCTTGCCCGAGCTGTTGCGCATGGTGCCGGGCATGCAGGTGGCGCGTATCGACGGCGGCAGTTGGGCGATCAGCAGCCGTGGCTTTAACGCCAAGAACAGCGACAATCTGCTGGTGATGCTGGACGGGCGCGTGTTGCAGACGCCGTCTTTCACCGGCGTGTACTGGGATGCCCAGGACGCGATGCTGGAAGATGTGGAGCGCATCGAGGTGATACGCGGCCCCGGCGGCGCGCTGTGGGGCGCGAATGCGGTGACCGGCATCATCAACATTATCACGCGTTCAGCGGCGGCGACGCAGGGCGGGCTGTTGGGTGGCACTATCGGCAACCACGAACGTCAGGGGGTGGCGCGCTTCGGCGGAGAGATCGGCGAGGCCGGCCATTTCCGCCTTTATGCCAAGGATGTTGCACACGATAATTTGCAACAGGCTTCGGGAGCCGGGGCGCACGACCAGCGCGATATGCGCAGCGGCGGCTTTCGCGCGGACTGGAATCTGTCTGGCGGCAATTCGCTGACCGTGCAGGGCGACACCTACACCGGCAGCTCCGACCACACCGGCACAGCCGTGGCGCTGACATCGCCCTACAGCACGCCGACCGGCTACACCATAGACTTGAATGGCGGCAACTTGCTGGCGCGCTGGAAGAGCGCATTATCGGCCACCGACGAAATGGCCTTGCAGTTTTATTACGATACTTATGAGCGGCGTTATTTCAATCTGGGCGAACAACGCGACACCTACGATCTGGATTTTCAGCACCACTCGCTGTGGAATAGTTCGCATGACATCGTGTGGGGTGCGGGCTACCGGCTAACCCGCGACCGGATGGACAATACCTTCGCGGTTTCCTATACCCCGGCGAGCCGCACCGACAGCGTGGCCAGCGCCTTCCTGCAGGATGAAATCGCGCTGCGTGAGGATCTGCATTTGATCGCGGGCGCCAAGTTCGAACACAACGACTATACCGGCAGGGAAATTCAGCCCAACCTGCGCCTGCGCTGGAAAATTGACGAGTGGCAAACTGCCTGGGCGGCAGTGTCCCGCGCCGTGCATACGCCGTCGCGCACCGATGCGAATGGCCAAGTTGTTGCCAACATCGTCAAGCCGGGCGCAACGGTGTTCGTGACGCGCCTGCAAAATAACCCGGCGGCACAATCAGAATCCGTGCTTTCCTATGAGGCGGGTTATCGCAGCCAGCTCAGCGAGCGGGCGCAGATGGATGTCTCCGCCTTTTACAGCCAGCATCGGGATTTGATGACCATCGAGCGTGAGGCGAATTTCGTCGAAGGCGCCTATACGGTGATTCCGCTGGTGTTCCACAACCGCGCCAGCGCGACCACTCACGGGCTGGAATGGAGCGGCACTTGGCGGCCGGACGACAAGTGGCAATTCAAGGCAGCCTGGTCGTGGCTGAAAATGAGCATCCGCCGCGACGCGAACAGCACCGATACCACGATTGAAAGCGAAGTGGGGCGCTCGCCGCAAAACCAGCTCCAGCTCCATGCATTCCATTCACCGTCCGACCATGTCGACCTGAGCGCCTCGCTCTACGGCGTGGACAGCCTGCCCAGCCTGAAAGTGCCGGCTTATGTGCGCCTGGATGCGCGCATCGGCTGGCGCATCCAGCCCGGCTTGGAACTCAGCCTGACGGGGCGCAACCTGCTCGATCCCGGCCATCCCGAATTCATCAACCCTTCCGGGCCGAGAAACAGCGAAATTCCACGCAGCATTCTGGGGAGAGCGACATGGAACTTTTAATCCCCCCCCCCCCCGCACACAGGGGGGGGCCATGTTGACCCCCCCCTTAAACACTTTTTCTTTGGCCATGGGGCTCCGTGTCGGCGTGCCG
>JBAYVP010000029.1:0-26758 GCA_041674485.1 Sulfuricellaceae bacterium
CGGAAAACCGTGCAATCCAGCCCGTAGCGCTCTCACCAAACGGGTGAACGCAAAATACATGACAAAGCTGTTTAGAACCGCCATGTTATATACCTTGGCAAGCGGTCAACGGAGGTTTCTAGGTTCAACACATCCTGACCGAAAACGGGGTGGGATACCGGCTGGTCGCTTAACAATGAAGCTTTTGGGGTTCCGTCTCGCCCGGCTCAGGATGGCGAAATTTCGGCTTACTTCGGCACCGTAACGAATCCCAGCTTGACTATGCCGGCGCGCTGCACCGCTGCCATCACCTGGGCGATGCGCCCGTAGCGCACACTCTCGTCGGCATGTAGCTGCACGCTGAGATCGGGATTCTGCGCCAGCAGTTTTTTCAGTTCCACCTCCAGAATATCGAAGTGGACCAGCCGCTGCTCTATGAACACGCTGCCGTCGGCGTTGACGGAAAGCTGCACGGTGCGCGCATTCTTCACCGGGTTCACTGCCGCCGTCTTGGGCAGCTTCACCTGTACCGCCTGCATCAGTAGCGGCGCGGTGACGATGAACACGATCAGCAGCACCAGCATCACGTCCACCAACGGCGTGACATTGATTTCGCTCATCGCGGACTGCTCGGATTTATTGCTGAAAGCCATATTTAACTCCCGTGATGGGCGATGAGTGAGTAAAGGGTGATGGGTGATGGGTGATGGGTGATGGGTGATGGGTGATGGGGGGGCGCTACGCGACGGTTTTCACCCCTCACGCCTCACCCCTCACCCCTCACCCCTCACCCATTACTCAACTTTAAACCCGGCCTTCATCGCCAGATGCAGGAAATCCGTGGCGAAATCGTCCAGTTCCGCGACGTATAGACGCATCCGCCGCAATCCGTAATTGTAGGCGAGCACCGCCGGTATCGCGGTGGCGATGCCGATGGCGGTGGCGATCAGCGCTTCGCCGATTGGGCCGGCCACCACGTCCAGCCCTGCCGCGCCGCTTTTGCTAATGTCGGAAAGCGCATGCATGATGCCCCACACCGTGCCGAACAGGCCGACGAAGGGCGCGGTGCTGCCGATGCTGGCGAGCACCATCTGGCCGTTTTCCAGCGCTTGCTGTTCTTTCTGCACTTGCTGGCGCAGGCTGCGTTCAAGTATGTCCTGCTTGTCGCCGCTTTGCTGCAAATTCTGCTCGCCCTTGCGCATGTCGCGTAGCGCGGCGAAACCGGCCCGGCACAGGCGCGCCAGTGTGCCCTCCAAGCCTGGGATGGCTTGCTCCGCTTCTTTCAAGCCTTGCGCCTGCCAGAAAATTTTGGCGAAATCGGCGTTTTGCCGGGACAGCTTCCATTGCAGCCAGACTTTCATCACGATCAACGTCCAGGTGACGACCGAAAAGCCGATCAGCAGCCACAGCGTGGCATTGACGATAGCAGAGGAGGAACCAAACATCGGGCAAACCTTTCTAGTTTTCCAATTTGAACGTAATCGGTGCTTCGACCCAGGCGACCACGGCCAGACCCGCGCGCTTGGCGGGGGTGAAGCGCCACTTTTTCACCGCTTCCAGCGCCGCCTCGTCGAGTATTGCCGCGCCGCTGCTTGTCTTCAGCTCGGCGCGCAGGCATTCCCCCTCGGCGGAAATCTCGGCGCGCACCGTGGCCGTGCCTTCGATACGTCGCCGTCGCGCCGACAGCGGATAAGCCGGCGGCGGATTGCTCAGGTAGGCCGCATTGTAACGCGGCGGCTCCATGGATGGTTCGGCTGCGGAAGGCGGTGACGCCGGCGGGTCTATTGCAGTCTCGGGCAACGCGGGACTCGGCGGAGGGATGACAATCGCGGGAGGCGCTGGTTTCGGCGGGGGCGCAGGCGGCGCGGAGGGCGGCATCGGCGGCGCAGGAACCGGCAGGGGCGGCGATGCAACCGGTGCAGGAGGCGGCGGAGCAACTGCCGGAGCCGGTGCAGGCGGTAGCGCCGGAGGGGTAGGCTGCGCCGCCATAGGGGCCGGCTTGGGCGGCAATGGTAATGGCAGCGCAACCGGCGCCTGCACAGGGGGCGACGGCGGAGCGGCGACTGGAGCCGGCGCAAGCAGCGGTGGCGCTGGAGGTGCAGGCAGCGCCGCCATAGGAGCTGGCTTGGGCGGCAATGGCTCCACCGGAGTCTGCACGGGGGGCGGAGGAGGAGCAGCCACAGGAGTCGGCGCAGGGGGCGGAGAAGGAGGAATTACAGGAGCCGGCGCAGGGGGCGGTGGCGTCATAGGAAGCTGCTCGGACTGCGGAGGGGGCGGAACCGGAACCGGAACCGGAACTGATTTCAGCGCAGGCTGCGGCGCAGGCTGCGGCGCAGGCATAGGCACGGCAGCCGCCTGCGCCGGGCGCGCTATCGGTTGCGGCTCGGGCGGCGACGCTACCGGGGGACGCTGCTGCGGCTTAGGCGGAATTGCGCGCGGCGGAGGCGGAATCACGCGCGGCGGCTCGGGCGGCGGCAACAGCATTACATCGACCACCCGCAAGGGCTGCGGGCGCGTAGGCGCTTCCTTAACGTGCGCCATCCCCCACCAGGCGGCGACATGCAACGCCAACACCAAACCCAGCGACGGCAGCCAGTGGCGACTTGCATCCTGTTGCGGCATAGCATAAGTGAGCGAAAATTTCGGAAGCCTCTAGAATAGCCTAAGCTGAACAAACCGAAACCAAATATTTTCGTGTTTTTCGTGGACAAATCGAGTCTTCCAGGATCAGCCTTCCGGCAACCTACCCTTGCTCTTGCCGGTTCTCCCACCGAAACAGTGATCCGGGATGTCGATGTGATGGCCGAAATCGCGCGCCGATTTGTCCAGCGCGCATTCTTTTTGCACCCATTTCAACAGCGCTCCTTCAGGGTTGCCGGCCTGCACTTGGGCGCAGGCGTTGACGCATTGGAGGCACTGAGTGCAGGTGAACATGTGGCGTTTGATGCTGCGCGGTTTGAGGCGCATCGGGCAGACGTTGTCGCAGGCGGCGTTGCAATCCGCGCAACTTTCGGCGCGGCGGCGGTCAAAGCCGATAATCAGCGCCTTGCGGTTGCCCATCCAGGCGAGGCTTTGGAAATAGCCGATAGCGCAGCCGAAGCGGCAAAACAGGTGGCGCGCGAACATGAATTCGATGAAAAAAACGCTGGTTGCGACCGTTAAAAAAACCGCTTGATTGCGCGTCAATGCACCATGCCACAGGTTGCCGTAGATTTCCGCAGGCGGCAGCAGGTAAGTGAGCAGCGCCACCGCCCAGGCGAAAGCGAAGACGACCACCAACGGCAGCAGCACCAGCCAATACCACGGGTTGGCCTGGGTAAGGCTGCCGTCGGCGTTGCGCTCGGGCAAGGGATGCCGCTCCCACAGGCTCGGTCGGCCTATCGCGCGGCGCATCACCTGATTGATGGTTTCCACCACCGAAAAATGCGGGCACAGCCAGCCGCAGTACAGCCGCCCGAATTTCCACGAGAGCCACACGCCAAAGGCGATGAACGAGAGTATCGGCAAGCCGCCGCGCACGATGATATTGATCCCCAGCTCAAAGGCGCTGATGCGATGCGCCATGAAATCCTCCATCCCCAGCGTCCAATGCATGCCGAGAAAAAAGAAATGGCCGAGATTGAGATCGAGACGAAACAAGTCGAACACCGGCGCCAGCAGGAACAGCATGAAAAAGCCGGCCTGGGTGAACAGGCGCACATATTGAGCGTTAATCACACGACCTGCCGATCAGCGGATAGACATATTTCTGCCCGGCCATCGCCTTGGCCAGCCCGAGAACGCCGAGCATCACTAGCGTAGTATGGAAGCAAACGAAATAGGTAATCAGCGTCATCCAGACACCCCCGGAATAGATGCCGCCGAAGGCAAGGATGACAAGACTGACCACCCCCAGCAACACCCCCGCCCACAGGCTGCCGGCAATGGCCTGCTTAAGATGGCATACAGCAAGCGCTGGCGCGCTTGCGCGCCGCGTGAAATACAACCACAGCAATAGCACGAAACAGATGCCCGGCGCCAGCAGCAGGTTGCACAGGTACAGCGCTTCCGCCCAGATTGCCAGGGACTGGCCGGGTGCGTCGGGTTCCTCTTGTGTCGGCGGGTGCTTATCTTCCAAAGGCGGCATAAATGATCTCCATCAACGCTTCGGCGGTTTCCGCGTCGTCGGTGAGCGTTTCCACCAGCGCCGCACGGCACGCTTCGACCGGGTCGAAACCGCTCTGGATCAGCGTCGCCGCGTAGACGATCAGCCGCGTGCTGGCGGCTTCTTCCAGGTCATGCTCTTTTAACGCGCGCAGGCTGTTGGCAAGGTTGACTAAGCGTTTAGACAGCATTTCGTCCGCGCCGGTTTCGCCGCGGATGATTTCCTGTTCCAGCGCACTGGTCGGAAAATCGAAGCGCAACGACACGAAGCGCTGGCGTGTGCTGGGCTTCATGCCTTTCAGGAAATTCTGGTAACCGGGGTTGTAGGACACCACCAACATGAATTCCGGCGGCGCGACCACCGTTTCACCGGTGCGCTCAATCGGCAGGATACGCCGGTCGTCGGACAGCGGGTGCAGCACCACCGTGGTGTCCTTGCGCGCCTCCACCACCTCGTCCAGATAGCAGATGCCGCCCTCGCGCACCGAGCGGGTGAGCGGTCCGTCGTTCCAGTAAGTCACGCCGTCGCCGATCAGATGGCGCCCAACCAGGTCGGCGGCGGTCAAGTCGTCATGGCAGGCCACGGTATACAGCGGACGCCCCAGCCGCGCGGCCATATGCGCAACGAAACGCGTCTTGCCGCAGCCGGTCGGCCCTTTGATCAGCAACGGCAACTGGTTGCGATAAGCATGTTCGAACAATTCGATTTCGTTGCCGTGCGGTTTGTAGAAGGGGTGGTCGTGCATGATGTGGGCGGCCTCGGAATTGAATCACAACGCCTAGATTACTTCGGAACGGCGGGTTTGTACTTGATGGCAATCAAATTGACGGCGGCAATCATGGAAGCAACCAGCGCCATGTCGCCTAGCCCCCCATTTAACCAGGAAGCTTTTTCTTGTCCACGAAAGACACGAAATAAATCAATTTTTTGGAACGTTGGGGACGCCGACTGCTTACAAAAAAACGGGGACTTGCATTCACATGCAAGCCCCCGCAGCCAAAGCCATTCAGCAAACAGAAATTACCAACTCAGCGTAAAAGTCCCCTGGGAGATTTGCCCGATCCAGTTGGCGGTGTCTCCCACGCTCTTGCCCGTCAACACGGGAACCGCGTAGAAGGTATAGCTACCCAAGGGCAGTTCCAGCGGCAATTCGGGCATGGACAATACCGGACCGCTCAGGTCGGGGAGCAGGGTGTTTTTCAGATAGGGCGTTACGCTGGCGTTGAAGATGGGCGAGCCGAAAAAACCTGAGGATTTCATGTACAGCAAGCTGTTGTCAGGCACCTTCACCGCAACGTAGATGTCGAAACGACTTACTTTGCTGAAGTTTTTCAGGCAGTAATTCACCTCCAGCGCATCGCCCACTTTCTTGGCTGCACCGCCCGCGATGGTGATGCCGGTCAGGTATCTGCCCGTGCCGGTGCATGCGTTGGTCGGCTGGGTTACGGCAGCCGTGACGGTGACGGTGGTATTGGCGGTTTTGGTGACGCCGTTTTCGCTAAAGCTGGCATTGAGCAATACCGGGGTGTCGGCGGTTATCCCGGCATTCGCCGTCACAGTGAAGCCACTGACGGTCGCAACCGAGGTGTCGCTGGAGGTCCAGGTCGCGTTCACCACCTTGCTGGAACCGTCGTTATAGCTCGCGGTAGTGCTGCAATCGGCGCTCGTTCCCGCATTGATAGTGCTTGGGCAAGCTGCCGACAGGCTCGTCAAGGCTGCCGTTGCCGCTACTGCCGCCTTGATGGTGACGATTGCGGTGGCGGTTTTGCTTACTCCGTTTTCGCTGTAGTTTGCGTTGAGCGATACCGGGGTGTCAACGGTCACGCCGGCGTTCGCCGTCACGGTGAGGCCGCTGACGGTCGCAACCGAAGTATTGCTGGAGGACCAGGTTGCGTTCACCACTTGGCTGGAACCGTCGTTATAGCTTGCGGTGGTGCTGCAAACGGCGCTCGTTCCCGCATTGATAGTACTCGGGCAACTTGCCGACAGCCCGGTCAAGGCGGGTGCTACGACTGCCTTGACGGTGACAGCGGCGGTGGCGGTTTTGCTTACTCCGTTTTCGCTGTAGCTGGCGCTTATCGTCACGACAGTATCCGTGCTCGGTGCGCCTGCCGTGAGGCTGCCGCCGCTGCCGACATTCAGCAGCGCCGCATTCGACGAACTCCAAACGGGGCTGACCGCTTTGGTTGTGCCGTCGCTATAGCTTGAGGTCGCGCTGCAAGACCCGCTCGCGCTCGACGAGAGGGTGGCAGGGCAACTCAGGCTTATTCCGGCGAGGCTGACGGGGCTTACGACGGATTGTACGCCGCGAACGAGACGAACAGGGAAGGGGGTCGTTTTATAGACGTCATTGCCGGGGTCAGCAATGACGCCGGAGAAAGAGACTGCCCAGACAGTCGTCGTTGAACCGACAAAATCCGAAGCCGATACATACCATTGATTTGGAGTGAGATGGAAAATGGTGGGGTTTATTGCAGGTGCAGAGGCGCCCCATTCCACAATAGACAACAGCTCATTCTCCGTGGGCAGCCGCCAATCGCTTTGCCCGGCGTAGTTTTGCTGCGCCAACGCTGCAGCTTCCGCCAATGTGTACGATTGCACAGGTCCTACGCAGCCGTTGTTCCAGACCATCCCCTCGGAACAGCGCTTCCACGTCAAATTGGTTTTGTTGTGAGTGACAGTGCCATCGCCGTTATCAGTGAAATCCGAAGTGGGGGTGTAAAGACCAGAAGAGTCGACTGGCTGTCCGCCGCGAACAAGACGAGCGTGGAGGCTGTTCGACTTTGGGTACTGTTGGGTGTAGCCAATGGGAAGGGTGCTCCACGCATTGCTAGAGTTGTTGGAAACAGTAGTTGCCGCCCAGAAAGCCGTTGTAGCGGATGTGTTAGGAAAAACGGCGCTGTTTATAGCAGGATTAATGGCGGCGCGCTCAACTATGGTATTCAGCTCGGCAATGGTGGGCAGGCGCCAATCGTTTTTCCCGACATAGCTCCGCGTTAGCGCCGTAGCAGCCACCCAAGCGTAGGTTGATGCCGTTCCTGTGCAGGCGCCGGCACTCCATGTCTGTCCTTCGGCGCAACGCATCCATGTGAGTCCGGTGATCTTGTGGGTGACGGTGCCGTCATTGTTATCAATGAAGTCGGCAGTGGGGGTGGTGGTGGTGATGACAGAAAATTGATTTGCCCACGCAACACTTAACCCCCCGATACCCAGACACAATACCAACCCAGCGAGCAACAAACGAAAATAGCGCAGCAATTTCATGGTAAACCCTTAAATTAAAAAATTAATAAAATTTGGGCAACACGACCTTTGCACGGTCGGGAATCTATCGCCCGGTCGAAGCCGTTCATCACATTACTACCACCTGGATAACATGAAATTTCACTGTTTTAAACTCCCTTCACTTTAAACGCTAAAACGGGGATGCAGACTGCACAATAAACGGTGACTTGCATTCACCCACAAGTCACCATAGCCAAGATCGTTCAGTGAATAGAAATTATCGCCCCAATGTAACAGCGCTCTCGGCGAGTCCCCCGATCCAGTTAGCGGTATTTTCCACACTCATGCCCGTCAGCACGGGAACCGCATAGAACGTGTAGCGACCCAAAGGCAGGTTCTGCGGCAATTCAGCCATAGACAGCACCGCACCACTCAGGTCGGGTATCTGCGTGTTCGCCAGATAGGGCGTTACGTCGGAGGTAAAGACGGGAGCATCAAAAAATCCGCCTGCTTTCATGAATATCAGGTTGTTGTCCGGCACTCGCACGGCAACGTAGACATCAAACCGATTTAGCTTACTGAAGTTCTTCATGCAGTAATTTACGCTCAGAGACTCGCCCACTTTTTTGGACGCTCCACCCGCGATGCTGATGCCGGTGCGATTGCAAGCGTTGCTATTGTTATTCGGAGTGACGATTACGGTGGCACTGGCAGTTTGGGTGGCGCCGTTTTCAGTGTAGCTGGCGCTGAATGTGACGGAAGTGGCGGCATCGACGTCGATGACGGTGATTTGCCCGTTTGCGCCAATGGTGGCTACCGCCGTGTTGCTACTGGTCCACGCCGCGACAACGTTCTTGCTGCTGCCGTCGTTGTAGCTCGCGTTCGCCGTGCAAATAGCGGGGCCGTTGGCGGTATTAACCGGGCAAGCCACGCTTAGGGCGGACAGGATCGCTGCTGCAGCCGCCGTGGTGGCAGAGACGGATGAACTTTGAGCAGAACAGTTGCCGGCGGTGTCGCATGCTGCTACGGCGTAGCTATAGCTGGTTTTGGGCGTCAGGTTGGTGTCGTTATAGCTCGTCACGTTCCCCAGAGTGCTTAGTAAGCTGCCGTTGCGGTAGACCTTGTAGGCGGTGACGGCGACATTGTCGCTTGAGGCGGACCAGTTCAGGCTGATTTGGCTGGAACCGGTGGCACTGGCGCTAAGAGAGGAAGGCGCCGATGGCGGGGTGGTGTCAACGATAGACGCCGTGGTGGCCGAAGCTGCCGAACTTTGAGCGGAACAGTTGCCGGCGGTGTCGCATGCCGCTACGGCGTAGCTATAGGTGGTCTTGGCCGGCAAGCCGGTATCGTTATAGCTCGTAATGTTGCTCAAGGTGCTCAGCAAGTTGCCGTTACGGTAAATCTTGTAGGCCGCGACGGCGTTATTGTCGTTTGAGGCGGACCAATTCAGGCTGATTTGGCTGGAACCGATGGCGCTGGCATTGAGGTTGGTGGGAACGGACGGCGCAACGGTGTCGGCTAAAGCCGCTGTGGTGGCCGTAACAGCCGCGCTTTCAGCGGAACAGTTATTTGCAGTGTCGCAGGCCTTAATGGTAAAGCTGTAATTGGTGGCAGGCGTCAGGCCGACAGCACTCCAATTCGTGATGTTGAACACCAAACCAAAGCCATTGTCGTTTACGATTCTGACATAGTATCTAATATTTGCGGCTGCGTTGCTACTGGGAGGATTCCAAGCCAGATTGACTTTGCTGGCGCCATCCGCCGTAGCGGTAAAGCCTGTGGGCGTTGCCGGTATTGGTGTCACCGCAGGGAGGGAAAAATTAATTAATGTTGGGCTATGTTTTTCGTCCGTAGTGCCGTCGCCGCGTTCTCCATCCGAGTTACGTCCCCATGTCCACACGCTTCCGTCGCTTTTAACGGCAAAAGAAGTAAAGTTGCCCGCTGCTATTGATATGAAACCGGCGCCGACCTCCACCGGGCTATTCCGTTGCGTCGTGGAGCCGTCGCCGATCTCTCCGTATTCATTTCGTCCCCATGAAAATAGACGCCCGTCCGTTTTGAGGGCAAAACCACTGTAGCTCCCCGCCGCAATAGCGCTAAAACCCGCACCGATCTGTAGTGGGCTGGATCGGCTGGACGCTGTTGTTCCGTCACCGAGTTGGCCATATTCATTTCGCCCCCATGTCCACAAACTTCCGTCGGATTTAAGCGCCAGGGTGAAACCATTACCAGCCGCAATGGCGCTATAACCTGAGCCTATCTCTTTTGGGCTATGACTGTCGACTGTCGTGCCATCGCCAAGCTGGCCGAAATAATTCTGCCCCCACGCCCACAATGTGCCGTCTGGTTTAAGGGCTATGGTAAAGTACGGACCCAACGCCACCGCACTAAACCCTGTGCCGATCTCTTTTGGGGCAAGCGATGCAGTCATGCTCCCATCGCCAAGTTCGCCGTGGAAATTATCGCCCCATCCCCATAAACTGCCGTCCGTTTTGATCGCCATGGAGTGATACCAGCTTGTTGCCACGCTGCCAAAGCCCGACGTGATGGGGCGCGGTAGCGTCTGGAATGTCGTGTTGCCGGTGCCGAGTTGGCCGCTGCCGTTATGTCCCCATCCCCATAGGAGGCCATCGGATGCTACACCAAGAGTATGATCAGCCGCCGCAGCTATGGAGATAAATCCGCTTGGAGGAAAGGAATAAAAACAATCCACGCTGGACTGTAGCGGTGTCGGGCTATAGCGATTTTGCGTAGTGCAATCACCGAGGCGTTTATCGCCATTGGCGCCCCATACCCATAAATCACCTAACGAATTCATTGCAACGGCATGTTGCCCCCCTCCAACTATCTTCGGTGTTACCGCCATGGTCGCCGATGTTGCCGACAACAGCATAAATCCAGCAAGCACACTGAGCAACGAAGCCGACAACGAAACGGTGCGCGCCGATTTGTCGCCGGCTTGTGTTGTTTCCAAGCGCATTGCGCGACGCAAATGCGCCCATAGCAGGCCTCCGGCGAGGCCGATATTCCGGGAAATTCCCATGTGTACACTCCTAAAAAACTGCGATGGTTGACCAACAACAATAGAGACTGTTCAGCATACGCCTATACCTTGCCTCGCCCCGATTTACCGATTTAGCCGCATCTCGCGGGATGCGATGCATACCCGACAGCCTGACGGCTCTTGTAGACTGTCGGGTATGGGTGCGAGAGGCGCAAATTGCGCCGTGTGGCACTGCCGCACAAGCAATTTGCAATATGGTACAGCGTGGTCGGGAGACATTCTGTGAACTGGATCACACTTTCCGCGAATCAGCTTGGAATAAAGGCTAATCCTAGAAAGCTCAGTTCAACGGAGGTTTCCAGTAACTTACCAGTCAAGTCGTTGCATTTTTTGCGAAGAATGTGTCGTAGATCAAGCGCTGGCGCGGTTCTCCAGGTGATTTTTTTCACCGCAGAGACGCTTCAGGCGCGGAGAAATATAACGGAGGGTAAAACCATACCATTACCCTATAAAATCTCTGCGCCTGAGGCGCCTCTGCGGTAAATGTTTTTGGTTCCGGCAATTGTCCGGCTAGGTTAATTCTGGCGGTTCCCGCCGCTGTGCATGGCCTGGATATGGCGGCGATGGTTGCGGAACACGGTGCGTTCGAGACCTTCCTCGACTTCCTCGCTGAGGTGGGTGAAATCGGCGACGATGCGCGTGCCTCCAGCCACAGATAGGGATTCCCGCACATTGGCCGGCAGCAGCAGCGGCTGCGGCAGGCGCGGGTCTATGAATAGCGAAATCACGATGCCGCCCTTGGCTGGTGCTACGCCGCCGCACACCCATTCTATCGTCGAGGCGCTCAATGTGACCGGACAGGTTTCCGGCTTGGGCGTGTGTTGCGCCAATAGGGTGAATAGCATGTTGAGCGCGAGGTCCAGCTTCGCTTCGACGCGGTCGAGCTTTTTTTCCACTTCGTCGCCGGATTCGGTGTCGCGCGACGACGGCGGGGATTCCATGTTGGTCAGGGCGCGCAGCACTACTGTGTCGGTGTGCATCCATTCGAGCAGGGTGGCTGCCGAAGGCGGTGCGCCGGCCTGCCATGCGACCGGCATTTCGCTTTGATAATATACGCCGCTGATCACGTTCTATCCTCTAGTGTTGGCCTGATGTTCGAAAACGCCCAGGTCGACGCGCGGCTGGGCCTGCCACCCCGGTTGGCGGTGCTCCGCCACGACGTTGGTGAAGATGCCGCCGCGCACGAAAAATTTTGCGGTCAGCCGCATGAAGCGCGGCGCGGTGGCTTTTGCCAGATCGTTAAGAATGCGGTTGGTCACCGCTTCGTGAAACGCGCCTTCGTCGCGGAACGACCAGATGTAGAGTTTGAGGCTCTTTAGTTCGACGCAGATGCGGTCGGGGATATAATCGAGATACAGCGTGGCGAAATCCGGTTGCCCGGTTTTGGGGCACAGGCAGGTGAATTCGGGGATTTCCATATGGATATGGTAATCCCGCTCCGGGTAGGGGTTGACGAATGTTTCCAGGGTGTTGCGGGGATGGCTGGACATATCGGCGCCTTATATGGGGAATCGGGATAATTCATATTATCGCCAATCTTCATGGGGAAGGGAAATCGCTGCATTTTTCTGAGGTCTACATCCCAAATCCTGCGTGGGCTTGTACGTATTTGTTGTTCGATTCCTGACTTGAAAATCAATCATGCTATCCTAAGCCGGACTATTGCCGGAACCAAACGGGATGTAGGGTGGATAAGCGAAGCGCATCCACCGAACGGTGTCCCGGAATGTTCAGGTGGATGCGCTTCGCTTATCCACCCTACCTGGCCGCACTGCCCGAAGAACCGCGCCAGTGCTTGATCTACGACACATTCTTCGCAAATGATGTAAAGATTTGGTCGATAAGTTACTAGGCTTTTTTCCAGACTGCGCTGGAAAAAAGAGGTTCACTTTTGACGAACAGCCAAGCTGACTCACGCGAAGGCGCGAAGAGAATCGAACCCGTATCTTTTTTTGCGAGTTGGAAATGAGACCGCCCATTCTTACTCGCCTCCACTTCTTCGCGGCTTCGCGTCTTCGCGTGAAAAATTCTTATCGGAAATTGCGACCTTCACCTGAAATTGCAACTTCACAAGCGACAATTTGTTGTCGTTTGTTATTGTCTTTAGAGCCTCACTCATAATTTGTAAGTCGCCTGTAGCCAAAAGGAACGTGGCGCCATCGGCAGGTCGTTGGCGATCAGGCCGGGGGCAATGCTGGGTTCGCGCACGTCTGCATCGAACAAGTTGCGCAACGAGGCTGCGTAGCTCCACGGGTTCTTGTTCTGTCCGGTGCGCACGGTCAAGTCCACGGTGGTGTAGTCCGGTGCTTGCGGACGGGTATCGCCGGCAGCGCGGCGACGGTCGGCGACCCGGTTGATCTGGGTGCTGGCGGACCACATGTTGTTAAAGCGCCAATCGCCGCGCAAATAAAGGTGATGGTGCGGCGCGTAGCCGGCATCCTGGCCGGTGGCTTCGTCGATGGAGCGCTGCCAGGCGTAGTTGCCTGTTAACCGTAGCGTGCGACCGGCATCCCATACCAGCTCCACTTCGGCGCCATGCCCGTTCTGTTCACCGGTATTGGCGTAGGTGGAGCCGGTGTTGGGCGTACTGTTGGCCACGGCGCGGATGGCGTCCTTCATGGCGTAGCGGAAGAGGCTCAGGTTTACTTGGGTGTCCTTGCGGGCTTGCCAGGAAAAGGCGGCTTCGACGGTGCTGTTGGTCTCAGGACGCAGGTTGGGGTTGCCTTGATTGACCGGATTGCTGATGCCATAGGCCTCAATGAAAGCCGGTGCGCGAAAGGCGCGGCCATAGAGCAGCTTTGCGGTGAGATCAAGCGCAGCATCCCAGACGAGCGCCAGGCGTGGATTGGTGGCGCCGCCGAAATCGGAATAGCTGTCGTGGCGCACCCCGGCGGTGAGCACCCAGTCATTGGCGATATTCCACTCGTCCTGGACATAGAAATAGTTGACCTCGCGCCGTTGCGGAAACAGGAAGGGGCCGGTAGCGGAATAGTCCACCACCACCCCGTCGGGATTCGGGATCAACGCCCCGTTCGTCGCGTAGGTAAAGTTTCGGGTTTCATGCGTCTCGTAGAGATTCAGGTCGTCGTGTCCCAGGCCGAAGCGCAAGCTATGACCCGCGAAGCCGGCATAGGTGACAAAGCCCGAGAGCCGCAATTGCCGCTCCCAGGTTTCCGGGCTGCCGAGGAATCCATTGTTGGAGACGCCGCCACCCATATTTGCGCCCGGCGGAAAAAGCTGATAGTCCGTCGGTATCAGTTGGGCGTAGTGGAGGTAGCCGGCGGTGAAACCCATGCCCCAATCCCGTGCGAATTGAGGATCAGACCAGGAGAGGTCGCCAGTGATGCGCTCACTTTTTCCCCGTCCCACCGGGTCTAGCGCTTGGGCAATGCCGGCGCCGGTTTCCAGTTGGTCGCGCAGTTTATAGCCAAAGCGCAGACGCCATTTGTTGTAGCCCAGATCGAGATTGCCGTCGATTGCGTTGTAGCCGGTATTGACCGGTCCGGAGGTCCCGGCTGCGTCCCTTGCGACCGTTGATTTGAAGCCGTCTGTGCCGCCGACGCGCAGGTAGGCCGCCATGTCCGCCGCTCCCCACTTGCCGCCGTGCTGCATCCAGGCGTCCCAAGTGTCGAAGGAGCCGGCGCGCGTCCCGAACTCGGTTCCCGGCGTATTGTCCGCCGCTTTGGTGATGATGTTGATCACGCCGGAAAAGGCGTCAGAACCGTAGAGCGCCGATCCGGGGCCGCGTATGACCTCAATGCGGGCGATATGTTCTACCGGATAGCCGCCCCAGAGATTGCCTTTGTTGCCCTGAAACAAAGTGGTGATGGGGATGCCGTTCTGCAGCACCAGAACCTGGGGAGTGAGTTGGCTGAAAACGCCGCGGATGACGTAAAGCGGTGAGTAATTGTTGGCGCTGCGATTGACATGCACCCCCGGCACGGTTTCCATCACGTCGTCAAGGTCTTTTGCGCCCATTGCGGCGATATCCTCGGCGGTGATGACCGATGCCACAGACGGCGCGCGGCGTAGCGTTTGCGGGCTGCCGGTAGCGATGGAAACGGAGGATTTGTCACCGTAGACCAGCGCCAACTCCTCTTCCTCGACGGATTGCGCAAGGGCGCCGGGTGTCTGGAGCAAGAGCAGGGAAAGCGGGAAAAATAGCCGATAATGGTTTTTCATTAATTTTTCATTATGGCATGAATTTCTAATGTGAAAATTCGCCACGCCACCCTCACAATTTGTAAGTCGCCTGTAGCCACAAGGAACGCGGCGCCATCGGCAGGTCGTTGGGGATTAGGCCGGGGGCGAGGCTGGGTTCGCGCACGTCGGCATCGAACAGGTTGCGCACGGAGGCCGAAAATTCCCATTGATCCTTGATGCGCGGGGTGCGCACGACCAGATCCAGCGTGGTGTAATCGGGTGTCTGGGGGCGCGCATCGCCGGGCGCGCGCATTCTATCCATCACCCGGTTGACTTGGGCGCCGGCCAGCCAGCCGCTTGGATAACGCCAGTCGGCGCGCAGGTAAATATGGTGATGGGGCGCATAGCCGGCATCCTGGCCGGTGGCATCGTCGATGGATTTCTGGTAGGAGTAATTGCCTGTGAGCCGCAGGGTGCGGCTGTAATCCCACACCGTTTCCAATTCCATACCGCTGCCGTGTTGGCTGCCGGTGTTTTTGTAAATTGCCCCGACTGCCGGAGCTTCGTTGGTCACGAGACGGATGATGTTATTTGCATCGTAACGGAAAAGATTCAGGTTGACCTGAGTATCCTTACGAGCTTGCCAGGAAAAGGCGGCTTCCACAGTGCGGTTTGTTTCCGGGCGTAAATTCGGGTTGCCCTGCTGGAACGGGTTATTGATGGCGTATTCCTCGTTGAAAGCGGGGGCGCGGAAGGCGCGACCATAAAGGAGTTTGGCGGTAAGATCCAGCGTGGCATCCCAGACCAGGGCAAGGCGCGGGTTGGTGGTGCCGCCGAAGTCGGAGTATTCGTCGTGGCGCACTCCGGCGGTGAGGGTCCAGTCGGGGACGAAATTCCACTCGTCCTGGACATAGAGGTAATTGATCCTGCGCCGTTGCGGGAGCATGAAGGGCTGGATGTTGGTATAGTCGATCACCGCGCCGGTGGGAACCAGCGCCCCTGCGGCGTTGATAAGATAATTCTTGTAGTTGGCCGTCTTGTAGAGATCGAGGTCGTCGTGGCCCGCGCCAAAACGTAGCTGATGGCTCCTGAAGCCCGAATAGGTGGCGAAAGCTGAAAGCCGGGTGTCCCGTTCCCATTTGTTGGGAGCGCCGATTACTCCGTCAGGAAAAGCGCCGGTGGCGAATTTTGTGCCCGGCGGGTACAGCAGAAAGTCGACCGGCGCCGTGTCGTTATATTCCAGATAGCTGGCCGTAAAACCCAGCCCCCAATCCTGGGACACCTGAGGGTCAGTCCAGGAAAGATCGGTGGTGATGCGCTCGCTTTTTGCCAGACCCACCGGGTCCAGCGCGGAAGCCACGCCAGCGCCGGTTCCCACATCGTCCCGCAATTTGTAGCCGGCGCGCAGGCGCCACTTGTCGTAACCGAAATCGACGCTGGCATCTACCGCATCCCGTCCGGTGTTGACCTGCCCCGGCGCCAGGGAGGCATGGGTAAAAAACGGAGGCTTGTTGTCGCGCGCGCTCTGCGCGTCCGCCGAGATGATTTCCTTGATACCGTCGGTGCTGCCGATGCGCAGGTAGGCCGCCACATCCACGGGGCCGAACTTGCCACCATGCTGCACCCAGGTGTCCCCAGTATTGAAGGAACCGATGCGCGCGCCGACCTCGGCGCCCGGCGCATCATCTGCCGTTTTGGTGATGATGTTGATCACCCCGGCATAGGCGTCCGCGCCATACAGGGCGGAGCCGGGACCGCGGATGATCTCGATGCGGGCGACATTTTCCAACGGCAGGCCGCCCCACACGTTGCCCTTGCCGCCGGTGAACATAGTGGTGGTTGGGATGCCGTTCAGCAGCATCAGGGTTTGCGGGTTGTTGGGGCTGTAAATGCCGCGGATGATATTGAGAGGCGCATAGGCGATAGCGTTGCGGGATACGTGCATCCCCGGCACCGTTTCCAGCGCGTCATCCAGGTCGGTCGCGCCCATCGCAGCGATATCCTCGGCGGTGATGACCGTCGCGACGGCCGGCGCGCGACGCAAATCCTGTTTGCTGCCGGTGGCGATGGAGACGCTGGCCTTGTCGCCGTAGACCAGCGCCAATTCCTCTTCTTCTTCCAATGCTTGCGCCAGGGAGGGAGCTATCCAGGCGAGGGCAAAAAGTGCATACAGCACGTGGAATTGAAGTTTTTTCATGACGTTTGTCCTCCCCCTTCATATTATTCGGCACGATATCGGCAGCTCGGAAACCTCTCACGATATTGCATTATTGCACAGGCATAAGCTATTTTCGCGTGGGCGCAGCGCCCCTCCCAGGGTGAATTTGTTCTCAGCACGGAAAAACCTATTCACCGCAGAGGACGCGGAGGACGCAGAGGAAAATCCTCATGCTCTTCCTCTGCGTCCTGTGCGTCCTCTGCGGTGAAAAAGGTTTTGTCTTTATGGGTTGCCGCCATGAGTCGAGCAGCGTCGCACGAAGATTGCCTGGGATTCATGGATGTTTTCCATCATTGATTTTCATCATGAATTTCCGAGAACAAATTTACCCTGGCGCCCCTCCTACTTGGCTTCATAGGGTATTCCATAACGCTCCCGATAGAACTTCATGCGGGCATCGACCTCGTCCGTTGTCGTGCCGAAATCTTCCAGCGCGTAGTGGTGTCCGCCGTGCAGCCCTTCCCGTTCGCTCTCGGCGAGCCAGGCGGCCATCGCGTTTTCCGTATCGGCGCTGAATTCCAGGCCGGCGAAATCGTAAACGCGGCGCATTTCCGCACGCCAGTCGCGGTTCATGTCGGCGTAGTGTACATCAAGTTGTTGCGCCGCCGGGATGTGCTCGCGCGCGGCAATGCTGCGGCGCGCCATCTGTTCGTAAAAATCCAGCCACGTCTCCCGAATGGAGGCGCGGCAGGGCAGATCGGTGTGTTGCACAGCGTAGCACCACATCAGGGACATTACCGAGCCTACCGTCTTGATCGGGTCGCGGTGCATGAATACCAATTTGGCGTCGGGAAACATCTGCATGAGCGTGGGAAGATCGAGCATATGCTGGGGGTTTTTCAATAACCAGCGCCTATCCGGCAACCCCTGCGGCTCGTCCCGCGACCAGGAAATCAGTTTCATCAATTCCGCCATGTAGCGATAGGCGGCGTGCTTGTCGTCTGCGAGAAACCAGCGGTAATAGCTGGGGACATGGTACAGCCCCAACGGCGAAAAACCGCCGAAGGAATGATTGAGCAGCAGCAATTCTTCTTCCGGCCAGTCCGTATCTATCGGGTGAGCCGTGAAAGCGCCGGGGTAAACCAGTGGACCTTGGTGGAGGAATTGCCTGACTTCTTCGCGCCGCGTCGCTTTACCCATGTCTGCTAGCCCCAAGCGCGGCGCGGGGTTGATGCCTTCCCAGGTTTTCAGGTATTGCAGGCGTGCATCAGTCGCCATCATGCGCTGGAGGCGCGTGGTGCCGGAACGATGGAGGCCGACGACGATCACCGGCGCGACGATCTCGCGTCGGCGGATTTCCGGGTGCGCCTCGAAGCAGGCGTTGGCCCATAGCCGGTTGTCGAGCGAACGCAGGGTGCGCGTCTTTGCATTGAAGCGTCCGAAAGGATTGAGGTCGGCCTCTTTTTCCACAGCGTCGAGCAGCGTTCTCATTGCCGGCAGAAAGCTTTCGTCGCCGAAACGCTCCAGCCCCGTTTCGGTGCGTGCCTCGGCAATCAATGTTTCCTCGGACAGATCAATTTTCGAACCGTCGGAATGCTCGCGATTAAACTGCTTGACGGGCAGGGAATGGTAATGGGTGCTGGGTTGGGTGTCCATGTTGTATTAAATCCTAGCCCGGCAGGGCTTATTGCTTGTAAGTCACTTGCGCCACAAAAAGCGCGGCGCTATCGGCAGGCGTTTGGGGATCAGGCCAGGGAAGCAAGGCTGGGTTCCACGGTAAATTTGTTCTCAGAAAAAATGTAGGGTGGATAAGCGTAGCGCATCCACCTTTTTACGCTGGCTCGGTGGATGCGCTACGCTTATCCACCCTACGATTTTCCCGAGTCTCATGCATGCTGTTCATCATTGATTTTCAATGAAAATATCCGATTTTTGCGCAAATGACGCGTAAACCTGGTAAAACGGCCACTGTATCCACTACAGGAGCGGAAAAGCGGGTCACAGAATAGGCAGGCTGATCCCCCCGTCGACGACGATTTCTGCGCCGACGACATAGGAGGAATCGTCTGAAGCGAGGAACAACGCCACTTTGGCGACTTCATCCGGTTCCCCGAAGCGCTTCATCGGCGATTTGCGCTCAAAATTCTCGCGCATCGCTTGGATGGCTTCCTCAGGCATCCCCGAGCGTCGCCCGAGCGTGCTGATGGGGCCTGGGCTGACTGCGTTCACCCGTATCCCGCGCCCGATCAACTCCATGGCGAGAGTTTGCACCAGGGAGCGCTGTGCCGCTTTGCAGGCGGCATAGACGCTGTAATTCGGCGATCCCTTCCGGTTGGAAATCGAGGTGGTGACGATTACCGACGCGTTGTTCGAAAGCAGCGGGAGCGCTTTTTGAATTGTGAAAAACGCCCCTTTGAAGTTGGTCGCGTTGATCTCGTCGAATTGCGCTTCAGTGACTTGCTCGAAAGGCGCCGGACGGGCGATTGCCGCATTGACCATCAGGATATCCAAATGGCCGAATTTCGTTTGAATTTCCCGCATGGCCGATTCAATATCGCCTACCACGCTGGTATCGCTTTGTAAAACCAGCGTTTCATCGCCCAGTTCCTGCTGTGCATGGGCCAGATTTTGGGCATCCCGTCCGGTAATAGCCAAGCGGGCGCCGTGCTCGCGAAACAGTTTCGCGGTGACTAGGCCGATACCCGCGCTGGCGCCGGTGATCATGGCGGTTTTTCCCAATAGTCTTTGCATGTTGAAGTAGTCCATAAAGGTGAAACAAAGTAACGCAGGATCGGTGCGCTACGCGTTTATGCACGTGCCTGTGAAACTTGCGTATCGCCATGAGAGCAACGCGCGGACACGAGCGAAGCTCCTTATAGCTTGTAAGTCGCTTGCAGCCACAGGGAACGCGGCGCCATCGGCAGGTCGTTGGGAATCAGGCCGGGGGCGAGGCTGGGTTCGAGCACATCGGCGTCGAACAGGTTGCGTACGGAGACCGCAAGTTCCCAGCGGTTTTTGATGCGCGGGGTGCGCACGGTCAGATCCACCGTGGTGTAATTGGGTATCTGGGGACGGGCATCGCCGGGGGCGCGCATTCTATCCATCACCCGGTTGACTTGGGCGCCGGCCAGCCAGCCACTCGCATAACGCCAGTCGGTGCGTAAGTAAACATGGTGATGGGGCGCGTAACCGGCATCCTGTCCGGTGGCTTCATCAATGGATTTCTGGTAGGAATAGTTGCCCGTGAGGCGCAGGCTGCGATTAATGTCCCATACGGTTTCCAATTCCATGCCGTTGCCATGTTGGCTGCCGGTGTTGCTGTAAGTCGCTCCGACCGCCGGAGCCGGGTTGGTTACGGAACGGATAATGCTGTCCGCGTCATAATGGAAGAAACTCAAATTAACCTGGGTGTCTTTGCGGGCTTGCCAGGAAAAGGCGGCTTCCACGGTGCTGATGGTTTCCGGTTTCAGATTCGGGTTGCCTAGCTGGACCGGGTTGTTGATGGCGTATTCCTCGGAAAAAGAGGGGGCGCGGAAGGCGCGGCCATAAAGGAGCTTGGCGGTTAAGTTCAGCGTGGCATCCCAGACCAGAGCCAGGCGGGGATTGGTGGTGCCGCCGAAGTCGGAGTAACTGTCGTGGCGCATTCCGAAAGTCAAGGACCAGTCTGGGGCGAAACTCCACTCGTCCTGGGCATAAATGTAATTGACCTTGCGCCGATGCGGCAGCATGAAGGGGGCGATATCGGTGAAATCTATAACCGTGCCGCCCGGTGTCGGTATCGGCAGGCCGCCCGGGGAGAGCGTGAAATTTTTGTACTCCGAGGTTTTGTACAGATTCAGATCGTCGTGCCCCATGCCGAAACGCAAACGATGCTGGGTGAAACCCGAATAAGTGGCGAAGGTTGAAAGCCTGATGTCTCGTTCCCATTTTTCAGGGGCGCCTATCATCCCATTCGGGAAGGCGCCGGTGGGGAAGGTAACTCCCGGCGGGTACAATACGAAGGGGGTTTGTACCGTGTCGTTGTATTCCAAGTAGCTTGCCATGAGACCCATTCCCCAGTCTTGCGATACTTTGGGATCGGTCCAGGAAAGGTCGGTGGTGATGCGCTCGCTTTTCGCCAAGCCCACCGGGTCCAGCGCGGAAGATATGCCTGCGCCGGTTTCCACGTCGTCCCGCAACTTGTAGCCCGCGCGCAAGCGCCATTTGTCGTAACCGAAATCGACACTGGCGTCGACGGCATCCCGCCCGGTATTGACCTGCCCCGGCGCCAGGGAGGCATGGGAGCCGAAAATACGGTCATTACGGGATTGGGCGTCGGCGCTGATGATTTCCTTAAATCCGTCGGCGCCGCCGACGCGCAGGTAGGCAGCCACATCCACCGGCCCGAATTTGCCGCCATGTTGCACCCAGGCGTCCTGGGTATTAAAGGAGCCGAGGCGTGCGCCGACTTCGGTGCCTGGCGTATCCGCCGCCGTTTTGGTAATGATGTTGATTACCCCGGCATAGGCGTCCGCGCCATACAGGGCGGAGCCGGGGCCGCGGATAATCTCGATGCGGGCGACATTTTCCAATGGCAGACCGCCCCACGCGTTGCCTTTGCCGCCGGTGAATATGGTAGTGGTCGGGATGCCGTTGAGCAGCATCAGGGTTTGCGGGTTGTAGGCATGGTAAATGCCGCGGATGATGTTGAGAGGGGCATAGGCGATGGCTTGGCGGGCGACATGCATCCCCGGCACGGTTTCCAGCGCGTCATCCAGGTCGGTCGCGCCCATCGCTTTGATGTCCTCGGCGGTAATGACCGTTGCGACGGCCGGCGCGCGGCGCAAATCCTGTTTGCTGCCGGTGGCGATGGAAATGGTGGCCTTATCGCCGTAGACCAGAGCCAATTCCTCTTCTTCTTCCGAAACCTGCGCCGTAGCGGAGGTTGCCCAAGCGAGGGCGAGGAGCGCGGACAACGCATGGCGTTGAAATTTATGCATGGTGTTTATCTCCCTTCTGCTATTGTGCGGCACGGCATTGACGGGATGGGTGCCTTTCCCCGATATTATATTTTTGTGCAAACGTAGCGCAAGAGCGGGCGCTGTGCCTACCCTACCGGTCTTCGTAGGGTATTCCATAGCGTTCCCGATAGAACTTCATACGGGTATCGACTTCCTCCCGGCTCAAGCCGAAATCTTCCAGCGAATAGCGATGTCCCCGATGCCGGCCTTCCCGTTCGCTGTCGGCGAGCCAGTCGCCCATGGCGCTTTCCGCTTCTGCGGTGAAATCCAGGCCGACGAAATCGTAGACGCGGCGCATCACGGCTTGCCAGTCGCGGTTCATGTCCCCGTATTGGACATCGAGTTGTTGCGGGACGGGCAGCGTTTCCCGCACCTCCATGCAGCGGCGCGCCATTGCTTCGCATAGCGCCAGCCAGGTATCCCGTATTGCGCCGCGAAGCGGCAGATCGGTATTGTGGATGGCAAAGTTCCACATCAATGAAAGGGTGGACGCCACGGTCTTGATGGGGTCCCGGTGGATGAACACCAGCTTCGCATCGGGAAAGACCTTGATGAGCACATCGAGGTCCAGCATATATTGTGGAGTTTTCATCACCCAGCGTTTGTTTTCGGCATCGCCCCGCGACCAGGAAATCAATTTCATCAGATTCGCCATAGTGCGATAGGCGGGGGTCTTGTCGCATTCCACGAACCATTTGCAATAGCTGGGCGCATTGTATAGCCCCAATGGCGATAGGCCGCTGAAAGAATGATTAAGCAGCAGCAGTTCCTCCTCCGCCCAGTCCGCTTCCATGGGGTGCGCCGCAAAAGCGTCGGGGTTCAGGCGTCGCCCCATGTGGAGGAATTTTTCCACTTCGTCGCGGCGCGCCGCCTTGCCGGAATCCGGCCAGCCTATTCGCGGAGCGGGATTGAAGCCTTCCCAGGCTTTCAGGTGCTGGAAGCGCGTATCGGTCGCCAACATGCGGTGCAGGCGGGTGGTGCCGGAGCGCACCGGACCGACAATAATGATAGGCGCGGTGATTTTCCGCTGCTGGATTTCCGGGTTCGCCTCGAAACAGGCGTTGGCCCACAGCCGGTTCTTGAGGGACGCAGTGGTTTCAAGCTTGGCATGCATGCGACCATAGGGGTTGAGATGCGCCTCGCTGTCCAATGCGTTGAGGAGCACCCGCAGGCCGGGTAAAAAGCTTTCGTCGCCGAAGCGCTCTAGCCCCGTCTCTCGTCGTGCCGTAGCGCATAGGCTTGCTTCGGACAAATCGATTTTCGCCAAGCCGAAGATACCCATGAAACGTAGCACGCCGTTGATGAGTTTCACGGGCAGGGGGTGGTGGCAGGTGCTGGGTGTGTTATCCATTTTGTTCACCTCTGTGGTTGCCAGGCGCGCGAGGGTTGCCCCTCATACTGGATATGGGAACAGGCCAAGGGAAACAGGCTTCCTTCCGGGCGCTGTTCCGCTTCGATATAGCAGGGCGTCATGCCGGCGAGGAACGCGGGAAACAAAAATAGATAATACTCTTCAGGCGTAAGTCCCAAATCCGCCGCCAGCGCTGCGGCCAAACCAGCATAGTTCAAATGCTGGCGCCACCGTCCGGCAATCAAGGCCTCCTCGACGGCATAGGCGAGCCGGACATGGGGGCCATCGGCTAAACCCAGATGTTTCGCCAGGGACATGATAGGCGCCAGACGTTCGTCCTTGGCGGCAATGGGGCGTCCGAAGCCTGCGATGCTGCGCCGGGACTTGAGTTCTTCCGTCACCCAGTCGGTGAGATTGCCGCCGTCATCCACCTGTTTTTTTGTGCGTATGAGAAAGTCGATGGCGCGGATATCTATGCCGCGCCCGTAGATAGCCGCTTCCGATACCGCCAAGGCGGCGGCGATGCCGAGATTGCCGGTGCTGCGGGCGGTTCCGGCCAGTGCCGCCACCCGGTTGTTCCAGATACGGGCGTCGGGGTAGCTGGTATAAGTCCAGATGGACTGCATCAGGCGCAATTGTTCGGCAGAAAACCGACGTCCGGTGATGCCGAAAATGTACAGTTCGGCCCAATCCATGTCCTTGAGATCGGCGTGCAGATCGCGGCCCCTGAATATCGCCCGGCTGCCGACGAAACAAGCTCCCATTCGCGTCTTCAAACGGCCTACCTGCTCCAATAGAAAATCCGGGCCTTTCATATTCTCTTTCGTCATGTTTCTTCCCGGGCGGGATCATTTTCCAGTTCGACTGCGAAGAAGGGAAACTTTTTATGGCCGTAATGGCGCTGCTCCAGCGCGTGAGCCGCAGCGCCCGGCAGACGCAGCAGGAGATAGAGCATTTCCCCTTGTTCCGGGGTGTAGCCCAGGTCGGCGAGAGCAGCGGCGGCAACGCCGGAGAGCGCCAGGGGGAGCTTGGTGGCGGCCTCCAGTTCCGTCCGATGCTTTTCCAGCCAAGGGAGCCGCGCTCCGGTGCTTAGGCGGGCGAAGCAGGATAGCGCTTGCTTGACCGGGGTGGCGGCGTCCCTCCCATGGGGGTCGAAGCCGGGGGGGTGTTCCGGCGTCGGCCAGATCGAGATTTCTTCCGGCTGCGGCGCGGCAAGGCGCTGCCGCCAAGCGTCGAGATCGTCGCCGCAAGCGTTCCAGGTTTCCATGGCCAGGAAAACTTCCCGTCCGCCGCCATATTGCCCAGCCCCCACCGCCAGGGCAGCTATCAGGCAGGAGGCGGCAGTGGAGCCGCCCACGCCGCCGCACATGGCGGCATGCACCGCCGGATCGCGCGGCCCGGGATTGGCCAACGCGACGGCCAGGGCTTCCAGGAGAGCGGCTTCGGCCTTCGTCGGGGCTTCATCGCGGAACAGCAGAGTGAGCATTTCCACCCAGCGGGATTGTCCCAGCATTTCGCCGTAGACATTGTATCCCCGACAAAATGCGGTCCGGGTGGCAAAGGGGTTGTCGGCTTCCGGCTCTTCGCACCAGATGCGCGTGTGGATAGATTCAGTGCTCATTGCAGGGTTCCCAGGGTTTTCATGCGCAACACCATGGGCGGCACTTCTTCGCCGTCGATGCGCATGTCGAGCAGCGTTGGTCCTTTACGTTGGAGGATCGCATCGAAATCGAGCGCATCCAGTTCTTGCGGCGAGCGGATAACGTGGCCGGGTATTTTCATGGATTCCGCGAGCTTGCGGTAATCGACCGGGGGTAGTTCAAAACCTATGGGTTCGGCTTGCGCCAGCCGTTGGCCGTGCTTGACCATGCCCAAGGCGCTGTCGTTGAGGATGACGAAGACGACGGTGAGCCGCTCCGTCAATGCCACGGTGATTTCCTGGCCGCTCATCAGGTAGGAGCCATCGCCGGTGATGCAGACCACCGGGCATTTCTGATTGCCGCGCGCGACACCGATTGCAGCGCCTATGCTCCAGCCCATCGGGCAAAAATCCATTACCACGCGTAGCCAACTGGCTGTTCCCGAGCGCCGCCCCGGCATCCGTTCCGGGAAGTTCAGATAGGGGCGCTGCGTTCGCCGATTATGAGGTTGCAGGTAATGCACGGTCCACACCATGCTGTTGCCCATGTCGGCAAGGAAGCGAGTGGTGGGCGGGCAACGTTCGGACAGCGTTTTCATCAAACGTTGGGGTTTGATCGGGGTGGCGTCGGAAACGTAACTTTCCGGCGCTTGTAACGTTACTTCGGCTGGGTATGGGGCATTTGTGGGCTTTCCGGGCGCTTGGTTTTCGGCGGCAAAATCGGCGGCATTAGTTAGTAGTTTGATCAGGCGCTCGCATATGGTGCGGATATGGCCACGCACATGCAGGCGCGCCATCGGCGAGCGCATCAGGTTTTCCTCGGAATTGTCGATATGCACCAAGCGGTTGTTGAGCAGGGAATCGCACCAGCCGCCGCTGACAAATTCGCCGAAAGCGGTGCCGAAAGCCAGGATGATGTCCGGCGTGTCGGCCAGCAGCGCGTCGGCGCTGCTGTGACCGCCGAAACCGAATACGCCGCAATAGGCCGGGTGGCGCGGATTGACAAAGCCCTTGGCGTCGGGGGTGGTGATGAACAGCGCCTGAGTCAGGTCGGCCAGTTTCATGATCATTTCGATGGCATCGGAACAGGCCGCGCCGATCACGAACACGATGCGCTGGGCGCGCTGCAACTCGTCCGTGAGCGTTTGCACCGCGTTTTCGTCGATCAGGATGGGCTTGTGTTTTAACAAGGCCGCCAAGTCGTAGGTGGGCGTAGTGCTCGGCGCCGCGCTACGCAATATGTCCAGCGGAATCGCCAAATGCGCCGTGCCGCCGGGCGTTCGGTGCGCCGTCATCAGGGCGTTGGCGAGCTTGTGTTCGAACTGGCTGGGATGGGACACCATGGCGTTGTAATTGGTGCAGTGGTCAAACATCGCAAAGGCGTTGACGCCGGTGCTGGTCGATTCCTGCAATGCGCCCTTGCCGAACGAGGGCAGCGCGGGAAGTCCGCTGATCGCCAACAGCGGAATGTTGTTGTCGTGGGCGCATGATACGCCGGTGATCAGGTTGGTCGAGCCGGGGCCGGACGTGGCGCAGCATACGCCCAGGCGTCCGGTCTCGCGGGCATAGCCGTCGGCCATGAACGCCGCCCCCGTTTCATGGCGCGCCACTATCGGGCGCAGCCCCCCGCGCCGAGCGCTACGCGCCATCGCGTTGAACAGAGGCTCGATGGCGCCGCCCGGCACGCCGAACACGTACTCGACCCCGACCTGCTCCAGGTAAGCGACCAGCAAATCGGCCATTTCCGCCGTGGCCGTTGTTTTTGGCGCAAGCTCCCGCGTTGCGTCGGCGATTGCCACCGAACCGCTCATAGTCGGCACTCCTCCAAATTAGCAATTCATTATTTTTATGACGGCTTGTTGTGATCGTTCCCACGCTCCGCGCTCATCGTTATACACAAGTGCCCAAAAACCCCTCTCCCGCAGGCGGGAGAGGGGTTGGGGTGAGGGACGTTGCACATAGTCAACGCCTTACCGAAGCGCAAACGCCCTCATCCCCGGCCCTTCTCCCGCCTGCGGGAGAAGGGAGCAAACCTGCGCTCGCCTCTGCCCTGAC
>JBAYVP010000030.1:0-26730 GCA_041674485.1 Sulfuricellaceae bacterium
ACGAAGTATCGGCGTGTGGCCTAGCGGACGTACTGAAAGCGCGCGGCGAACTGGAGGCGGCAGAAGCGCAGTACCGGCAGAACGTAGTACGCTGGCCGAACAACGAAGTATCGGCGAACGGACTGGCGGACGTACTGAAAGCGTGCGGCGAACTGGTGGCGGCAGAAGCGCAGTACCGGCAGAACGTAGTACGCTGGCCGAACAACGAAGTATCGGCGTGTGGCCTAGCGGACGTACTGAAAGCGCGCGGCGAACTGGAGGCGGCAGAAGCGCAGTACCGGCAGAACGTAGTACGCTGGCCGAACAACGAAGTCTCGGCGTGCGGACTGGCGGACGTACTGAAAGCGCGCGGCGAACTGGAGGCGGCAGAAGTGCAGTACCGGCAGAACGTAGAACGCTGGTCGAACAACGAAGTCTCGGCGTGCGGACTGGCGGACGTACTGAAAGCGCGCGGCGAACTGGAGGCGGCAGAAGCGCAATACCGGCAGAACGTGGAACGCTGGCCGAACAACGAAGTCTCGGCGTGCGGACTGGCGGATGTGCTGAAAGCGCGCGGCGAACTGGAGGCGGCAGAAGCGCAGTACCGGCAGAACGTGGAACGCTGGCCGAACAACGAAGTCTCGGCGTGCGGTCTGGCGGACGTACTGAAAGCGCGCGGCGAACTGGAGGCGGCAGAAGCGCAGTACCGGCAGAACGTAGTACGCTGGCCGAACAACGAAGTATCGGCGAACGGCTTGGCGGACATACTGAAAGCGCGCGGCGAACTGGTGGCAGCGGAAGCGCAGTACCGGCAGAACGTGGCACGCTGGCCGCGTAACCGCGTCGCAATCAACGGATTGGCTAATGTGCTGCGCAAGCAGAAGCGCCAGGCAGAAGCGCTCGCTCTTTTGCCTGAGTCCGGCGGGAATTGTTACGACCTGCATTTACGCGCAATGATATTGCTCGACCTGGGGCGTCTCACGGATGCGCGCACGGCGCTGGAACTGGGCTTGAGCGCCGCAATCGGTACTCACCAAATCGCCGTATTCCAAAGAGGCTTGGCCTTGCTGGCGCTACGCAGCGAGGATTTCCAACGCGCTGGCGAAATCCTCGCCGCGTTGCCTAACAACGTGATCCCGCTGGACCTGATCCGCCTGCATCTCGAAGCCGCGCAAAACCGCAATGATGCCGCGAGCAAGCAAGCGGATGCGCTGTTCGCCCGACTGACCCGGATGAATTCCGGCGAAGCCCTGGTATTCAACCTGCTACGCAAGGACTACGCTCTCAGCGCTACCGGCGTCGGACGCCAGCCGCTGCAAGCCGAACTGGACGAGTTGTTCGACGCCGAAATAGACATGCAACTGGCCGCCTAACCCACCATGCCCCACTCAGCACTCAGCACTCAGCACTCAGCACTTTCTTTATCCGTGCAATACGTCGTCAAGCCCGACACCGCCCCCACCCGCCCCAAATTCCGCCGCTGGGTGCGGGCCGCATTGACGCGCGATGCCGAAATCACGCTGCGTCTGGTGGATGAGGAGGAGGGACAAACACTCAACCGCGATTATCGCGGCAAGGATTATGCAACCAATGTGCTGACTTTCGTCTACGACGACCTGTCCCATCTCGCCGGCGACATCGTGATCTGCCCGGCGGTGGTGGAGCGCGAGGCGCTGCAACAGGGCAAGGCGGTTGAGGCGCATTATGCCCACCTGGTGGTGCATGGCGTGCTGCATTTGCACGGTTACGACCACGAGAGCGATGCGCAGGCCGAGGAAATGGAACAACGGGAAACACAAATTGTCACAAAACTGGGGTATCCTGACCCGTATCTTTTGGGTGATGGGTAAAAGGGTGATGGGGGATGGGCAATGGGTGATGGGGGATGGGTTAATTTTTCCCGATAGTCACCAACCTTTTAATGTGTGGAGAGTAGCAGGTATAATCTAACCAAATTAACCCATCCCCCATTACCCTTTACCCATTACCCATTACCCATTACCCATCACCCATCACCCATCACCAAACCCCATGAACGAACCTCCCCCCAAACCGAGTTGGCTGGAACGCCTGAGCACCCTGCTGCTGCGCGAACCGGAAGATCGCGACCAATTGGTTGCACTGTTGCATTCGGCGTTCGAGCGCAACCTGATGGACGCCGATGCGCTGTCGATGATTGAAGGCGTGCTGCAAGTATCGGAAATGCGGGTGCGCGACATCATGATTCCGCGCGCCCAGATGGATGTGATAGACATCGCCGAAGCGCCGCAGGCCTTCATCCCGTTCGTGATCGAAACCGCGCACTCGCGCTTTCCCGTGGTGGATAAGGAAAAGGACGACATCGTCGGCATCCTGCTGGCGAAGGATTAGCTGCGCTACTATGCGGGCGAGGAATTTAACGTGCGCGATATGCTGCGCCCGGCGGTGTTCATCCCGGAGGCGAAGCGCCTGAATGTGCTGCTCAAGGAATTCCGCGCGAGCCGCAATCATATTGCCATCGTGGTGGACGAATACGGCGGGGTGGCCGGCATGGTCACCATAGAGGACGTGCTGGAGCAGATCGTCGGCGAGATCGAGGACGAATTCGATTACGACGAGGCCGAGGACAATATCTTCGCCGATGCCCAGGGGCGCTACCGCGTTAAGGCGCATACCGAGATCGCGGATTTTAACGAAGCGCTGGGCGTGGGCTTCACCGACGAGGATTACGACACCGTGGGCGGCCTGGTGATTCAGAAATTCGGACGCTTGCCGAAACGCGGAGAACGCATCGCCTTCGACCATCTGACCTTCACCGTGCTGCGCGCCGACAGCCGCCGCCTGCATAGCCTGCTGGTGGAACGGCAGGACGGCAGCTTGTAGGTCGGGCTTCAGCCCGACAATGTCGGGTTAAAACCCGACCTACGCGTCTTCCTGCCATGGCGCGACTTTTACCAGCAGGAACATGCCCGGCAAGGCGAGCACGGTGCAGAGCAGGAAGAAGCCGAACCAGCCTATGCTCTCGACCAGGTAGCCGGTGGCCGCGTTGGCGAAGGTGCGCGGCACAGCCGCCAGGCTGGTGAATAGCGCGAATTGGGTGGCGGTGTAGAGCGGGTGGGTGGCGCGCGCGATGAATGCAACAAATGCCGTGGTCCCCAGCCCGACGCCGAGCGCTTCGAAGCCGATTACGGCGGCGAGCAGCCACTTGTCGTGGCCGACCAGCGACAGCCACGCAAAGCCCAGGATAGACACCACCTGCACCACGCCAAACAGCCACAGCGCGCGGTTGATGCCCAGCTTTATCATCCATATTCCGCCCAGCAGTCCGCCGATCACGCTGGGCCACAAACCGGCGTGCTTGGCGATTAAGCCGATGTCGGATTTGCTGAAGCCCATGTCCAGATAAAACGGCGTGGCCAGGGCGGTCGCCATGCTGTCGCCGAGCTTGTACAGGAATATGAAGGCCAGGATCAGCAGCGCGGAACGCCAGCCCTGGCGGGTGACGAATTCGTGAAACGGTTCGATTACCGCCTGGCGCAGGGTTTTCGGCGCAGCCTTGAGCAATTCGGGCTCGGTGATGCGTAGCGTCATCGCGATGCCGGGCAGCATGAATAGCGCGGTGATCAGGAACACGCTGCTCCACGGCAGATGGTCCGCCAGGATCAGCGACAGCGAGCCGGGAATCAGGCCGGCGATGCGGTAGGCGTTGACGTGTATCGCGTTGCCCAGCCCCAGTTCCACATCGAATAAAATTTCGCGGCGAAATGCATCAAGCACGATATCCTGGGTAGCGGAAAAAAACGCCACCACCGCCGCCAGATAGGCTATCGCCCATAAGTCCAGCTTGGGTTGCAGCCAACCGAAGCAGGGCAGCGATAGCAGCAGCGCCATCTGAGACAGCAGCATCCAGCCGCGCCGCCGTCCCAGCAGCGGCCACACGTAGCGGTCGAGCAACGGCGCCCACAGGAATTTCCAGGTGTAGGGCAACTGGATCAGTGCGAACAGGCCGATGGCTTTGAGGTCGATCTGCTCCGAGCGCAGCCATGCCGGCAACAGGCTGATCAGGATATACAGCGGCAAGCCGGAGCTGAAACCGGTGAATACGCAAATCAACATGCGCCGGTTGAAAAAAGCTTGCCGCAGGGTGGAAGACGACGGGATAGGTTGCATGAAAGGGCTATTTCAACGCGCCAAGCCCCAGCAACCGGAAGTCAGGACTCGGCACTCAAGATTCTGAACTCAGGACTCAGCACTCATTTGTCACTTGTGATCGGGACTTTTCGGTGCGACGAATTTCCAGTTCAGGGCGCCGCCTTTTCCGGAAAAAATCTTTTCGCCTAATGCCGACGCTCCCAGCATTTTGGTATTCAACTGCTTCGGGGGAACGCCATGGAAAGAATCGCCTTCCGGCCCGAAGCTCATGGCGCGCACGACGGTTTCCCCGGTGATTTTGCCGAGGGTGCAGTAAGTGCCGTTCTCGGCGGTTTTTTTGATCTCCGCCAGTTCGTTCAACTGTTCGGTAAGCGTGTTTATCCTGGCTTCCAAAGCGGTGACTTCCGTCCTTAGCTTGCTGGCCATTTTCAGCATGGGCGTAACCATGACGGTGAGATTCAGAAAAGCCGAATTTTGCGCTTTCGATAGCGTGATTTCGTTTTTTTTCAGTTTCGATGCGATCAGCAGATATTTTCTGACTTCGGGGTCGCTGGTGGCTTTTTCCATTTCCGCGTTTTTCTTTTTCAAGGTGGGTTCGATTTCACTGATTTTTGTCGTCAAGCTGTTGATTTGACGATCGAACATGCTCAGGTCGGGAACCAGCGGGAAGATCAGCGTCTCGATTTGCTTGTTCGCGCCCACGCTGTCTATCTTGATGCCTTTGGCGGCGATCACGCAGCCCAGCGCCTCCTGGATTATGAGTTCGTCGGCCAGGATGGTGCAGTTGGAGGCCATGCCGATAGCAACTCTGGTTCCGATGACGACGCAATTTTCAGCGCGCCTGAGTTTGACATCCCCCTTCTTGGTTTGCACTGTGGCATTGGATGCGAGGCCTTTGACGGTGACTTCGCCCGCCTCGTTGATCGCTTCTCCGCCGACCAGATTGCTTTTAAGCAGGATTGTTCCGCCTCGGGACAAAATAGTTCCGTAAACATTGGCATGGATGGTGATGCTGTTTCCTTCCACGGTCCTTTTTTCCTGGACTTCGCCATGTTCTTCGAATTGTTCGCCCGTCAGCACCAGGTTTCCGGTTGTGCGGGCGCTTACTCCGTCGCGGCTGACGATTTTTTCCACGATGGAGATTTGATTGGTCTTGTCGTCGAAACTTAAGAATCCATCCTGTTGCGAGACGATGAATTCGTCACCGTCGATAATTTCGACGGCTGTGCCGGGACCCGCCAGATTGGCCAGATTCAAATCTTTGGGAATCGGCGGCTTGATCGGATGCCCGGATATGTCATAACCGGTTTTCCCCAACACCAGGGGGATTTTTTTGATTAGTTGAGCGCCCTTGTTAATCTGGGGAAAGCGGTTTTTGAACTGGCTCAAATCGATCCGACCATCCGCCAGCCTTGCCGGGGCGTCGTCGCGGCGGATTTCTTCCGCCAGTTCCTGGATGTCGGCGGCCTTGCCAAGAACGACGTCAAGCCGACGGGCAGCGGCGACAAATCCGGATTTGCCGCCATCAATAGCGGCTTTCACCGCATTTTGATCAATGCCGTAACGAACGCCCTTCATCCACATGTCGGCGACGAATTCGTCAAAATTCAGCTTGTCGGGCACCAGAGAAGTGCTTTTAACGACATTAATCAGCCCATAGGCGCCGTCCGCGCCCTCGCCGTAAACCGGTTCCTCGGTCTCGACTTCTCTATAAGGCGTTTCGAAAAAATAATTGGCCAAGCCATTGGCTAATTTTACGGACTTGTACAAAGTGCGACGTTCCGGGCGGAAAACGACGATGTCGCTTGCGAAACGAACCAGAACTGCCGTTTCCGTCGGCTTTTTCAGTTTTTGCGCCTCCGCCGGATCGAAACCGTAAAGCAGCCTGGAAAACGCATCGTAATCAAGCCCTGAAAAATACGCATTGGCGGAAAAAATACGTTCGGCCACGGCATGGAAGCTCGCGGAAGAGTCCAGTTTCAACAAATCGACAAAAACCCCCTCCGCGTTCTTGATAAAGAACGGCGGGAGCGCAACCTGACTCTCCTTAGGTCGCTTCGTCTCGCCTGTAGCCGCTTGCTGAGGGGATGGTTGGGTGGCTGCTGGTTCTGTAGACAAGGTGTTCTACTCCGGAATTATTGTTATGCTTTGCCTTTCGTCAAAGCAAAGGCGGGTCATGGTTTATTTTTGTCGTTTTCCGCTGGTTAGCGTTATTTTCATGAGGCGCATAGCGTAGCGTCTCCATCGAACAACTGCAAGGTACAACGCAAAAATTTTGAGCCGTGAAATTTAAGTAATTGTTTACCCGATGGGCGGGATTTTCCGCTCATGGCTCGACAAAGCTTTACCGCGAACGGAAAATCCCGCCCATCGGGCTTGTTTGCGGAACTGTAACAAAAAAGCAATAACAATACACTATCGGCATGAGAATTAATGGCGATATTAGCCTAAACCAGCAGCGTAATCCTGGTTTCAGCCGTCGCCTTGTCGATATCGACTTGCACTTCGCAGTATTCGTTTTGCAAGGCGGCGGGCGTCGGGTCGTCTGCGCAACTGCAACCGGCGATCATCCCGGTGTAAAAAAGTCCCACTCTGGCGCGGATCGCCCCGGCTTGCTCGGAAACCCCCAGCACCATGGCTTCCAGCCGATTGTCCAGCGCAATGCTGCTGACCGTCAAGCCCTGCTGCAACGGCAGTTGCCCTCCTCCCAGTTGTTCGATCTCCTGTTTGAGAATGCTGCTGAAATCGGCGCTTCCCCAGGCAGCCAGCGATTTGGTCAGGTAAGCCATGGCAATTCTAGCGCGCCCGCTCGTTGCCCCACAGTATTTTGTGCAACTGAACTTGCAGCCGCACCGGCAGGCGGTCGCGCAATATCCAGTCGGCCAATTGCGCCGGTTCCAGATTGCCGTGGGCGGCGGAAAACGATACCGGGCATTTTTCGGCCAGTTTTTTCTCAAACAGGATGGCGCGCGCCCAGAGGTAATCGGTTTCGTCGCACAGTACGATTTTGATTTCGTCGTGCGCGGTCAGCACTTCCAGATTTTGCCGGTAGTTATTTTCCGCTTCGCCCGATCCCGGCGTTTTGATGTCGAGTATCCGGGATACGCGCGCATCGACCCCGCCAATGTCCAGCGCGCCGCCGGTTTCCAGCGACACCGAATAACCCGCGTCGCACAGCAATTTTAGCAGCAATAGGCAGTTTTGTTGCGCCAGGGGTTCGCCGCCGGTGACGGTGACGTAATGTGCGCGCTGCGCGGCGACCTGTTCCATGATTCCGGTCAACGGCAGCGTGGTTCCGCCCTGGTAGGCATAGGTGGTGTCGCAGTAGGTGCAGCGTAACGGGCATCCGGTGAGACGGATAAAAACGGTGGGCAAGCCGACGCGTGTCGACTCGCCCTGTAGGGAATGGAAAATCTCGCTGACGCGCAACGCCGGCGCGGTCGCCGGCGAGGTCATTTCAGGTTGGAAAGACGCTTTTTCGCCAATTCGGCGGCATTGCTGATCGGATATTTCGCCACCAGGTTTTCCAGCGCCTTACGGGCGGCAGCGCTATCGCCCAGGCCTAGCTGGCAACTTGCCAGGTTGAGCATGGCGTCAGGCACTTTCGGGCTGGACGGAAACTGGTCGATCAGCTTTTGCTGGCTGGTGATGGCATTTTTGTAATCGCGCAGGTTGAAATACGAATTGCCGATCCAGTACAGCGCGCTTGGCGTTAGCGAACTGTTGGGGTAGTTGCCGACGAAAGCCTGGAAGCCGGAGATCGCCCCCTGGTAATTGCCGACCTTGAACTGGTTGAGCGCTGTTTCGTAAGCCTTGCTCTCGTCGCTGGAGACCGCAGTCGATGGCGTGGCGCGGCTTGGTTGAGCGGGCTGCTGCGGCTGCACAGGCTGGGCAGGTTGCTGGGGAGGCTGCGCCACGACAACCGGAACTACCGGAACAACCGGCGCTTCGTTTGCCGCCGCTTTTTCGGCGGCTTTGGCCTGCGCTTCTTCTTTTGCCTGTGCATCAGTCCGGGCTTGAGCCTCCGCCTTGGCTTGAGCCTCGTACTTGGCTTGGGCGTCCGCCTTGGCCTGAGCCTCGTACTTGGCTTGAGCGTCCGCCTTGGCCTGCGCTTCCGCCTTGGCCTGTGCGTCTGCCTTGGCCTGTGCTTGCGCCTCCTCCCTGGCCTGCTGCGCTTCGGCTCTGGCCTGTTGTATTTCGGCCTTGGCCTGTTGCGCATCGGCTCTGGCCTGCTGTATTTCGGTCTTGGCCTGCTGCGCATCGGCCTTGGCTTGCTGCGCATCGGCTTTGGCCTGCTGTGCGTCGGCCTTGGCTTGTTGCGCCTCGGTCTTGGCTTGTTGCGCCTCGGTCTTGGCCTGCGCTTCGCCGGCTTTGGCTTGCGCTTCGCTGCGTTCGAGCTTGCGCAGGCGTCCGTCGACATCGGCGTAAAGATCGCGCTGGCGCTTTTGCGTGGTGTCTATGTCGTGCGCATAGACTTCGTTCTGACCTTGCAGCTTGGTCAGTTCGGCCTTGAGCGCGTCGATTTGCGACACCAGGTCCAGCAGTCCCTTGGTTTGCGTCTGCGCCTGGTTTTCAGCCGCAGCCACACGCGCTTCCAGCGCGGCTATGTGTTTCTCCAGCGCGACCATGCGCGGTTCGAACGCGCCCACCCGCGGTTCGAACGCGCCCACTCGCGATTCCGTGCTGCCCAGTCGCGCGTCCAGCGCTTGAACTTGCTGCTGCATGTTGGCGATTTTTTTGTGTGCCTCGTCGTCGGCAAACAAGCCTGCGATACACCACTGGCTGGTTCCCAACAACAGCACGGCAAGCGCTAGTTTGCGCATGGTTATTCGCCTTGATACATGATGTCGCTACGGCGGTTTTCCGACCAGCACGACTCTTCATGACAGGCGGCGCGCGGCTTTTCTTCGCCGAAGCTGACCGTTTCGATTTGCTTGTCGGCCACGCCCAGTACGTTCATCATCTTGCGCACGCTCTCGGCGCGGCGATGTCCCAGCGCGACGTTGTATTCGCGGCTGCCGCGCTCGTCGCAGTTGCCTTGCACGATGACGTTGGCGTCCGCATTGCCGGTCAGGTATTTGGCATGTGCTTCGACCATGGGCTTGAATTCATCCTTCACGTCATACTTGTCCAGATCGTAATATACGCTACGCTTGGAAAGGATGTTGTTGGGGTCTTTCAGTCTGGGGTCGAGGTGCTTGCCGCCCTTCGTTTTTCCGTCGGCTTGACTTGCGTCCACCAGATTTCCGTCGCCCGGCAGACTGCTGCCATATTGGCCGCCGCCAAGCTGGTTGGCGCCGCCATGTTGGCCGCTGCCCGGTTTGCCGCCGACGCCCATCTTGCCGTTGGCGCCTATCGTTTTGCCGTTGGCGCCCATCTTGCCGTCGCCTTGCCGGGGATCGCCCAGCGCGCCGTTCGCAACCGATGGGTTGTTCGCGGCTTGAGCCTGCGCAGCCAGTTCAGCGTTGGCGGCTTTGTCTGCTGCCGCTTTTTCAGCCGCAGCTTGCGCTGCCGCATCGGCGGAACGCGATTCCACCGGAGCCATGGACTGGTCTTTTACTTCATCGCTGGCACAAGCCGCCAACATGCTGACCAACAGTGCGCTGATTACTAATTTATTCACGTTACTCCTCCTGATTATGTTTAAGGTGATTCCCGGGAATAGCCGTAGACCGGCTGCCGGTCTTTTTGTTCCCGGAAATCTTACTGGTTTTTAAATAAAGGACCCCACGCCGGCTCGCGCACATCGCCGGCTTTCGTGGTCAAGCGCTGCTTCACCCGGCCATCGCTGGAGACTGCCGCCAATACGCCATGACCGCCGATTTCCGTGGCGTACAAAATCATTTTTCCGTTGGGCGCGAAGCTGGGCGATTCATCCTTGCGCGTGTCGGTCAGCACCTGCACTTGCGAAGTCGCCAAATCCTGCACCGCGACATTGAAGAAGCCGTTTGACCGCTGGATAAAGACGAAGCTCTTGCCGTCCGGCGAATAGCGCGGCGTTACGTTGTAGTTGCCGTCGAAAGTCAGGCGCGTGGCGCTGCCGCCGTCCACGGAGACGCGGTATATCTGGGGCGATCCGCCGCGATCCGAGGTGAAAATGACGTTCCTGCCGTCGGGCGAAAAACTCGGCTCGGTGTCTATGGTGGCGCTGTAGGTCAGGCGCTTCACGTAGATGCCGTCGATGGTGACGATGTGTATCTGGGTGTTGCCGTCCCTGGTCAGCACCACCGCCAGCCTGTTGCCGTCGGGAGACCACGCCGGCGCGCTGTTGTTGCCCTTGAATTCGGACACGGCGCGGCGTTGCCCGGTTATTAGCGACTGTACGTAGACTATCGGTTTTTGCCGCTCGAACGAGACGTAAGCGAGGCGCGTTCCGTCCGGCGACCAGGTCGGGGAAATCAGCGGCTCGTTGGAAGCCAGCACGGTTTGCGCGCCGTAGCCGTCCGCATCGGAGACTTGCAGCTCGTAACGTGTGCCGCTTTTCACGATGTAGGCGATCTTGGTGCTGAATACGCCCGCATCGCCGGTCAGTTTCTCATAGATCACATCGGCGATCTTGTGCGCGGTATGGCGCAACAATTCGGGCGCAACGGTATAGCTGGCGCCTGCGAGTTGCACTTGCCTGGCCACGTCGAGCAGGCGGAAACGCACCTCCACTCTGCCGTCCTGGCGGGGCGTGACGCTGCCGATCACCATTGCCTCGGCGCCGGTGGCGCGCCAATCCGGATAGTTCACGTCGCCAAGTTCGTAAGGCAGCGGCCTGATGCTGGTGGGGTCTATCAGTTTGAATAGCCCGCTACGCTGGAGATCGGTCGTAATGACGCCGGTTATGCTTTGCGATAAGGCGTATTCGGTGGCGAAAGGGACGATGGCCACCGGGGTTTGGTGCGCGCCGCTGCCGATAACCTCTATCGTCAGCGCGGCGTGGAGCACGCTCGGCATCGCCAGGAAAAATGGCAGCAGGTAACGCAGTAACTTGGTCATTTCTCGCAACAACCCGATTCCATTAAGAAAAGAAGTTGACATTGTAGCATATCTCCTGCCTAGTTGATTGGCTCATTGGGACGGAATTTAAGACTGAGTTCGCGAAACTCGTCGAACATGGCCGGGTCGGGCGGCAACGGCAACGGTTGCGCGTTCAGTAGCGCGTTCTCTATGGCTTTGTCGCATTGTAGATTGCCGCTCGTTCTTTTCAGCACCGGATCGGTCAGCAACATGCCGGTAGGCATCAAGCGCACGTCGAATTCCGCTTCCGGGTCCTTGAGCGCTTGGCACGGCTGATTGTTGACCTTAGCCCTGATCTTGGCCACGATCTTGCTCTTGTAGCCCTCCACTTCGCGTCCGCGTAGCGCCGATTGGGCTGCCTGGGCGGCTGACTGGGCTTGCTGGCGCGCCGACGTTGCGGCGTCCGCGCGCGCCTTGGTTTGCGCGGCGCGCTGATCTTTCTGCTCTTTGAGCGCTTTTTCGTCGTTTTTCAAGGCTTCCAGCGCTTGGCGTTTCTCGTCCTCCAGCAGTCGGCGGTTTGCTTCTTCCCGCGCCCGGCGTTTTTCTTCTTCGACGCGGCGTTTTTCATTTTCCAGCGTTCGACGTTTTTCATCTTCAATGCGGCGCTTTTCATTCTCCAGCGCCCGGCGCTTTTCCTCGTCCAAAGCGCGGCGCTTTTCATTTTCCAGCGCTTGGCGTTTCTCGTCTTCCAGGGTGCGGCGCACATCATCCTGATGCGTGCGGCGCGCCTCTTCTTCCTTCACGCGGCGCTTTTCCTCTTCCGTCCGGCGTTTTTCATCTTCCAGGCGGTGCTTTTCAAGCTCTTGCAAGCGGCGCACTTCATCCTGTTGCGCGCGGCGCATTTCTTCCTCTTTCGCGCGTCGCGCCGCATCCTCCCGCGTCTTGCGCTGTTCTTCTTCCTGGAGCTTTTTCTTCTTTTCCGACTCTTCTTCCTGCTTGCGTTTTTCTTCCTTGAGCTTTTCGGCCTTTGCCTTCAGGTCTATGTCCGCCGGCATCGGTTTCGGTTCGGGCTTAGGCTCGGGCTTGGGCGGAGCAGGCTTGGGCGGCGGCGCGGGTTCCGGCGCCGGCTTGGGTTCGGGTTTCGGCTCGGGCTTAGGCGGCGGCGCGGGCGCTGGTTTGGGTTCAGGTTTGGGCGCGGGAGCCGGTTTGGGTGCAGGCGCCGGTTTAACCGGGGGAGGTGTTGCGCCGGGCAGTTCGCTCCACATTTCGGCAATGACCGGCGCGGGTTCATGTGTCCGCCAATCCACGCCGAACACCAGCAGCGCGACGAACGCGAGATGCACCAGCACCGCCAGGATAGTTGCCGGAATCCGCCCCGGTTCGCGCCGTTCTTCCGCCATCAGTTCGCCTTGGGTCTTACCAGCAGCCCGACTTTTGCCACTCTGTTTTCCTGTAACAGGGTCATTACTTTGACGACCTCGTCGTAGCGCACATTTTTGTCGGCGGAAATTACCACCGCCTGATTGGGGTTGTGCTGCTGATGGGCTTTAACCGCTGTGAGCAACTGCTCATGCGTCACCGCTTTTTCGCCGACGGACTTGCCCAGATCGCGCAGGCTCAAGCTGTTATCGGCGCGGATGTCCACTTGCAGCGGCGCAATCGGCTGCCCGAGCGATTGCCCAACCTGCGGCAGCTCAATCTGGCCGGGGCTGATTAGCGGCGCAGTCACCATGAAAATGATCAGCAGCACCAGCATCACGTCGATATAGGGCACGACGTTGATGTGGTTCATGAAGCGGCGGGATTTGCGCAATCTCATGATGCCGGCGACACCGCCTGCCGTTGCAGGATGTTGGAGAATTCCTCAATGAAGCTTTCGAAGCGCGTTCCCAACCGGTCGATGCCGTGTGCGTAATTGTTATACGCAATCACGGCGGGAATCGCCGCAAACAAGCCCATCGCCGTGGCGATCAGCGCTTCGGCAATGCCCGGCGCGACATGGGCGAGCGTGGCCTGCACCACGTTGGATAGGCCGCGAAATGCATTCATGATGCCCCATACCGTGCCGAACAGGCCGACATACGGGCTGACCGAGCCGACCGACGCGAGAAACGCCAGCCCCGATTCGAGATAATCCATTTCGCGCTGATAGGCCGCTTTCATCGCGCGGCGCGTGCCTTCCATGATTGCCGTGTTGTCCAGCCGCCCCTGGCGTTTCAATTTGAGGAACTCGCGAAACCCCGCCTCGAAGATTTTTTCCATCCCCATCGACGGCTGGCGTCCGCTGGTGGTGCGCTGGTAGAGATTGCCCAGATCGGTGCCGCTCCAGAATTCATCCTCGAAGCTGTTGGTGTGCTTCACCGCATGGCGGATGGAAAACATTTTCCGAAATATCGTCCACCACGACATCAGCGAAGCGATCAGCAGCAGCACCAGCACAGCCTGCGCCAAAAAGCTGGCATTGAGTATCAGGGTCAGGAAAGATAAATCCTGTGTCACGTTGGTAGTCATTGCACTCCCGTTTTATTCTTGGCGAATTGAAGTTGCGCCGGCATTGCCACCGGCTTGAAAGTCAGCCCGTTCACGCATGCGACCTTGATGCGCGCTTTGACCAATATGCTATCACGGTCTATCGTCCGCCGGGCTATAGTTTGGTCGAGTTCGATCCAGCTACGGCCAGCTTCATGCTCCCGCACCGTCACCGTAAGCAAGTCGTCGAACACGGCGGGCTTGAGATAATCGATCTCGGCGCGGCGCACCACGAAGAGGACATTGAAGTCGCGCAATAGTTCAATCTGCCCGAAACCCAACGCCCGCAACCACTCGCTGCGCGCCCGTTCGAGAAACTTGAGGTAATTGGCGTAATACACCACCCCACCCGAATCGGTGTCTTCATAATACACCCGCACTGGCCAGGAAAACGCCGCGTCGGATTCCGCATTCTGAGTTGCCGTTGTCATACCCATGTTCTCGCACATGTTCTCGCACATGTTCTCGCAAAAAAACGGCGCAGCTTTGCCGTTCATGGCGCTTTCAGCGCAGGATTATACTTGAACCTAGAAACCTCCGTTGAACGGGCTGGAGTGTGCGGTTTTCCGGGTGCATGGCAAGGCGCAACTTTGCTGCATGCAGGGTAAATTTGTTCTCAGCACGAAAAAACCCGATTCACCGCAGAGGAAAAGCATGAGGGGGTTTCCTCTGCGTCCTCCGCGTCCTCTGCGGTGAAAAAGGTTTTGTCTTTATGGGTTGCCGCCATGAGTCGAACAGAATTGAGCAAAGTTGCGCTAAGATTGTCTGGGATTCACGAACGTTTTCCATTATTGATTTTCATCGCTGGGGTTGGCTTGGCTGGTTTTTTCCACCCCGAAATGAGTCCATGCACCTACGGGGCGGTATCCGGCTGGCGTCGCGCAAAGCGGCATATGCGGCGTGCCAACCGGGCGCCGGTTCATCAGGGCTGGTTGGCGCCCTCCGGTTTCGAGTTGAACCGCACCTTTTTGATCATCGGCTGATCCGGCTTGTTCCTGGGGGTGACGATGAATTCGAATTCGTTAATCGCCTGCACTTGTGCCGGGTTGAGCGTGACGCTGGCCAGCACCAGCACGCTCTTGCCGGGGCGCACAGTCACGTCGCTCATCGTCCCGATATCGAGCGCCGGTTGCGGCACGCCGCGCACGGCGATGTGGTAGCCTTGCTCTTCGACCGATTTGTTGGTGATGTGGATTTGGTAGCGGTTGCGTATGCCCCCGTCCGACATTGCCACGAACAGCGGCTGGCGCACCGGCTGGATGGATAGCTGCACGTCGCTACGCGACGCCAGGTTGTAAACCAACACGCCGAACATCACCAGTATTGCGACGCCGTATCCCATCGTTCTCAGGCGCAGCAGGTCGAAATGCACTCTGCCGGGGGTGGTGCTTTCAATGTTGATTTCCGAATCGTAGCGCACCAGGCCGCGCGGATAGCCCACCGAACTCATCATGCTGTTGCATGCATCGACGCACAGCCCGCAGGATATGCACGGGTATTGCATGCCTTTGCGGATGTCTATCCCTGCGGGGCAAACCTGGACGCACAGTTCGCAGTCTACGCAATCCCCTATCCCCTGGGCATGGCGTTCCTCCAAAGTTTGCTGGCCTTTATGGCGCGTTGCCCGTCCCGCCTTGCCTTCGCCGCGCTGGAAATCGTAATACGGCGCCAGCGTTTCCGGTTCATACATGACCCCCTGGAAGCGCGCATAGGGGCACCAGAGTATGCACACCTGCTCACGCAACAACCCCGCAGCCGAATAAGTGGTCAGCGTCAGCAACAGCACCGTGAAATAGGCGACGCTGGGCAGCGTGCCGGCGAAAAAGCGCGCCGTCAGTTCCGGCGCATAGCCGTAAAACAGGATGAAGGTGACGGCGGTCCAGAAGGATAGCGCCAGCCAAAGCGCATGTGTTGCGAATTTCTTGGCGATTTTTTCCCCGTTCCACGGCTGTTTTTCCAGCCGCAGCCGGGCGGGGCGCTCACCCTGCACCCATCTTTCGATGAAGATGAACGCATCGGTCCAAATCGTCTGGAAACAGAAATAGCCGCAAAAGGCGCGCCCGACCAGTCCCGTCACGAAAAACAGCGTTGCCGCCGCGATAAACAGCAGCAGCGACAGCGAAATCAGGTCCTGCGGGAACAGCGCCAAGTCGAAAATAAAAAAGCGCCGCCCAACCAGGTCGAACAGCACCGCCTGGTTCGGGATCACGCCATGGCGCTCCCACGGCATCCACGGCAACAGGAAATAGACCGAGAACGACAACAGCAATATCACGGTCTTGAAATTGCGGAACGTCCCCTTAACCGAGCGGGGATGAATGGGGAGGTGTTGCAGCGAAAAAGTGGGGCTTTTTACTGTCGGGGGGGTGTCTTCCTGCACGATCCGCTCCTGAAAAAATCGAGCCTGCCTCGGCAGGCGCTACGGTTATGCGCGGGCAGGCCGCCCGCGCCGGGTTATACTGGAATTATTTTTTATCCATCGGGCAGGAACTGATGCCCAGCAATGGGTAAACCGGGCAAAACCTGAAGATGCCGGTGGCCAGCGGCACGACGCCTATCCAGGTCCATGGCGCGCCTATGCCGGCGATGGCTAGGCCGATCAGCGCCAAACCCGCGCCTATGCGTAAAGCACGGTCTATTCCGCCTACGTTCGCTTTCATGATACTTTCCTTTCGCAGAATATATAGTAAGCACATTAAAGCACATGGCGAGTAGGCCGTCTGTAACCAAAGTCACATAGTGATCCGGCGCAGCCCGGCGGCACGGAAAAAGCCGATTCACCGCAGAGGACGCAGAGGACGCGGAGGAAAAGCATGAGGGGTTTCCTCTGCGTCCTCTGCGGTGAAAAAGGTTTTGTCTTTATGGATTGCCGTCATGAGTTGAGCAGCGTTGCGGCTCAGTTTGCCTGGGATTCATGACGGTTTGCCCCGCACAAGGCAAAAAAATCGTTTTTACCCGCGCTGTTTGCGTCTTGGCAATTCCGTCGGCACAGTGGGTTCGTAGGCCTTCAACCCTGCGTCTCCAGTCAAGATTTCCACCCGATAGCCCATCTGGGCATAGTATTCCGCAACATCCTTGATGGTGGCGTCGCCAAGGGAAAGTCGCTGATCCGCAAGCGTTGGCCAGGTATCGGCGAGTTGAACCAGCTTTTCCTCCGACCAAAGCACCGACTGTTCGGAAAAAGCCGCCCACGGACTTTGACGGTTGGCGCTTTTTTTCATCAATTCGGCGAGCGACTGGCCTCGTTCCCGTCGGCTGTGTCTGGCTTGGGCAATGTGATTGCCGGTTTCGATGATGCTGGCCAACGGTAGAACAAAGGTTGTATTGGCGCGTTCTTCATCCCGAATCTTCGCGGCCACGCGAACTTTGTCCCATTTGTCATGGTCGGGGCCACAGTCATTCATGCCGGGCACCTCAAGCCAGACGCAGACAATGCTGGTATCGAGGATCAGCACTTTTTTCATTTCGCGGTCTCCGGCTCCAGCGCGGCTTCAATACGTCCCTCGGTGGATAAGCGCCCCAGTGAGCCACTGGCCATTAGTTTCGGCAACTGACGAATATCCTCAAGTTGGGTCAGGATGCTTGCGCCGGTAACGCCGTTGCGGTGCGCCACGGTGATGAAAGGCACCATCCTCGCCCCGGCGGCATCAAGCAAGGCGGGATTGTGGGTGGTCACGATAACGTCGATGCCGCGCTCCTTTCCCAGGCTGCGGAGCATTTCGACCAGCACATGGGCACGAGAAGGGTGCAGGCCATTGTCAACCTCCTCAATTACCAGCAGGCTCCCGGTCTGACGGGTCAGCATCGCGGTGACGATAGCCAAGTAGCGCAGTGTTCCGTCGGACATGCCGCGAGCATCCACGGTATGGGATGCTGTGCCGGCCCACCCTTCCTCGCAATAGAGCATGGCATCGGTCTGGAACTTGCCGACCGGCTCCGTCCAAACCCGCTGAATATCCCGCTCGGGAAGGTCTTTGAGATACTTGGTCAGGATTTTTTCGACTTCCTCCTTGCGCGATGCCTCCAACGCGGCCAGAACTCCCGCGATGTTATTGCCGTCCGCCTGGAGTTTCTCGGAAAACGGCTTGTAGTCGCGCATATGGGAGGGTATGGGATCGAAGACGAAAATCTGTTGCAGGTGACCAAGCAGGTGCTTCACCCCGTCCTGCACTTCCTTGCGCAGATTCAAGGCGTCGGCCTGTGCCAGCACGATATGGGAACGGTTCAGATCAACCCGTTTCCCATGGCTCTTAGCGCCGCTGGAAAAATAGGCCGGGATGCCTGGCGCCGAAGACTCTTGCTGGGTGTAAAAAAGCCTGGTTTCTTTCGGTGTCTGGCTGCGCGGGCCATACTTCAACGCCGTCAGCTCCTCCCGGCAGACTTCCGCCTTCACGCCGTTTACCTGAATACTCACTTCGTAGCGATAGTCCTGGTTTGGCGTCTCGCCGCCCAGGATCACCACCAGGGTGAATTCTTTCGCAGGCTTGCGGCAGACCCATTCCATGCCTCCGCGAATCGGAGAAAGGTTTGCGTCGCCGTTGATGGCCGGAAATATTCCCACCCCGGAGGCAACCCGCTGGAGGAACAGCAGCGCATCCAGCGTATTGGATTTGCCGCTGGCATTTGTGCCGATGATGATGGTCAGCGGGTCTATGTAAAGCGTGCCTTGCTCGAAGCTCTTCCAGTTTTGCAGCCTTAATTCCTTTAACACATTCCTCTCCTGAAAAATCCTGGCAGGCTACAAGGCGAGTAGGCCGTCTGTAACCAAAGTCACATAGCGATCCGGCGCAGCCCGGCGGCGTCGAGGATTTCGATCTGTTCGCGCCCGAGCGCCACCAGCCCTTGCGCGGCGAAGCCCTTGAGCAGGCGGCTGACCATTTCGCGCACGCTGCCCAACTCGTCAGCCAATTGCTGGTGCGTGGCGTGGACGGTTTGCCCTTTGCCCAGCAACAATCCGGCCAGGCGTTGATCCAGTTTGCGGAACGCGACTTCCTCGACCAGTTGCATCAACTCGGCGATGCGCGCGGCGAAAAGCTGGAAGACGAAATTGCGGAACGGCGGGCTGGCGAGTAGCGCATCGAACTGCTCGCGCGGCAGGAAAACCAGTTCGGTGTCGCCTTCCGCCAGGCCGCGCGCATTGTAATCGGTGCGTCCGAGCAGGCAACTCGACGTGATGATGCAGCTCTCCCCAGGCAATACGCGGTACAGCGGCAATTCGCGTCCGTTGGCGGTGCTTTTCACCACGCGCACCGCACCTTTCAGCACGAAAGGAAAACCCAGGCATGATTGACGCTCGTCGAACAGCACCGCTCCCGCCGGCGCCGTGAACACTTGCGCTTGCGCCAGCGCTTCGGCGCGGATGCGCGCATCGACGCCGGCGAGCACCGGATAGAGTTGCAGCAGCGGGGTTTCCAGAAGCGCATGCATGATTAGGTAAACGATTCCTTAAGCGCATAGCGCATGGCCTCCTGCACGCGCTCCTTGAAGCTGGCGTAGGAGAATTTCTCCAGGTGCGCACTCGCCTGTAGCGGGTCGGGATAAACGGTGTATTCGGTGAGCATCTTGAGCAGGCGCGCGAAATCCTCGCCGTTGTCTTTCCTGGGGTCGGTGTAAAAAAAACCGGTCGCCCCTTCCTTCACCGTTTCGGTGAACGGCGGCGCGAGCACCGCCAGCACCGGCGTGCCGCAGCACTGGGATTCGATCACGTTAAGCCCCAAGGCCTCCTTTTCCGGCAGGCCGGCCAGCAGGAAATCGAACTGCGGATAAATGGTCTGGATGTCGCGCTGCTGTCCCCAAAAACGCACTTGGTTGCTGATAACGGCAAGGCTGCGCTCCAGATCGAATATCGAGGCATAGCCGCCGCTGCCGAATATCTCGATATTCACCTGGGGAAAGCGCTCGATAATGGGCGCAAGATAACGGAACAGCAGCGGAAACTGCTTGATTGGAGTGATGGCGGATACGATGCCCAGCGTCAGTCCCGGTTTTCTTTCATAGATGCGCTTGGGCTTGAATCTGGCATAAAACGGGAAGAGATAGCTCAACAGGAGGTCGCGGACTTTTCTGCGGTCCCACTGGTATACGGAATTTGCCACGATTTGCCGCTCCGGCGCCGTCTGCCCTCTTTGCAGGCTGGCGATGCCGTACAGCGGCTGCGGGTAGACCTGCTCCATGGACGCGGCTTTCAGGCTTGCAATGACATGTTGCGAAACGCCGAAGATCAGCCGGTAAGGCGCATATATCGTCGGATCGCGGCCATACTGCGGCATATGCGCAAAACAGGCGGCGATATGGTTTTGCTGCAATGCGTCCAACTGGGCTTTTTTGGCAAGCGTGTGAAATATCAGCAGGCTGCGGGACGCAGGCAAATGTTTGGCTATCTCGTCGAAAGATGCGACGCGTATCAGCGTGGTGTCGGCAGGCAGCAGCCTTTCCCAGAAAGTCGCCTTGGGATGCACGAAAATGACCGTTCCCCACCCCAGATCGTGCAGCGCGCGGGTGAAAAAGCCGGTATAGACCTCCCCGCCGCCGAACCAGCGTTGCAGGTTGACCTGGTAGCAGATAGGCTTTTTTTCCAAAATATCGTTGTGTGGTGCTTCGTCGGAATTCATCGTTCAGTTCAGTCTCGGTTCATTCGGTCTTCATGTGCAGAGCGGGTGCTCGTCCAGCCAAATCAGTAACGTTAGAAAAGTATAGGCAAGACGCCGGGAAGCCTTGCCGGTCTTGGCGTCTGCCCACAGCGCTTTGATCGCGTTCCCATCCAGAAACGGGGCAACCCGTCCCGCCTGGTGAATAACAACGGAGTCCGGTGGGCACGCCTTTGTGCCCACGCGGTGCGATATTTTACCCAACTCCGTTCAGTGGCTCTGCGGGAATAGACCTGCGGCAAAATCCAGCCTTGTCAGCCAGGCATTAAAATGGGGGCACGCCTTGCGTATTGGCTCCAGGCCAATTTCCAGCACAGCCAAATTGCCCAGCAAGGGTTTTTCATAACCTGAAACCAGCTTCTCCACCCGTTTGCTTGGGGCGGTCATCGGGGAATCATTGATGTGCTCAGGTGTTTCGAACTGATCCCGCACAGCCTGAAACTCGGGTGCCAAGCGCTCTTGACAGATGCCGCGTGCAAAGGCCTGGCAATCGCTGAACAACAACGCCTCGAATTCATGCATAACCACGAAAGGCACAAATCGCCTTGGGTCAAAGTCGGAGTCCATGGCGCAAACAATGTCATCGAGCAAAGCATTTTCCACCTTGGCGGCTTTTTGATGGTGTGGAAGCAAACCGGCTTCCAGGCGGCCTGGCCATGCTTTTCCCCCTGACCGGGGCAAGGCGTAGTAATCCACGAAGGTGGTGGCAACGCAGCCTCGATCCTCGTGCAGATGTCCCAAAATGTCTTCGCGGACGGCACTCCATGCACGAATGCCGCCGCGACGGGCGCGCAGCCGGGCATTCCCCACCAGGCGCGCGCTAACGCGCTCGTAGCCCTTACCCAGCAGGTGATCGCGCAAGACTTCATTGACGAAGGTTTCCTCCGTTTGCCCCTCAACGTGAACCAGCAACCGTGTCATCTGCTACTCCCGTTCCGGCCTGCCGCCCAACTCGTTTTTTTCCCAGAGTTGGCCGAGACTGTAATCCTCCAGCCAGGAGGCAAGCGGCGCAGAATCCAGCCGCCGCAAACAGGTGGCGCCCGTCTCGCGTTCGGCTACCAGAACGTCCTCCGGCTCGAAATGATCGAGTAATTGCGAGGACTGGGTTGAAAGAATCACTTGAGTATCGGCAGCCGCCTGTTTGACCAGAGAAGCCAGCAAAGTCATGGCGTAGGGATGCAAACCCAGTTCCGGTTCGTCTACCAGAATCACCGAGGGGCGATACTTCACCGGCTGAAGCAGCAAGGTCGCCAGAGCGATAAAACGCAAGGTGCCGTCGGATAAGGCCGAAGCGCCAAAGAACTGATCCGAATTCTTGTGATGCCAGGCCAGCCGGATAGTGTTCGGGTTCAGCTTGTCAGGTCGCAGATTGAAATCTTCAAAAAACGGCGCAACCCGTTGCACCGTGCGACGAATCAGGTCATATGCCTGCGGTTCCCGCTGCTGCAACAAATAGAGAAAAGCGGGAAGATTGGAACCGTCCGGGCGCAGGAAATCGTTGTCCTCCAGTTGCGCGGGGCGCCGCCAAGCCGACGTCGCACTGGTATCGTGAACATGAAAGGGGCGCCAGCCGGCCAGTGCGACACTGACGAACAGCCCCGCCGGTTCAAACTCGCGGCCACTGATGCCGGCTTCCCGCCCCTTCTCCTGTGGCGGCAGAGCTTCGGCATGGGGTTGACCACCGATGGCACGGTTCAAGAAAATTGCCTCTTCCCGCCCCGGCGCCAGCCCATCGTCGTCGGTAGGCAATAGCTGTAGCCGGTATTGCAAGTTAGGTTCACAGTTGAACACCACATGCAGCAGGATTTCCGATGTGGCTTTACTGCCGAAATGCAGCAGTGCATTGGCGCCATTGGCGCGGCGAACATACCCGTTCAAGCGCCCCTGACGAATCTCACCGATCAGGGAAAAAGCCTCAATGAAATTGGATTTTCCCGCACCGTTAGCCCCGATAATCACATTGACCGGGCGTAAAGGCAGCGCCTCTATAGAGCGGATGCTCTTGAAGCCCTTGATGGTGATGGATTCCAGTCCCTGATGATTCATGTCAAATTCTCTTTAATGCAGATATACTTCGCGCGGCCACGATTTGCGGATTTAGCCGCGTCTCGCGGGATGCGATTGCTGCGCAAATTGTGGCCGCGCAAAGTATAGCAAAGTAGCAGATAGGCTTTTTTTCCAAAATATCGTTGTGTTGCGCTTCGTCGGAATTCATCGTTCAGTTCAGTCTCGGTTCATGTGCAGAGCGGGTGCGCGTCCAGCCAGATCAGTAGTGTTAGAAAAGTATAGGCAAGACGCCGGGAAGCCTTGCCGGTCTTGGCGTCTGCCCACAGCGCTTTGATCGCGTTCCCATCCAGAAACGGGGCAATCCGTCCCGCCTGGGCGAAATAATCGTTGCCGACATTTTGCCATTGCCCATTGAAATATGCCTGGAGCGGAACGGAAAAGCCGTGCTTGGGGCGGTTCCACACCGGCTCCGGCAGGTGTTTGCGCGCCAGCCGGCGCAGGATGGCCTTGCCGCCGACCTGATCGAAATGCACTTGCGCGGGCAGCGCGAGCGCCCGGTCGAGCAGCGCGTTGGAGAGCATGGGCACGCGCACTTCCAGGCTGTGGAACATGCTGGCGCGGTCGGTCTTGACCAGGCAGTTTTCGCTTAGATATGTCCACAAGTCGGCGCGCATCAGGCTGCCGCTGTCCATGCGCCCGCCGAATGCGAGCGCCAACCTGCGCCAACTTTCCAACGTCCGTTCGGGATGGCAGGCCTGCCAAGCTGCGGGAGCAAGGTAATGCTTCAGGCTCTTGCGCGAGGTTTCATAGGGGCCAAGTTCGACTTTGCGGTACAGCAGCATTTCCTGCCTCGCCAGCCCGCGCCGCAGCCACGACCCCGGCAGCAGGCCGTGCGCGATCAGCGTGCGCAGCAGGCGCTTGGCCGTATTGTCCGGGTAATTGGCCTCGATATCGAGAAAACGCGCATACCCGCCGAACACCTCGTCCCCGCCGTCGCCGCTGAGCGCAACGGTGACACTGTCACGCGTCAGGCGCGACAATTCCACTGTGGTGATGTAGGCGGGGTCAGCGAGCGGCTGATCCAGCCCGCGTATCGCCGCAAACAATTGATCCGCGCCGATATTTGGCGCGTCGATGACGTGGTGCTTCGTGCCGTATTTGCGCGCAACCGTTTCCGCATGGGCGGTTTCGTCGAAACCGGCTTCATCGAAACGCATACTGAACGTGCGTAGCGGCTGCACACTGGCCTCGGCCATATAATGCACCATCAGGCTACTGTCTATGCCTCCGCTCAGGAACGCACCGAGCGGCACATCGGCGACCAACTGGCTGCGCACGCTGTCTTGCAGCAGGCGGTCGAATTCCTCGGCCAGCACTTCTGCTGGTGGAGGGGCGTTTTCCGATGGCGCGGGTATCGTCCAGTAGCGCTCAACGGTGAGTTGCCGGGTGTCCGCGCGGTAAGTCAGCCGCGAGGCCGGCGCAAGCTGGCGCACTTGCGTGAGAAAGGTGGCCGGCGCCAACACCGTCTGGAATGCGAGATAATCGCGTAGCGCCTCATAGTCCAGTTGGTGCGGAAAACCGCCGAGGTGGAAAAAAGGCGCCAGCGTCGAGGCGAGTGCGAAACCGGCGGCGCTGGAATAAAACAGCGGCTTGATCCCGAGCCGGTCGCGGGCGGCGAACAGCGTCCGTTCGGCGCTATCCCACACCGCAAACGCAAACATGCCGTCCAGCCGTTCAACTATCGCGCCGCCCCATTGCACATAGCCGTAAAGCAGCGTTTCGGTGTCCGAGTGCGTGTTGAACTTATGCCCCAGCGCGGCCAGCTCATCGCGCAACTGGACGTAATTATAAATCTCGCCATTGAAAACCAGCGTATAGCGCCCGTCCGGGGTGTGCATCGGCTGCCTGCCGCCGTTCACATCGATCACCGCAAGCCGGGCATGACCCAGCACCGCGCCGGGCAGCCGCGCAATGGCGCTCTCGTCCGGCCCCCGGCTGCGCAAGGTTTCCAGCGCCGCCGCCGCGTCGCCCTGCCAGGGCGTGTCGATTAAGGTAAGAATGCCGCACATGGCGCTAGTTTAACCTAAGCCGGACATGCCGGAAGCAAACAGACGTAGACAGGATTGACAGGATGAACAGGATAGAAAACCCATCCTGTAAATCCTGTTCATCCTGTCCTTGTTTTTTTGCGGAAAGTCGCTCCAGTGCTTGATCTACGATATATTCTCGTCACAAATTGCTTGTGACTTGGCCGGTAAGTGACTAAGCCGGACATGCCGGAAGCAAAAAGCCACACCCCGGAAAGATTTACCGCAGAGGACGCAAAAAAACGGCGTTTTGTGCTACGGTATTGCCTGTCAATATATTTATCCTAGATTCCTCTGTTGACCGCTTTCCACGTTGCAACTACAAGAGAAGAGAATGGAACAACCATTCTTCGTCGTTGCGCCTCTTGTGCCCATACCCGACAGCCTACGGCTTGGGCACAAGAGCCGTAGGCTGTCGGGTATGCCCTGCACCCGGAAAACCGCACACTCCAGCCCGTTCAACTGAGCGTTCTAGAATCAAATGTCTAGCGTGAGGAGCAGGCAGACTAAGCGGCCTCAGCTTCGTCATTGACATTCTCGAACGGAAGATAGCCTTTATAGACCAACTGATTACGGACAACGGATGGATGCACACCGAAATTCCGGGCGGCTTTCTGCCTAGCCTCGGGTGTGGGATCGTTCACGTCAATCACATGCTGGAGGTGCTCAAAAGGACACAGCAAATTTTGAGCAAAAGCACGTTGGAATTTCTGGCGGTCACTCTTCGAGCGACTTACGATACCGAAATCGGCGCCTTTCTGCCACACAGCATCCCCGAGCTGTCGAGCCAGCTCGAAGCGACGAACATATGGTTTTGAAGTTGAAGTCTGCAAGGCTATTCGAGACTTCGTTTCGCCACTAATTCGGGCGCCGTATGGCAGATTTTTCGCGGTTGCGGTGGCCGATTTCAAATCATCCCACCGCGCCTTGAAAAGGTCCGCGAAGTCTGTGTGGTTCAGCAGGCCTCGCGTAACGCCGATGATAGCTCTAAGCTCCGCCGCAGCTGCTTCTGCCATTTCCCACGGGCTCGCATAGCTCGGCAAATTCCAATCACGCTTGAGGCTATCTACCAAACTTAGATTGACCTCCACTTTCGACGCGCGCGTGGCTTCTATCACCGAGCTCAAGGATTGCGCCGCGTTTGCTCCGGGATGTGCATGTGCCGCTTCCTCGACGCCGTCTTCACCTGCAACGTCTTCAAGATTAACCAATGCGTTGACGACCGCATCCGGCGCCGCATCTGGATCAAACCCTAGGCAAGCCTCTAAGCGTCGCCAGCCAGCCAGCTCAGGATCATTGCGTTCAGTAGCGATTTGCTTGAGCAATATATTGAGCGCGTTGCCGTCCTCAGTCATTGCACAGTGTTCAAGAACTGCCTCAAAAAGACTGTCCAATTCCCGCTCGTAGTCGTCGGCTGCGACCATGCCTATCTTGAATTGAAAATAAGATTGCGGACCATCGACAGCTTTTTTGCCGAGGCTAGGGGCGAACGCAATGCGGTCTCCGACGCTGAAGATCATCACAGGAGGCCAAAGTGCGCCGCCGCTCGCCGAGTTCAACTCATGGCGTAGACGCCAGTCCACAGAGGGAAGCCTAGAGTCGTTGATTGTCTCCCAGCGCAGACGCCACCAATTATCTGCCAACCAAAACGCCAAGCCAGTAGAGGAGGCTCGGAAAAAGTCCCTTACCGTACCCTTTTCAGTATCGGCAATTCTTGAGATGACGCTGCCTCCCACACGAAGGGAAATCTCCGCCACATCGTCGCTGCCCTTAGGCCAGGCAGCAGAAAATTTAAAGCAGTTCGAAACAATCATCTGTAAAATATCTCCGCTGCTGCTATTGCGGCTTGTGCCCCAGTATCTTTATCTACAGAAAATTCGCTTTCGTTGAAAGCAATCTCCCGTGCTCTGGCCAAAACATGTCGCGCAAAAGCGTCACTTGGCAGGACGGGGTAGCCGTGATACTGAGCCTGACCAGAGTTAGTAATTCGGAGTTCAAAAATCCAGCCGCTCTCGTCGAGAGTCCAGAGCAAACTCGGAGCATCACCGTCGTTCTGATCCGACCAGAGCCCGAGCATCACCCCGCGTACAAGGAGAGTGGGAATCCGGTGGATGTTTTCCTTACCGAATTTGGCATGTGCGTCGCAGTACGTCCGTTCTTCATCCTGGCCAGCATAAGGGCTAAGCTTGTAGGCTGTCGGATTGAATTTGTGCTTGGAGTATCCGCCATACGTTACACGCGCTGACAACTCTACCCGCGATGCTGTGGTAGGCAGGGTGGCAATTGAGTCTGGTCAGCTAAATTGATGGACTGATAATCATGTTCGGTGATGGCAAATATTCAAAACAAGCCCAGTCTGCATGGTTGTAAGCGCGAAAGTGCCGCACTTACAACCATGCACCATC
>JBAYVP010000031.1:0-26725 GCA_041674485.1 Sulfuricellaceae bacterium
GCTGGAGCGCTCATCGTTACACACAAGTCGGAGCGGGAAGCCCCTCCCCCTTCAAGGGGGAGGCTGGGAGGGGGATGGGGTAGAACGACACAGACTAAAATCAATATCTTACATTGTCGTCTGCGCCTTCCACCCCATCCCCACCCTAACCCTCCCGCTTTCCGGGGAGGGAACGCCGTGCTCCATCTTTTCTGCATGTAATCAAATGATTGAAAAGATGTGTGTAACGATGAGCGCTGGAGCGTGGGAACGATCAATTATGGTAAGAGAGACCAGCTTGAGGTTGGCTCATGGATTTGATACGCAACGCAACGCGTCCCGGCTGCATTCCCACGCCGCGCGTGGGAACGAGGTAAAATTCAAGTGAATAAAGAAGACAAATTAACCCTGGATTTGTTCACCGACACGCCTGGCGGCGATGGCGGCGACGTTCCGCCTGCAACGCCTGCCCAGTCGGCCCCGCCGGAAGACCATTTCCCGCTTGCCGCCTACGCCGAGCGCGCCTATCTCGAATACGCGATGAGCGTGGTCAAGGGGCGTGCGCTGCCGCAGGTGGAGGATGGGCAAAAGCCGGTGCAGCGGCGCATTCTGTACACCATGAAGCGCCTTGGCCTGGATCATCAGTCGCGTCATGTCAAGTCCGCGCGGGTGGTGGGCGATGTGATCGGCAAGCTGCATCCGCATGGCGACAGCTCAGTGTACGAAGCCGCGGTGCGCATGGCGCAGGATTTCACCTTGCGTTACCCCTTGGTGGACGGCCAGGGGAATTTCGGCAGCCGCGACGGCGACAACGCGGCGGCGATGCGTTATACCGAAGTGCGCCTGACCCGTCTGGCCGACTTGCTGCTCTCCGAAATCGACCAGGGCACGGTCGATTACATCCCGAACTACGACGGCGCTTTCGAAGAGCCTACCCTGCTGCCCGCCCGCCTGCCGGTGCTGTTGCTCAATGGCGCCTCCGGCATTGCGGTGGGGATGGCGACCGACATTCCGCCGCACAACCTGCGCGAGATCGCCAATGCCTGCATCGCGCTGATCCACCGGCCTGAAATGGATTTCGAAGCGTTGATGGAGATCGTCAGCGGTCCGGATTTCCCCGGTGGCGGGCAGATCATTTCCAGCCGCAACGACATCCACAAGGCCTACTCCACCGGGCGCGGCAGCCTGCGGGTGCGCGCCCGCTGGGAAATCGAGCATCTGGCGCGCGGCCAGTGGCGCATCATCGTCACCGAAGCACCGCCCAACACCTCGACCCAAAAGCTGCTGTCGGAGATCGAGGACCTGACCAATCCGAAAATCAAGAGCGGCAAAAAGACGCTGACCACCGAGCAATCCAACCTGAAGGCGCTGATCCTGTCGGTGCTGGATACGGTGCGCGACGATTCGGACGGCGAGCATCCGGTGCGCATCGTGATGGAGCCGCGCTCCTCAAGGATGTCGCCGGACGACATGATGGCGGTGCTACTCGCCCACACCTCGCTGGAAAACAATACCTCGATCAACATGGTGACCATAGGGTGCGACGGCAAACCGCGCCAGAAAAGCCTGCTGGAAGTCTTGCATGAATGGTGCGCGTTCCGCTTCGAGGTAGTAACGCGCCGCACCCAGCACCGCCTGAACGAAGTGGAGCGGCGCATCCACATCCTGGAAGGCCGGATGATGGCCTTCCTGCGCATTGAGGAAGTGATCCGCACGATACGCGAAGCCGACGAACCCAAGCGCGAGTTGATGGCGAAATTCGCGCTATCGGAAATCCAGGCCGAGGACATCCTGGAAATCCGCTTGCGTCAGTTGGCGCGTCTCGAAGGCTTCAAGATCGAAAACGAGCTGAAATCCCTGCGCGAGGAATGCGATGGGTTGCGCCACATACTCGCCGACGGAGATGCAAAAAAATCCTTGGTCGTCACTGAGATCGAGCGCGACCGCGATGCCTATGGCGACCCACGCCGCACGCTGATCCAGGCGTCCGAACGGGTGCAATTGGAAAAGACCGTGCCCGACGAACCGGTCACGCTCATCATCTCGCGCAACGGCTGGCTGCGCGCCCGCGCGAGCCACGGCGTGGACCTCTCCGGGGTGAGCTTCAAGGGAGGCGACGGCCTGTTGGCAGCCATCGAAACCCGCACCACCTGGCCGCTGGTGCTGATCGACAGCGAAGGCCGCGCCTATTCGCTCTCCCCGGCGGACTTGCCCACCGGGCGCGGCGACGGCGTGCCGGCGGCGTCCCTGCTCGACCTGCCCAAGGGCGCGAAAATTGTGCGCGCCTTGTCGGACGAACCCAGCGCCCGCTTCCTGTTCGCCAACAGCGCCGGCTATGGCTTCATCGCCAAACTCGGCGACCTGGTTTCGCGCCAGAAGGCCGGCAAAACCTTCATGAGCATAGAACCCGGCGAGCGCATCCTATTCCCCGCCAAAGTGACCGGCGACTGGATCGCGGCGCTTTCCGGCAACGGTCGGCTACTGCTGTTCGCGTTAAGCGAAATAAAAGAAATGGCGAAGGGGCGGGGGATGATAGTCATGGGGCTGGATGCGGGCGAGCCGTTGCTGGCGGTATCTTTGATCTCGAACTACCCGGTCAAAATCACCGGCGCCATCCGTGGAGGACGCGAAGTAATCTGCGAAATCAGCGAAAAAGAGGCGGAAAAATACAAATCGCAACGGGCGCGCAAGGGGTGCGCGGTTGGGCAAAAGACTTTTATCGCGGGTGGCTTTGCGTAAATATACGCCGCAATCCCGGCGAATGTGGCTCCCGGCCTTTACAGGAAACTATGTTGCGCAGCCACAACCTCAGACCACCTGATCTCAGGATAGACAAATCAATGGGTTATTGTATTTTGTCAGATTTATCTTGACCCGAAATTTGTAGGAACTGATTTTTCGTCATTCCCGCGAAGGCGGGAATCCAGCAGCGGAGGTTAACAATGAAGCAACCCGTTGTTTACATTAAATCGTCTCAATTAAAATCCGCAAGATCAGGTGCTCTGAAGTTTATCTCATACACCAGAGCTATTTCGGCAGACCAGCGGGATTACATGCCATCCGCCTGCCGGTAAACTTGCTCCCAAGTCTTGCGGACAACCATCTGTTCCGGGGTTTCTCCATAGCCCACGAACAACTCGACGCTCGGCAAGGCTATCAGGTTCATCTTTTGGGCAGGCAAAATCGTGTGGCGAGATGCGAGCACGACTTTTCCGTAGGCCGGCAACGGGCTGTTTTCCCAAGCGTGCCAGTTCTTGCCCGTGTGGGCGAACCAAACACCTTGCCGACGGGCCGCCAAATAAAGGTTTGCTGCCTTGCCGCGGTCCGCCTCGGCGGGAATCAGCGTCACGGTAAGCGAAGTATTTCCCGCATCATCGGTTTTTGAAGTCGTGCGGGTGAAAAAATCCGGCAAGCTTTCGTCGCCGAGACCTCCGACAGTGAAACGGCCTTTGCCGTCCGGCGCCAACAAGGCCGCCGGGGTCGAACGCGCATCGAGCAGTGCGCCGTCGCCCAAGGCTCCGGTGCTATCATCCCCCCAACCCAGCAAGGAACCGTCTTCGAGAATCAGCAGGCTATGCCAGGCGCCCGCCGCGACGCCTTTTGCGCCGGGATAGCGGCCTATCAGGGTGGGAGTCAGGCGCGTGTCCATGTCGCCGATTCCCAATTGACCCTGGCGATTGTTACCCCAAGCGTAAACATGCCCTTCGCTATCCAGCGCCAGGGAATGCCCGCTGCCGACCGCCACCGAAATGATCTTCTGCAAACCGGGAACGGGTATCGCACCGTTATTACGGCTGACCCGCGTGCCGTCGCCCAATTGCCCGTCGGCGTTGTGGCCCCAAGCCCACACCGTGCCGTCGCGCTTCCACGCCAGGGTATGGAAATAGCCGCCGGCAATGCCCGCCACATCCGACAAGCCGCCCACCGTAACCGGATCAAAGCGCCGCGTCACCGTCCTATCGCCCAGTTGCCCCAAAGTGTTGTCACCCCAGGCGCGCACCGTGCCGTCTTCCAGCAAGGCCACCCCGTGCAGGCTGCCGGTCGCCACCGCAGCAACCTTGGATAACCCCGCAATCCGAGCAGGCGCGCCGGGGGTGTTCGTATTCTCCCTGGCGAGCTGACCGGCGGAACTGTCGCCCCACGCCCACACCTCGCCATCGCGGGTCAAAGCCAGGCTGAAAGCCCCACCGCCGCCGGCAGCGAGTTGCGCAACCGGCGGCAGGCCGGGAACCGCCACCATTCCCCCCGGCGCAACCGGTGTGGCGCCGAGTTGCCCGAAGCCGTTGTCGCCCAGCGCATAGGCGCTTCCGGCATCGTCCAGTAACAGGGTATGCAGGCCGCCCAAAGCCGCCCCGCGCCAGACTTTCTGATCCGCGCCCACGGAAAGCGGCAACGGATTATGCTTGTCCGCTGTGCCGAGTTCCCTGTGGGACGAATCCCCAGCGCCCAGCGCCCCGCCGCTACGCGTTAAAACCAGGGTGCGCCCCGCGCCGGCGACTGCATAAGCCACGGCGCCGAACGCCCCCAACGGCTGCGGAGTCAAGCGGGTCAGCGCCTCGCCGTCCCCCAACTGCCCCCGGCGACCTTCGCCCCACAGGTAAACCGCGCCATCCTCATTGATGACGCCGACGTGATAAGGACCCAGCGCGGCACTGACCACTTTCGGCAAAGTGGGGTGCTTAACCGGCTTTTTGGCGTTTCCATTAGCGCCCAACCCCAGCAGCCCGCCGTAATCGCTCCCCCATATCCAGACGCCGCCCTCCCTATCCAGCGCCAGATAAGTTCCCACCGCCGACACCGCCACCTGGCGGATTGCCGGCAAACCATCGACCTGCGAAGCGCGCGGCAAGGCATATTTCCCGTTGCCCCAGGCAAACACCCGTCCCTGGCTGTCTGCCGCGACGCTCCCCTGACCCGCCGCTGCGATGGTGGCAAAAGCCTCCATATCCGGGTTGAGCTTCGTCCCTTCCGCCAGTGTGCGCGCCATCCCGGCGGAAATCTGGTTGTCGGCGTTATCGCCCCAGCCCCACAGCGTATGCCCGCGGGTAAGCGTCAGAGTGTGCCCGCTCCCCGCCGCCACCAGTAGCGGACCAACCGGCGGCAAGCCGCCGACCTTGAGCGGCACGGACTGCATCTCCCCGGCGCCGTTGCCGACCTGGCCGCTACGATTGTCACCCCATGCCCACACCGAGCCATCCTCCAGCACCGCCACCGTATGCGCCTCCCCCGCCGCGATCAGAGTCGCCTTGGCGGGCAGCATCACCTGCGCCGGTTTCAGGCGCGGCGCGACATCCCCCAGCCCGAGTTGCCCGGAAAGATTTTCCCCCCAGCAATAAACCGTCCCGTCCGCCTTGAGCGCAACGCTGTGGTAATAGCCCGCCACCACCTGCACGGCATTGTCCAGCCCCACCACCCGCACCGGATAAGCCCGCCCGGTTTCCGTCCCGTCCCCCAGCCGCCCGGAAGCGTTCTCGCCAAACGCCCAGACCGAACCGTCGGCCTTGAGAACCAGACTATGCTGCGCGCCCAGAGCGAGTTGCGGGGTGGCGGCGTGGGAGGTCAATGCGACGAGAACAAAAACCAGAACTGAAACTATCCGGCAGCTATTGGTGAGCGTATTCATCAGTATCCGTCCTCATCCGCATTGGGCAAAAATCTATCCATCGGACCAAGGTCAATTATCTCATTCATGGCCGCCCCTGCGGGGAGATAAAAGACGTTGCCGCCTTTGGCGCCCAGATAGGTGTCAGTGCCGGGGTAGTAGCGAAAATAATAGCCATCGGCGGTTTCGGAAAAAGGGCGCTGGGGTGAGGAAAATATCTTCGGGTATTTGTCTTCTGCCCAGTTGAAGAGACGGTCGGAGTCGATCTGAACTTTGGGGGCATCCAGCACATAAGTTCCAAGCGAAGGCACTGATCCGCCTCCTTTATAGCCTAGTGAGTTCGGTAAAGAATACTTAACTGCACCGGATTTCTTATCAAGAATGAGAAAGAATTCTTCGGTGGCAATATACAGATCATCAGGGAAATACTCAGAAGTATTGATGTGCGTGCCAGACAAATAGCCCGGAATTCTGAAACGGCGTGAGATTGAGCCAGTCATGGTATCCAGCACGACGATTTCAGCAATTGAATTGATTTTTGACGCGCTCGTAGCGACGAACACTTCGTCGCTATTTGTACTTGCTGCGATGCCTCCCTGCGGCAGCCCGCCTATATCAATAATTGAAACAAGTTTGGGGTTGTCAACATCAACGACATACACTTTCCCAGAAACCCCCGAAAAAATTATCTTTTTCATATGCCTATCGACCGCTTGATCTGTATAGGCTTCTGTTTCTAAATATATGACGGAATTGGTTACCGTGTCAAAAATGCCATGACGGGATTCGTTTATATCAAAATACAATATTCTAAGCTGAGCAACAGGCTGGAATTTGTTAAAAATGACTATTAATGGCGAACCATTAAGTGCATATTCATTTTTTATTGAATAAGTTAGCAAATCAAGTACAACAAGGCTTTTGTATTTTGAAAAATATAATTCCTTTGCTTGGAAATTGATGCCGATGGGAAACCCCATTGTTTCAAACCGCTGCAAATATTTCCCTGTGTTGATGTCGAAAATGGAGGTATTATAGATACCATCATTACTATAGTCATCCATATTGTATGCAGACAAGAAGGCAAGAATTCCATTGGGATGAAGATATATGCTATATGGGTATGCTTTGATCCTCATCTCTGTCCTTTTGTAATTATTTTTCAAATCAATTATACTGATTATTGAATTGTCCCAAGAATAGCTTCCGGGAACATAGGCAAATGGCCCGGCAATACTGTCTTTTTGGACATTAAGGCAAACTACGATACAGGCTATAAGAAACCCCAGTGCGGTTGACAACCGGGCAGGAAGTGTTTTATCTAATGACATGCTGCTTCCCCCAATCAATATCCGTCCGCATCAGCATTGGGCAGAAATTTATCCATCAAACCAAGGTCAATTATCTCATTCATGCCCGCCCCTGCGGGGAGATAAAAGACGTTGCCGCCTTTTGCGCCCAGATAGGTGTCGGTGCCGGGGTAATAGCGGAAATAATAGCCATCGGCGGTTTCGGAAAAGGGGCGCTGGGGTGAGGAAAAAATCTCTGGGTATTTGTCTTCTGCCCAGTTGAAGAGACGGTCGGAGTCGATCTGATCTTTGGGGGCATCCAGCACATAAGTTCCAAATGACGGTAAAAATCCGGTCCAGATGCTTCCATTTAAGTTCGACAAAGTATACTTAACTGCACCGGATTTTTTATCAAGTATAAGAAATTGTTCTTGGGTGGCGATATACAGATCATCAGGGAAATACTCCGTTGTATTGATATGGGTGATCGTTGAATTGCCCGGAATTCTGAAACGGCGGGTGATTGAGCCGGTCATGCTATCCAGCACGACGATTTCCGCAATTGAATTATTTTTTGACTCGCTCGTAGCGACGAATACTTCGTCGCTATTTGTACTTGCTGCGATACCTCCCTGCGGCAGCCCGCCTATATCAATAGTAGAAACAAGCTTGTTGTTATCCACATCAACGACATACACTTTTCCGGAAAACCCCGAAAAAAATATCTTTTTCATCTGCCTATCGACCGCTTGATCGACATTATATTCTGTTTCAAAATAGGTAACGGAATTGGTTGTTGTGTCAAAAATACCATGACGAGATTCACCTATGTCGAAATATAAAATCCTGAGCTGACCAGCAAGCTGGTGCTTGTTATATATGACAAGCAGTGGTGAACCATTAAGCGCATATTCATTTTTAATTGAATAATCAAGCAAATCAAGAACAATAAGGCTTTTATATTTTGAAAAATATAATTCCTTTGCTTGGAAATTGATGCCAATTGGAACACTAGTAGTTTCAAACCGCTGCAAGTATTTTCCTGTTTTAGTGTCTAAAATAGAGGTGTTATGGATACGATCATTATTTTCGTCATCCATGTTGCGTGCAGACAAGTAGGCAAGATTCCCATTGGGATGAAGATATATGCTATCGGGAGCTGCTTTTATCCTCATCTCAATAATTTTGTAATTATTATTCAAATCAATTTTGTTGATTAAGGGGCCGCCCCAAGAATATCTTCCGGGCACATAGGCAAATGGCCCAGCAATACTGTCTTTTTGGATAAATAGGAAAACCAAGATGCTGGATATAAGAAACCCCAGCTTAGTTGACAGCCGGGCAGGAAGTGCTTTATCTAATGACATGCTGTTTCCCCCAATCAGTATCCGTCCGCATCCGCATTGGGCAAAAATTTATCCATCGGGCCAAGGTCAATTATCTCATTCATGCCCGCCCCTGCTGGGAGGTAAAAGACGTTTCCGCCTTTGGTGCCCAGATAGGTGGCTGTGCCGGAATAGTAGCGGAAATAATAGCCATCGGCTGTTTTTGAAAAGGGGCGCTGGGGTGAGGAAAATATCTTCGGATATTTGTCTTCCGCCCAGTTGAAGAGGCGGTCGGAATCTATTTTATCTTTGGGGGCGTCAGGCACAAAATTGCCAACCCAAAAGGGAACCTGTACATATCCGAAGTATCCATTGTTGGTCAAATTATGTACAGCATGTTTGATTATTCCAGATTCCTTGTTAAAAATTTCAAAACTGGTATCCGTGACAACAAACAAGTCATTTGGAAAATACTCGGATGTGTTAACGTTGGTGGTTAAGCTTGGAGCATTGAAGCGACGAATAATCGCACCTGAATTGCTGTCCAGAACAACGATTTCCTCTTTTAAAATGCCAAGATGTAGCGTATTCGTAGAAACATACACCTCATCGCTATTTGAACTAGCCACTATATAGGAAAGATAACCATTTTGCCCAACATCAATAATTTTTTCAAATTTCTGAAGATTAACATCCCAGATAAAAACCTTCCCAGATGTCGTAGAAAAAAATACATTTCTACTATTTCTTTCAACAGCAACATCCCAAGTAAAGTTAGATGGCCAAACCTCAACAAGAGAACCGGAATGTGTATCTAGAACATATGAATAAATTATTGGACTACTTCCTTCAATAACAGTAATCCAAGCAAATCGCTGCTGCTTGTCAACGACGATATGAAACGGTGTTCCGTTTATATGATATTCCATTTTTTTCAAATAGGTCATTAAATCATAGACAATCAAGCTATTCCGCGCACCGACGTAGAATTCCATATTTTTGCAATTTATTGCAATTCCTATTGGAGAATTTCCAGTTTCTATTTTTTTCATTATCTTTCCAGAAATCGTGTCCAAAATCACTACCGTTCCTATTCCGTCTCCCGGCTTAGTCCCATCTCCATCAACTTGGTTGCGGGTTGTCAAGAAGGCGAGATTGCCATTTCGGTGCATAGCGATACCATAGGGCATAGCATCAAGGGGGATTTTTATGGTTTTATAGCCATTGCCTAAATCAATCTTGTAAACAACCGCATAATCACGCCCACCCAATATACCAGAACCGCCGAGGACATAGGCGAACGGCCCGGCAATACTGTCTTTTTGAATATATAGACAAACTAAGATACTGGATATAAAAAACCTCAGCGCGGTAGACAGCCGGACAGAAAGTGTTATATTTAATGACATGCTGTTTCCCCTTAATTTGAATGCAACATCCAATAACTTATTGAACAGTATAAACAAGCCCATATCGCCCGTTATATTCCGCGTCCCCTGTCATGTCATTCCAACAGGCACCGCCAAATTCAACCCCAGTAAGGTTCAAATTGTTGCCTTGATTGTCCTTAGTAATTTTGATGACAGATTCATTCTTGCAGGAAGCGTATCCCACATAAACCTGCGTACCTTTCAAAGCGGATGCATCGAGCTTTTCTACTATCGGTACGGTTTGAAACAGAAATTTGTCGCTTTCCTTGATTTGCCTGATTTCGTAATGCGGTATGAATTGCCCATCGAATTTTTCCCAGTGATCTGTATTGTTTATCTTTGCTTTAAAATACAACTCACCTCCAACATAAGCCGCGACAAAGATTTTGAGCTCGTTTTTCGAGGGAGTGCGATACGAATCATCCACGGCAAAGCTGGCCGACAAAGTGGTTTTTCCGTCATCCGTGATGGTTACCGTCGAGGGCGCCGTGAAGGTGTTCAGCTTGGCGAGCCACATCCCCCGGCCATGGGTCGCGGCGCCCAAACGCCCGTCTTCCAGCCAGAACAGTTCATGCACGTCTACATTGGCCGGGCCGTCGTTTATTGCCCAAGTGACGCCGCACCCTTCCAATCTTGGGTCGTTCTTTTCGATCTCTTCAGGCAGCGTTTCGCATTCTGCAGAAGATTTCGTCTGAACAACATAAGCGTTTTCCGTAGTATAAACACCCACCCCGGTGCCGACATAGAGCCAGTCAGGATTGTTGGGATGGCGGGCAATCGTGTGTACCGGCGCGTCGGGCAGTTTTTTTCCCGGCACGATACCTGAGATGGATAGGAAGCTGTTTCCGTCGTCAATTGACCTCTGGAGGTTGTCTGCGCTGTATGACCCCAAACCAACAAACAGGTGATTATGGTTGTTTTCGTCAATCAGGATTCGATGAATAAATCTCTGATAAACAATAGGTATAGGTTTTAAATCAGGTGATGGATATAATGTGAGGGCTGGGGTGTTTGATAGAATTCGTTTTATTTTTTTAAGAAAAAAATAAACTCCATCACTCATGGCTTTTGAGTCTGAAAAGGGGGATGGCATCTGTGAAATCCAAACCAAATCAGGGTTCCCTTTTGTGACGGCAATTGCAGTTACACCCGTCCCAATGAGCTTTTCGTGATTAATTAGTCGCCATCCATCATCCCCAGAGGCAACATTAATATTATTTATATCGTTTGAGACATAAAGAGTATTTTTCCCTACGTACATCCGGTTGTCATTATTTGGGTCAAGCAGGAATGGGGATATTGCTAAACCACCACTATTAGCAGGAGGAATTTCAACACTATTAAATGATAATTTTCCTACGCTATCTACCTCAAGAGAGATTCTGCTTAGGTGCGTTGCCTTAAATTCAGATACAAAAACATTCCCTCCTTGATTCCTCTGAATGGCAGAAAAAGTACCATCCCCACCATGAACCGGATACCAGTCGTCGCCAAAACTGTTGGAATACAACAGAGAAAAATTGTCCTGAGTTCCTCCTACGATTCGGATGGCTCCATCAGAAAAAGTCCGACCAGCCCCAGAGTAGAATTGGGTTACTGAGAGGCCTTTGTTTCTGGATTCCATTAATGAAAGGTTATTCGTAAGAATTTGATTGTCATTAATCCTGGTGTCTTTCATTTTAGAAATATCCGTTGCAACATACACACCACCGTCATTACCAAAAAATACTTCTTTATTTGAAGTTCTATATTGAGGATGTTCGATTATAGCGTGGATATCTGTATGTATGGCGTTCGGATCGGAATATGAATCAAGCCCTTCTGTAATGGGGAAAAAGTTATTTCCGCCATCAGTAGATCGGGAAACATTAATGCCGCCAATCAAAAGATGAGAGCTGTCCGTTGGATCCACCCAGATAGCATTGTCGTAATTCCCTTGGTTATGCCCGGCAACATTAAAATGTCGTGGATTGCTTCTGTATTGCCATGACTTTCCATTGTCGATGGAGCGGTAAATGGCACCGTCGTTGCTATTTATTGCAGCGTACAGAACGCCGGGCGCGTTATCTGGAATACTTGCATCCTGTTTTGTAATCGTCTTGGCAAATGCCAATTCGATACGCCCATCATTTTCCTTGATTCCATTATTGAAAAGCGAGGTACAATCCCAGTTATTTCCACCGTCCGACGAATAATAAATGACATTGGTCTTCAACCCGCTGGCAACAACATAGTTGGAATCTTTGGGGTTAATTTTCACATCGCCAACTGCTTCGCCAAGATAATATGAGCCGCATGAAGTGCCATAGCTTACCGGCAGCCATTCTTCGGTTGCCTTGCCGAGCGATTGTTTCCTCAGCCCTTTGCCGGTAGCCGCAATCCTGATAGCTTGTCCATTGATGGGTGTATTGGTTGAAATGGCAATTTTGTTAACGTAATACCATTCGCTGTTGCTGGCTCCCTTGGGATCGGTAGAGGGTATTTTTTCCCAGGTTGTGCCTTCGTCGTTCGAGCGCAATATTCCGCTGCCTTGAAAAAACGTGTTGGGGTCAACTGTACCGTTCATCTGTTCGCCAGTCCCGGCATATAGCGGGATATAGCCGGTATTCGGGTCAGGAATAGGATCGGCAGCTAGAGTGCTGATGGGCAGTCCTGAAAGCAGCAATTTTTCCGGTGGCGGGTTCCAGGTTTTCCCGTAATCCGTCGATTTCCAGATTCCCCCGGTGGCGGTGCCGGCGTACAAGGCCGTGCTGCCGTTCTTTTGCTTGACGAACAGCAGGCTACGGGTGCGTCCACCAATGTTTTTCGGTCCGATGAACTGCCAATCCGCTTTCGATTTGATACCGGCGTCGGCAAAGGTTGCCTGGGGATTCTTGCGTCTGATCTCGTTTTTGGTGGCGAACATTTCTTCCCGCTGGCGGTTGGCTTTTATCAGCCCCTGCGGATCGATGTAGCCATCCTCGTTTTGCAATTGCAGCTTGAAAAAATCGGTTAACTCTGTCGTCCAGTTGGTCGGGCGGTTCTTTTTCCAGGTTTTGCGCTCGGCGCGCATTTTTGCCAGATGCGCTTGCATGGCGCAGGAATAGGCGCCGGGAATGTGCGCCGTGTTGCATTCCGCAGCAGTGGGTTCGCCGGATGTTCCGCCTTCGAGCGGGGCCGTTTTATCCATGGGCGCGGGCAGTTGTGCGCAGCCTGTCATGACCGACAATCCTGCCAGAATTGGAATCAGTATTGCTTTGCACAGTGTCACGATGGCCCCCCTAATGGTTTTGCGTTTCAATCCGTCTATTCGTCCGGCGGCTCACCGCACCCCAAACCCCTGCGCCCACTTTCCTTCCACGGAAAGGATGATGCGGGTCGGTCCGTCCCACCACCATGCCAGGCCGGCCTTGTCCGCCGGGATGTCGATAAGCTGGTAGTCGGGCGTGAGGGTGTAATTGCCGGTTTGTCCGTTCAGGCTGAATTGCGCCTGCACTGCGCCGTCTTCCTGTCCTTGCACGGTGGCGTTCGGGTCCAGGTCGAGGATCGCGCCTTGCAGGGCGGTGAAGGAGGCGAAGGCGGGAAACAGCGGGCGGGGACGGGTTTCGCCCGGTTCTCTCCAGGCGAGCAGGCCGTTGCAGATGTGGAGCGCGTCGGAAAGGCTGCTGCAGGAGCGGTTTGCGCCGTCGTCGTCGTGCCGGGGGCGCAGGGCGTAGCGCTGACGCGGCGGGCCGGGATTGTCGATGAGAATGACACCGCCTTCGGCCAGGGTGATTTCGACGTTGCCGCCGAAATAGGCGCGCATCGCCCTGGCGAAGCGCTCCAGGCTGGGCAGCGCCGGGGCAAGGGCGACGACGGTTTGCCGGTGCGAGACTTCCGTCAGCCCATAATAGGCGGTAAAGGCGTTATCGGGTCGGCCCGGTTCAACCCGCACCGGGCCGACGGGCGCCCAGTCTTCAATGCGACCGCCGCGTTGCAGCCGCAGCCCCCAGGTGGAGACGGGTCGATAGGGATCGGCGGAAACCACCGTCACGCCGAATTGCTGATGCGCGAAGGTGCGGGCAATCGCCTGATCGATCTGCATGCCGTCGAGGCGGGCTGCGGGCGCGTTGAGTTTTGGCACGTGGATGCCGAAGGTGATACGTCCACGCGGGTCGCTGATTGCGACTTGGTCGCCGGCCGGGGCAAGCTGGCCTTGGTAGGGCTGCGACCACCAGTAAACAGGGCTGCCGGGATCGCGGGGGAGGTTGCCGGTGTCGGTGGCGGGCGTTTCCTGCCCGTCCAACGTGCCCAGGCGGATGCGCAGGAGCCTGCCGTTGGCGTCGAATTCGGCGACCTCTCCGGCGAAGAATCGGACATTTTGCCCCACCAGCGAGGGCAGTACGCCGGCGCGCTGCTGGCGGGGCGAGACGGTGGGGGCGCTGGTGGCGCGGTAGATGACGGCCTCGCCGTGCTCAATCGCCACTTCCAGCCGACCATCGCCACGGCGCCGCACTAGGAGGCCGGCATCCCCGGACTGTACGTTTTCATGGCGCATTTCTTCTTCGTTCAAGGTGCGGAAATAGCCGCCGTCGGCGCGTCCGCAAGGGCTGACGGACAGGACGAACGTACCGGGCGGCGTGGTGATGCGCGCCGATCCCGCGACAACAGCCGGGGCAAGCGTTTTTCCGGTGGCGAGGCCGGCTTCTGGAACTGCGATTTCAACGGTCTGGAATACCGGTGCGGAATCCTGCCCGAGCGTGGATAAGCTGAGCGGTGGGAACTGGTAGGTGGCGGCAGGCCGGGTTTCCGCCGTGGCGCATTTGGTTTGCGGCAAACGCTGGTTCTGCGAAGCAGGCAGCAATTCGACCGGCACGGTTAACGGGACGATCAACCCGGTGGCGTCCGGTATGTAGCTCACGGTGGAGGATAAGGCGGTGGTGACGGTGAAGGTATCCGATATGCCGCCCACGGTGAGGGTGACGTGCCGGGGCGTACCGTAGACTTCGGCGGTGATTAGGCGCACCCGGATGCGCTGGCCGGCGCCGGCTTGGCCGGGGATGTTGGTCCATGCATCATTTTCACCGGGGTTTTCGCCGGCGTTTTCGAGGCGGTATTCGCCGCCGACGATGGTAACCGGCGCGGGTGCATTGATTCCGGCGATAGTGATGGCGTTGGATTCGACGACCAGCCCCAAGCCGGCTTCTTCCATGTCCACAAAGCGGAATGCGTCGGGTGTGGTGTCGGGCGGCGGCAGAGGCTGAATGACGATGGGTGCGGGGGCTGGCGCGGGCGGGTTCGGGTCCGTTGTCCAGGTCGTCACCTGAAAACCGGATGAAAGCGCTTGCCCGCTCTGTCCGATGCTGACCATGGCGCTAACGCCGGCGCCCAGCCCCGCCGGGGCGACGACCCGCACCCGCAGGCTGTCGCCTTGCGTCATCGTTCCGGCCTCGCTGGTGAAATCCGCGCCATTGATGGAATATTCGCCCCCGACGATATTGATGGGGGCGCTGTCGATGTCGAGCATGACGACAGGATCGGAGACTACTTGCGACAACGGGGCGACATCGGTTTTGGCGGTAAAGGAAAATGGGCGCGGAACTGCGCCGGGGAAATTGGTATAGACGCGAATTAAATTGCTTTTCATGGCGATAATGTCTGGACGTCCATCGTCATCGAGATCAAGGATGTCTAAACTGCCGTATAAAATTGGAAAGGGTACGTAGGAGGTGTAATTCAAATTCTCTTCTTCATCCCAGAATCCAAAATAAACCGCCAAATCACTGCCGCATTCGCCACACCCGCCTTGGAGCAGGATGTCCAGATTGCCATCACCGTTGACGTCGGTAAAAATCAAGGGGGCGCTCAGATACATTGGCTGCGTGTACCTCGGCGCTTCCAACAACTGGTAACTTTCAAACGCACTCCCGGTATTGCGATAAAGTTGAAGATAGCCGGCATAATCCGAGTCAGGATCGTCATAAGCATAGGCCAGATCGGGCTTGCCGTCGTCATCCCAATCTCCTGCGGCAATCGCCAGGGGGGCCGCGACCGGCGCGGCGAAGTGGCCGCCACCGCTATTGCGAAAAAGAGAGGCGCTCGTCCAGCCCACCGCCAGCAGGTCTTGCCGACCGGTTCCGGAAAAATTCGCTATAAGTAAACGCTGAACATTCCACGCCGTCACCAGAGAGGTGCTCGAAAAGCCTCCGCTGCCGTCATTTATGAAAATATCGACCGCCGGACTCTCATAGCAGGGAAACACCAAATCGGGAAAACCATCGCCGTTCAGGTCGGCAGTCATCATTTCTCGTGCCTGCCAGCAAACCGAATAACCAGACGCTACGGCGAATTGACCGCTACCATCGTTGATGAAAATAGAGATTGAGCCGGAATTGAGAGTGACGATGTCCGTGTAGCCGTCGTTGCTCAGGTCCAGCGCCCACAACTTGGCGGGAGTTCCCGTGGCGGCATAGTCCACATGCGCAGCATAGTTGTTGTTCGCATCTAGCGCTATAACGACGGAAATTTTTCCATTGGCGTTCGCTGTAACGAAATCGACCGAGCCGTCGCCGTTGAGGTCTACCGCCAGGGCGTCGTTAACCACCGCACCGACATCCAGCACTGTGCCGTTTGCGCTCAACGATGCCTGTGGCCGATATTCGACACCGTTGCCATTGGGCATGACCGCGCCCAATTTTCCGCTGCCGTCGAGGTCGAAGAAGCGCGCTTTGCCGTTTAAGATGTTTGCATTCCACGCCAGATCAAAAGCAGATGCGGAAGACGTGAAGAAAAGCAGCAAGCCTGCAAAAATCAAAAGGAGGTGACGTATCGGCATGAGAATAAGGTTGAAGGGGTTAACATAACAATGTCAAGCATGAGAGATTGCGGTGTTCAAGTCAAGGCTGATTTATATCGCAGAATTTTCCGGCGATGGATGCGGAGCGATTAGCGGCATGGTTCGTCACTGAGGCGATGTGTTACACCGAGGTGCGCCTGACCCGTCCGGCTGACCTGGCTTGCTGCTCTCGGAAATCAACCAAGGCACGGTCGATTTCATCCCGAACTACGACGGCGCTTTCGGACGAGCAATCCAACATGAAGGCGCTGATCCTGTCGGTGCTGGATACGGTGCGTGACGATTCGGACGGCGAGCATCCGGTGCGCATCGTGATGGCGCCGCGCTCCTCAAGGATGTCGCCGGACGACATGATGGCGGTGCTACTCGCCCACACCTCGCTGGAAAACAATACCTTGATCAACATGGTGACCAGTCGTGTGCGGTTTTGCGTGAAGTGGATAAGCGAAGCGCATCCACCGAGCCGGCGTAGAAATGTGGATGCGCTTCGCTTACCCACATTTTCTCTGAGAACAAATTTACCCTGCGCGCCACCCCATCTGCCTGCCTGTCGGCAAAAAAATTAGACTATGCAATCCAACTTGGATTAGACTGTACAGTCTAATCAGCCCAGGCAGGATGCGGAAACTCCATGAGTCTAATGACCGAACCCGTTTCTTTCGATAGCCGTCAGCGCTTGATTCGCGCCGCCGCCGAGGCTTTCATGGAGGAGGGCTACCGCGCCAGCATCGACCGTATCGCGGTGCGCGCCGGCGTTGCGCGGCAGACGGTCTACAATCACTTTCCCAGCAAGGACGATTTGTTTAGCGAGGTGGCGCGCGTTGCAGCCGGCGCCATTCTGGTTTCCCTGGATGGCGACGGGATAGACTTGCGCGCGCGCCTCCTGCGTTTCGGCGCGGTTTTGCGCCAGCGCTTGATAGGCGACGAAGGTTTGGCGATGTTTCGCATCCTGAGCGCCGAAGTGCCGCGTTTTCCCGCTTTGGGAGTGGCGTATTTCGACAAGGGGCCGGGGCAGGTCGTGCGCTGGCTGGCCGATTTTTTGGGACGTGCGATGAACGACGGATTGCTGCGCCGGGATGACCCCCAGTTCGTCGCCGAGTTGCTGCTTTCAATGCTGGAGTGCTTCGACCGCACGCGCCGGCTGTTCGGCGCGCCTTTGCCGGCAGCATCCGGGGAGGCGGAGCGGGTTGCCCGGATCATCGATTGTTTTCTCCGGGCTTACGCGCCGGAACATGATCCTAGAAACCTCAGTTGACCGCTTGCCAAGATGTGTAATAGGGTGGTTCTAAACAAATTTGTCATCTATTTTGCATTCACCTGTTTGGTGAGAGCGCTACGGGCTGGATTGCACGGTTTTCCGGGCGCATGGCGGCGTTGCAGCTACAAGAGAAGAGAATGGAACAACCATTCTTCGTCGTTGCGCCTCTTGTGCCCAGGCCGTAAGGCCGTCGGGTATGCCCTGCACCCGGAAAACCGTACACTCCAACCCGTTCAACTGAGGTTTCTAGGATAAAGGAGTTGCTTATGAATTCCACCACTAAGCTTGTCCTGTTGCTTGTCGCGCTTATGGCTGGTTGCGGCCAGAGTGGCGGCAAAGCACCCACCGCCGGTGCGGCTCCGGGCGCCGCCATGCCGCCGCCGGAAGTCTCGGTGCTGAAAGTCGCGCCCGAGAGCATTGCGCTGACCACCGAGTTGCCGGGGCGTCTGGAAGCCACCCGTGTTGCGCAAGTCCGTGCCCGCGTGGCGGGCATCGTGCTCAAGCGGACATTCCGCGAAGGCGGCGATGTGAAAGCGGGTGAGGTGTTGTTCCGCATCGATGCGGCGCCGTTCCAGGCGGCGCTCAGCAGCGCGCAGGCGGCGGTTGCGAAGGCGGAAGCGAATCTGGCGCAGGCCAACCTGAAAGTTCAGCGCTACCGACCGCTGATGGAAAGCAACGCCATCAGCAAGCAGGAATATGACGACGCGCTCACTGCACAGCAGCAAACCGGCGCCGATCTCGCCTCGTCCAAGGCGGCGCTGGAAACGGCGCGCTTGAATCTGGGTTACGCCACCGTCACCGCGCCGATTTCCGGGCGCATCGGGCGCGCGCTGGTCACCGAAGGCGCGCTGGTGGGACAGGGGGAGGCCACGCCGTTGGCGATAATTCAACAAGTCGATCCAATTTACGTGAACCTGACCCAATCCAGCACCGAACTAATGCGCTTGAAACAAGCATTGGCGAGCGGTCGGCTCAAGAGCGCCGACGCGGGGCAAGCCAAGGTGACGCTGGTCACCGAAGACGGCCAAGTCTACCCCCACTCCGGCAAGCTGCTTTTCTCAGACCTCACGGTGGATGAGAGTTCCGGCGCGATTTCGCTACGCGCCGAGTTCCCGAACCCGCAGCGTGCGCTGTTGCCCGGCATGTATGTGCGCGCCCGGCTGGAGCAGGCGGTCGATGAACAGGCTATCACCGTGCCGCAACAGGCGGTGATGCGCGGCGCCAGCGGCGCGTCGGTGTTGCTGGTCGGGGCGGACGGGAAAGTCGTCGCGCAACCGGTCACGACCGACACCGCGCAAGACGGCAAATGGATCGTCAGCCAGGGCTTGAAGGCCGGCGACAGCGTTATCGTCGAAGGGTTTCAAAAAGCCAAGCCGGGCACGAGTGTCAAGCCCATACCGTGGCAGGCCAAAGCGGCAGCGCCGAAGCCGAATGAAGGAACGGGCGCGAAATAGCATCTTTTTTGGCACAGAATCCCGTTCCTGCGTGTCATTACGGAACAAGACAAAAGCCCCTCTCCCGCAGGCGGGAGAGCGAAGCGAGGGGGGGCGGAGCCGGGTGGGGTGAGGGACGCTGCACAACGATAACGCTTGGCTTGAGCGCAAACACCCTCATCCTAGGCTGTCGAAATTTATCATTTTTTGACAAAAAATCAGCACCGATTTATGGATTTTATCAACTTACGGACAGGGTCAAATTTTCCCGTTCATGGTTCGACAGGCTCACCACGAACGGGAAAATTTGACCCTGTGCCTCGCGCGTATGCTGGAGCAAACCTGCGTTCGCCTCTGCCCTGACACTTGTGTGTAACGATGAACGCCGAACGTGAGAACGATCAAATGCTCATGACTTAAGGAAATCCGCTCATGGTAAAGTTTTTCATAGATAGACCGGTTTTTGCCTGGGTGATTGCGTTGTTTATCTTGTTGGGCGGCGCGCTGTCGGTGACTAAGTTGCCGGTCGCGCAATATCCAACGATAGCGCCGCCCTCCATCGTGATCACTGCGACTTATCCGGGCGCATCCGCCAAGACGTTGGACGAGAGCGTGACCAGCCTGATTGAGCAGGAGATGAACGGCGCCGATGGCTTGCAATATATCGAATCCCAGAGCGAGGCCAACGGTCAGGCCACGATCACCGTCACCTTTCAGCCGGGCACGAATCCCGATCTGGCGGCGGTCGATGTGCAAAACCGCCTCAAGCGCGTAGAGCCGCGCCTGCCGCAGGCGGTCACGCAGCAGGGGGTGCTCGTCACCAAGGCGCGCAGCAATTTTTTGTTGTTCACCACTTTATCCTCGGTCGATGGCCGGCTGGATCCGGTTGCGCTGGGCGATTATCTGTCGCGCAACGTATTGAATGAAATCCGGCGCGTGCCCGGCGTCGGCCAGGCGCAGTTGTTCGGCACCGAGCGCGCGATGCGCATCTGGATAGACCCCGATAAGCTGGTCGGCCTGAAGCTCACCCCGTCCGATGTCGCCAATGCGATCCGCACTCAAAACGCGCAAGTCGCTTCCGGCACGCTGGGCGATTTGCCCAGCCCCGGTTCGCAGCGCATAGCCGCGCCGATTATCGTGACCGGCCAGTTGGCGACGCCCGAGGAATTCGGCAATATCGTGCTGCGCGCCAATCCGAACGGCTCGACCGCGCGGCTGCGCGATGTTGCGCGGATTGAAATCGGCGGCCAAAGCTATGCCACGTCGGCGCGCCTTAACGGCAAGCCGACTTCCGCAGTCGGGGTGCAACTGTCGCCGACCGCGAATGCGCTCGCCACGGCAAAGGCGGTGCGCGCGAAAATGGACGAACTGGCGAAATATTTCCCGGCGGGCGTCAAATACGATATTCCCTACGACACCTCGCTGTTCGTGCAAATTTCCATCGAAGAAGTGGTTAAGACGCTATTCGAGGCGGTGGTGCTGGTCTTCCTGGTGATGTATCTGTTCCTGCAGAATATCCGCTACACGCTGATTCCCACCCTCGTCGTGCCGGTCGCATTGATGGGAACTTTCGCGTCCATGGCGGCGTTCGGCTATTCGATCAATGTGCTGACCATGTTCGGCATGGTGTTGGCTATCGGCATCCTGGTGGACGACGCCATCGTGGTGGTGGAAAACGTCGAGCGCATCATGAGCCACGAAGGCCTGTCACCGCGCGATGCGACGCGCAAGGCGATGGAGCAGATCACCGGGGCGATTGTCGGCATCACCCTGGTGCTGACGGCGGTGTTCATCCCGATGGCCTTTTTCGGCGGCGCGGTCGGGGCGATTTACCGCCAATTCACGCTGTCCATGGTGTCGTCTATGCTCTTCTCGGCGCTGATGGCGCTGACGCTGACGCCCGCATTGTGCGCGACGCTACTGAAACCGGTCGAAGCCGGCCATCACCACGCGAAAAAGGGCTTTTTCGGCTGGTTCAATCGCGGCTTCCAGCGTAGTGCGAACGGCTATCAAGGCGTTATCGCGAAGATGTTGCAGAAGACCGGGCGCTATATAGTGCTGTATGGCTTAATCATCGTGTGCGTCGGGTGGTTGTACAAAGGGCTGCCGTCATCGTTTTTGCCGTTCGAAGATCAGGGGTTCATCATTACCAACGTCCAGTTGCCGCCCGGTGCAAGTGCCAGCCGAACCACGGACGTGCTGGAGCAGGTTGAACAGTATTATTTGAAGCAACCGGCGGTTGCGCGCACCGTCGCAATTACCGGCTTCAGCTTTTCGGGCAGCGGCCAGAACGCGGGACTGGTGTTCACGCCGCTGAAAGATTGGAGCGAACGCGCAAACGATCAGTCGGCGACCGCAATCGTCGGGCGCGCTTTCGGCGCGTTGTCGAAAATACGCGACGCCATTATTTTCCCGGTCAACCCGCCGCCGATCCGCGAACTCGGCAATGCCACCGGCTTTACCTTCCGCCTGCAGGATCGCGGTGGACTCGGCCATGAAGCCTTGCTCGCGGCGCGCAACCAATTGCTCGGCATGGCCGCGAAAAGCCCGGTGCTCGCCGGCACCCGCCCGGAAGGCTTGGAAGACACGCCGCAATTGCAATTGGACATCGACCGCGATAAAGCCAATGCGCTAGGCGTATCGTTCGCCGACATCAACAGCACGCTGTCGAATTCGCTGGGCGCAGCCTATATCAACGATTTCCCCAACATGGGGCGGCAGCAGCGCGTGATTTTGCAAGCCGATGCGCCGCAACGTTTGCAGCCGGAAGATTTGCTCAAACTGTACGTGCGTAATGCGCAGGGAACAATGGCGCCGTTTTCATCCTTTGCCAGCTCGCGCTGGGTCGTCGGCGCGGTGCAACTGGCGCGCTACAACGGCTATCCGGCAATGAAAATTTCCGGGGATGCCGCCAAAGGCCGCAGCACCGGCGAAGCGCTGGACGAAATGGAAAGGCTGGCGCAACAGCTACCAATAGGCTTCGGCTACGAATGGACCGCCGGCTCCTATGAAGAAAAAATGTCCGGCTCGCAAGCGCCGGCGTTGTTCGCGCTGTCGCTGCTAGCCGTGTTCCTGTGTCTGGCGGCGCTGTACGAAAGCACCTCGATTCCGTTCTCGGTGATACTCGTGGTGCCGCTCGGCATACTCGGCGCGCTGCTCGGCGCGACCTTTCGCGGCATGCCGAACGACGTATATTTCAAGGTCGGCCTGATCGCGATTATCGGCCTGTCCACCAAGAACGCGATTCTGATCATCGAATTCGCCAAAGACCTGCAAGCGCAGGGCAAGAGCTTGCTCGACGCGACCCTGGAAGCGGTGCATCTGCGCTTTCGCCCGATCTTGATGACCTCGTTCGCGTTCATCCTGGGCGTGTTCCCGCTGGTCATCGCCAGCGGCGCGGGTTCCGCCAGCCAGCGCGCCATCGGCACCGGCGTGATGGGCGGCATGATAACCGCGACCGTGTTGGCCATATTCCTGGTGCCGGTGTTTTTCGTCGTCGTGCGCAGCTTTTTCAAAGGCAGCGAACGACAGCGCAAAATGTACGCGGCGCATAGGGAGCAAATCGCGCACACGGGTGAAGAGGAGGGCAAACATGAATAAGAAAATCAGCGCGCTGATCGCGCTCGGCGCACTTGCCGGCTGCACGCAAACGCCGCCCTACGAGCGCCCGGCAGCCCCTGTCGCCGCCGTTTACCCCGCAGCCGCTCCAGCCCCGACCGTCCAAGGCGCGCGAAGCGCCCCCGAAATCGGCTGGCTCGAATTCTTCCCGGATAAACGCATGCAAGCGCTGATCAAAATCGCGCTCGACAACAACCGCGATTTGCGCACGGCGGCATTGCGCATCATCGAGGCGCGCGCGCTTTACAACATCCAATCAGCCGACTTGCAGCCCAACCTGAATGCCGGTTTCACCGGCAGCAGCGTGCGCGCACCGGCCATCAGCAGCTATCAGGTTGGTCTTAGCCTCGCCTCGTTCGAACTCGACTTCATGGGGCGCGTGCGCAGCCTAGACGAAGCCGCGCTGAACCTGTACCTCGCCAGCGACGAAGCGCGCCAGGCCGCGCAAATCAGCCTGATAGCCGAAGTCGCAAAAGCCGCGCTGGCTGAGCGCGCCTACGCCGAGCAACAAAGCCTGGCGCAAAAAACGCTGGAATTACGCGAAGCCACATACAAACTGGTGAAGCAGCGCTTCGACGCCGGCGCATCGTCGGCGCTCGACTTGCGCCTGAACGAAACCCTGGTGCTGGCGGCGCGCGTCGCGCTGGTCACGCTGACGCGACAACGCGCGCAAGCGATGAATGGATTAACGCTGCTGGTCGGCAAACAACCGACCGATTTGCCCGAAGGGCAAGCGCTCACCGCACAAAACATCGTGACTGATCTTCCCGCCGGCCTGCCATCCGATTTATTGACGCGCCGCCCCGACATCCGCGCCGCCGAACAGCGCCTGAAAGCGGCGAACGCCAATATAGGTGCTGCGCGCGCCGCCTTTTTCCCGCGCATTTCGCTGACGGCGGGCATCGGTATCGCCAGCGATTCCCTCTCCGGCTTGTTCAACGCTGCCTCGGGCGCATGGGCATTCGCGCCGCAACTGCTGCTGCCGATCTTCGACGCCGGGCGCAACCAAGCCAACCTGACCCTGGCAGAAGTGCGCAAAAACCTGGCCATCACCGACTACGAAAAAACCATACAGACCGCCTTCCGCGAAGTCGCCGACGCGCTGGTGGCACGCGCCTTGCTGGATCAACAAATCGACGCCCAGCGCGCAACCCAGGAAGCCCAGGCAGACCGCCTGCGCCTGGCCGAACTGCGCTATCGGAACGGCGTAGCGAGCTTCCTCGATGTGCTGGACGCGCAACGTGAATTGTTCGCGGCGGAACAAGCACTGGTGCAAACGCAACTGCTCAGGCTGACCAATGCGATAGATTTGTATCGGTCGCTTGGGGGAGGGCTGAAGTGAAGAGGCGCAGAAACGGCCAATAGGCACAAAACGGGATAAGGGGATAAGCACGAGCCGCATCCACCGAGCCACCCAATGTGTTTTCAGCATGTGACAGGGCGACGCCATGCCACTCTGCCGACATCACAATCGGCGCAAGCCGCGCCGCCCGCACAAACGCATCAACCTCGAAAAACGTGGGCGTTCTTTTGTTTGCTTGCCATGAAACAAAATATAACGTTTAATCCAATGCACATACACCCCTTCCGTGCGAATGCCGTAATGCTTTAAACTAATTTCCCCGCGCACCTGATCCAACAAACACGACGAAGCTGAGATAAGACAGTGGCATCAATCATTTTTAGGTTGCCCTAAAAAGAAAGTTGTAATTTCATGATTGTAAATAATTTTGCGAGTTATGAGCAGGCTATTTTAACGAAAATGACGCTTTATAAAGCGTCATTTAGGATGGCTACTTTACGTTATGCCTCTCTAGGAAGGAAATCCAGTGGGACAACATGACAGTCAGCAGGTGTGCTTAAACGGACACCAGATCACTGACAACTACCATCGTTCGCCAGAGTTTCGTAGAAAGTTTTGCGCTCAGTGCGGAGCAGAGACTATCTATAAGTGCCCCAGTTGCAGCCATGAAATAAAGGGGGATTATCACGTAGAGGGCGTCGTAGCCCTAGGTTTTCACACCCCGGTTCCTACCCATTGCGAGAACTGTGGCTCTACATTCCCTTGGACGGCAGCCAAGGCGAAGCTGGCTGCTAAGCCTGCTGAAAAATCAGAAATTGACTACTTTGGCCTTGTTGAGCAGATTTGTTCGCGCTTTCACCTAGTAGCAAAACAGTTGAAAACACGACATCGCGACAGAGAGAGTTTGCCCGTCAATGACGAATATGATGCTCAAGACTTGCTTCACGCACTTTTGCATATTTACTTCGACGACATTAGGCCTGAGGAATGGACACCAAGCTATGCGGGTGGATGTTCGCGCGTAGACTTTTTGCTCAAGGATGAAAAAATCATCATCGAGGTTAAGAAGACAAGGCAAACGCTGAAAGCAAAAAATGTCGGCGAGGAATTAATCATTGATTCGCAGCGCTACAGAACGCACCCAGATTGCAAAAAACTCTTGTGTTTTGTATATGACCCAGATGGCTGGATTTCGAATCCCCGTGGGCTTGAGAATGACCTCAACAAAAAGGATGATGATTTTGAGATCAAAGTTCTCATTGTTCCAAAGGGGCACTAGGCATAACAATTCGTTCCAGCGGACTGCCAAAAGCTGCGCTTTTGTCATCCGCTGAACTCAAACGTTAGGTTTCTTTTCTCTGAGGACTATATGACTACCACCAAAACCCAAAAATGCCCTCTTTGTTGTTCTTCGGACATCGACTACCAAGTTATCGCTCATATCAAGAGTAAGCACGCTATATGCCCAAAGTGCGGAGAATTCGTTATCTCATTTGCAGCAGAGCAACGGCTTAAAGATTTTGATGCCTCTATGCTAGACAGGATGTCGCAAGAAGCAAGAAAGACAACTGATGTACGGTTCATATACTTCGTAGAGTGCTTATCTCCTCCGAAGAAGGATCGACTGTCGTTTTCTGACAATGCATCTCCCTCTCAAGAGGTATGCACGCTGCAAAGTAGTCCTGTAGAGCGAAGTAGAGTTCTGATGTGATCTGGTAAATCACCAATTTCCCTCCTCCGTAATCATGGATAACATCAACCACTTTCCCGTTTTCGTTTTCATGCAGAGTAAATCCAACTTTCATGTCCATCTCCTCAAAGAAACCTAACCCTGCGTCCGAGGCGACCTGCGCGATAAGGCCTGCGCAGGCTCCTCAACTTGAACGTTAGATTTCATCCCCCACTTGCTCATCATGAACACAGCTCAATATAGTTTTGGTGTTGAAGGCAACGCTTACTTCATAAGGGCGGCCGCAGAAGCCCTAGAAGAAGTCATGGAACCATTTTTCGAAGGCCCAGGTTGGGAATGCGCCCCACAATTCTTCGGCACCTTGCCCGCTCTCAAACAGCATCACCGCCTAATGGAACTTGGTGGACTGGAGATATTCGGAACATTCGTCGTGTTCATAGGATCGTGCTTTGCAAAGAAGATATTTGATGAAATCTATGACCGAACACTAAAGCGTCCTATAGCCGCACAACTCGACAAATTTTTCGCGAAGGCCAACGTCCCAGAAGGAAAGCTTTTGGAGTATCGGGATGTCGTGTATTTCCAAGACATTCAACTTGTGGTGGTAATTCGAACGCTGATAGACAAGAACGATACAAAGGCCGTTGAACGTGACCTCATTGAAGGGCACCATACCGCCCACGCCTACATAGAGAAGAATGGAAAGAAGGCTGCCATTCATTGTCACACGGTATTGAATGGTAAAGTAAGCCCAGAACCGTTCTTGTTCGATTCTGTTGCGCAAATAAAAGAGCATGACAAAGCAAATGTTTGTCGTATTCGCCGCACTGAAATCTAACCCTGCATTCGAGTGGGACTGGCCGTGAGTGTGATCAACTATCTTGATGGGAAAAGCTGTGTTTTTGATCAAAATTCGTGATGCTTAGGGGTGTTTCCCCATCACGCAACTTGACCAAATAATATTTCAACGGATCAAATGGTTAC
>JBAYVP010000032.1:0-26401 GCA_041674485.1 Sulfuricellaceae bacterium
CGGAACCAAAAAACGTACTCACGCGAAGCCGCGAAGAACGCGAAGAAAAACCAAGGCAGGTTTGGTTTTTTTCGCGGCTTCGCGGCTTCGCGTGAGAAATTCTTCTCGCAAATGGCGAAGACCCAAGCCGGACGATTGCCGGAACCAAAAAACATTTACCGCAGAGACGCTTCAGACGCAGAGATTTTGTAGAGTAACGGTATGGTTTTACCCTCCGTTATATTTCTCCGCGCCTCGGCGTCTCTGCGGTGAAAAATAATTACCCGGAGAACCGCACCAGTGCTTGATTTACGACACATTCTTTGCAAAAAATGCAACAACTTGACTGATAAGTGACTAAGCCGGAAGCCAACAGACGTTTGGACAGGATTTACAGGATGAACAGGATAGAAAACCCATCTTAGTAAATCCTGTTCATCCGGTACTTGTTTTTTTGCGGAAAGCCGCGCCAGTGCTTGATCTACGACCTGTTCAACGGAGGTTTCCAGGTTTCCGCTACACGGTCAAATCGATCTGTTGCAGCGTTCCGGCGCTGCCGTTTTCGTTCAGGTAAATCCCGCTGGCTCTGACCGCGCCCAGAGAATCGTTCGAACCGGTTTTGATTTCGAACGGCGTGGCGGCTGCACCCAGATAGAGCGCGCCGACGCCGGACTGCTTCAGGCCGGTCAGGCTATCCTTGCCCTGGGCGTCCTTGCTCCACACCTTGAGCTGCGCGAACACCGCATCGTTTTCGTCTATCCAGCCGTTCTTGTCCTGATCGTAGGCGGCCAGCTCCTTGAAACCGTCGCCGCTTTTCGCGCCGAACAGTTCGCTGCCATTGTTGATCTTGCCGTCGTTGTTCTTGTCCAGCGCGATAAAGCCGCTGTTCGGCGCGACAAAGGAAAGTTTTTCGGTTTTTCCATCGGCGTCGATATCGAAGCTGAACTTGGTGCTGGTCAATTGCGCCGCCGTGCCGCCGAAATTGATCACCAGCGGGTCTTTTTTCTGCCGCGCCGCATCGCCCTGGCGCACGCTGATATTCACCTCGCGGGAATAGGAACGCTCCATGGAAAGCTGCAAATCGAAATTGATTTCCTTGCCGTCGGCGGTCTTGACCACCCCTTGCGCCGAGAAATTCGTGCTTTCCGCCTCGTGATAGGACTCGTGGTAATCGTACTCCACCCCGAAACCGGCGCTGGGCGGTGGGGGCGGCGCTTGCTGCGCTTGGCTGGGCGCGCTGGTGGCCGCCTGATTCGGATCGGCCACCGGCTGCGCATCGGCGCCGGTATCGATGTTTTCCATCGCGGTGAAATGTATCTTCCTGCCGGTGAACGCCTCGACCATCATGCGGATTAACATCGCGCGCGGATCGTTTTCGAATGCCTTCTCTGGATCGACAGCCTCGGAACTGGCCGCCTTGCCGGTGTCCGCTTGCGCGGCGGCTTTGGCCTGCTCAGACAGCGCCACATTGTCGCGCACCGCATTCTGCCCGCGCCCCTCGAAATCGGGGCGCTGATTGCCGACCCAAGCCTTCAGCGATTCGGATTTGGTGTGCTGCTGCACGGATTGGTGCCGGCCGGAAAGCAGCACATCGGAACTCTGGATTTTCATGATGGACTCCTCATTAGAGGCTAGGGGCTAGAGACTAGGGGCTGGTAAAGGCGGAATTCCAACCTTGGGTTGGTGCCCCCCCGGATGTTCCGGTATCGGCAGTTTTTGCGGGAAGTGTAGGCGAGTAGCGTTGAATTTCAGCAAAAAAACTTAAAGCCCCCCGCAGACGCGCGAGAAGGCATCAATCTTCGGCGCCCAAAGCCAGCGCTCGCGCGCGGCTGACTTTGGCCTCCGTAGCGTCGCACCCATCCCAGCCGGCCAGGTGTTCGCAGGCGATGGCGGCCAGCGCGCTTATCCATTGCGGATGTTCGTTGAGCGCCGGGATGTAGCGGAATTCCTTGCCGCCGGCTGCGAGGAATAGTGCTTTGCCTTCCAGCGCGATTTCCTCCAGGGTTTCCAGGCAATCGCCGACGAAGCCGGGGCACACCACGTCCAGCCTGCCGACCCCCTGTTTGCCGAGCGCCTCCAGCGTGGCTGCGGTATAAGGCTGTAGCCATGCGGCGCGCCCAAAGCGCGACTGGAAAGTGAGCGCGTAATCGCTTGCCGCCAACCCCAGCGCTTCCGCCAGCGAGCGCCCGGTTTTTTGGCATTCGCAGTGGTACGGGTCGCCCTGGTCCAGCGTGTCGCGCGGCACGCCGTGGAAGCTCATCAGCAGCTTATCCGGCCTGCCGTGCGCCGCCCAATATTCGCCGATATTGGCGGCTAGTGCGGCAATGTACGCCGGGTGGTCGTGGAAGCTGCGCACCGTGCGGATTTCCGGCATGTTGCGGGTTTGGGCAAGCCATGCAAACAGCGCATCGAACGCAGTGGCGGTGGTGCTGGCCGAATACTGCGGATACAGCGGAAATGCCAGGATGCGCGTACAGCCTTGCTCCCGGAGGCGGGACAAGGCGGCGGCTATCGAGGGTGAGCCGTAGCGCATTGCGTATTCGATCAGCGTTTCGGTGGATGCGCTACGCTTATCCACCCTACCCGTTAGGGCGGGAGAGGGTGAATTCAGCGCTTTAGCCAACAAATCCGCCTGTCGCCGCGTATGCACCAGCAACGGCGAACCCTCCGCCGTCCAGATTTTGGCGTATTTTTCGGCGGATTTTTTCGGTCGGGTGTTAAGAATAATACCGTTCAGGATCAGCCACCACAACGCGCGCGGCATTTCCACCACGCGCGGGTCGCCCAAAAATTCCTTCAAATACGGACGCACCGCAGCCGCAGTCGGCGCTTCCGGTGTGCCGAGGTTCATCAGCATTAGGCCGGTGCGGGGGGCGGCGCCGTGGCGGTAGGGCGGTTCGGGGAGGAACATTGAGCTTGTGCTCACGCAAGAAAAAACCGGTAATTGTAATCATCGAGAGCGGCTTGAGCATCGCGCTGATAAGCTTCCCATTCCCGTTTTCTGGCTTTCTTGCGGGCGGGAAGGTTCAAGCCATAGAGGCGGATGGTGACATCGGCTTGCCGTCTGGCGTTTGCATCCGTATGGGGTGAAGGTTCTATCTCGCCGGTGCTGAAATTCGCCACGAAATAGTTGTCGAAAGCATATTCCAGCTCGTCCGGTTTCAGTAATGCCGGGTCGAATTTTTCCAGCTTGTTCGACTGACACAGGTCGCAACAAGGAAACAGATTGTTCCATTCGTAGGCTAAATCGGGAAACGTGCTTTTGGGGCGAAAATGCTCAACGGTTTCCCGGCTTTCCACGCCTATTGCGCCATCGCAAAAGGCGCAATGGGCTTGGGTCATTACCGACAATTGGCGGCGGATTTCCTGATAGCAGGCCGGACTGCGCCAGCCAAATGGATGCTTGGGATCGAGCTTGCGGGCAGTGACAAAATCTTCCGTCCAGTCCGGCCAATTCGCATTCAGGCAATCCGGCTGCGCGGGTCGCTTCATTTTATGCAAGATGAAGCTCCAGCCCGGTAATGCGGGAAATCTGTCGTAATTCGCTGCCGACGATCAGCGCCGCTTCATTGCCGCGTTCCGCCAATTGGCGCGCCGCTTGCAGCAGATTGTCCGGTTGGGTTGGTTGCTTCAGGAACTGCTCCCGCATTCGATAAAAGGCGGCAAATAAAGCTTCGGTTTCGACATCGAATTCCCCCTCGATGCCGAAGGTCTCCTCCAGTATAAGCCGATAGCTCTTGCCCGCGCCCGAGGGCATGGCTTTGATTATGCCGGACGTATGGCCGCCCTCGGGCAGGCTGTATACCCAGGCATCCTCCACCGAACCCACCACGAACGGCGAATGGGTGGAAACAAATATCTGGCCGTTGGGTAGCAATTTTTGTATCGCGGGCAAGATACGCCGTTGCCACTTGGGATGCAGATGTATGTCCACTTCATCGAGAAATAGGATGACCGGCTGCGAGAATACGTCTCCCGACTCTTTCCAGGGGATGGCTTCCAGCCGCAGGGACAAATCCGCCACCCAACTGATGATGGATTTCAAGCCGTCAGGCAGCACATCGAAATGGATGGATTCCCCGTTCAGACGGGCGATAACCGCCAGCGGCGAGCGTTCCAGGCGGAACTCAAGGTCGAGATCGCAGATGTCGCGGATCAAGGTGGTGATGCGCGCCAGCGCCTGGTCGTAAATTTCCGCAGCACTGGCGTCTCCATCCGCTTTCGCCAGCGCCGACTGGGCGCGATTGTTGGCTATCCATTGCAACAATACCTGGGGGCGGGCGCTGCCATCGAAAGACAATGCGGCTTCGAAAGGGGAATTGTTGATTTGCTGGATGGAAGGCGGCTGTATATCCCGCAGGGTTCTCTGGCCGGAGTAGGCGAAGGCGGCGAAGGGAAAAACAATTTGTCTTTGGATGTCATTAGGTTTGGGTGGCTGATTCGTTCGTTTGTACTTGGCTAGATCATCGTTCATGTCTGAACCGTAATCATAGTTCCAGCCTAGCCCGTAGCCGAAAAAAAGGTCATTGAAGGGGGAGTTGAATAATTCCGAATAAATTCCGAATTGGTTACCCAACCAACCATCTGGCTGCAAGTCTGGCTTGCGGACGCAGTAATGTCCAACCTGCCCGGCGAATACGAAATCAACCCCGCTTTCCTGCCCACGAAACCTTCTGTGTATCAGTCCAACATGATCAAATACCTCGAAAATTTCTGCTAATGCATAGAGCAACGTGCTTTTCCCGCAGCCGTTCGGTCCGGTAAAAAGATATAGCTCAGCCTTGTCGGCATCTTTCTCCGAGGATGCGATAGATGGGAAATCCAGGCGCACATCATCGAATACGCCAACCTGATTTAGAGCTATGGATTCCAGACGATAAGCCGATCTCAATATTATTGCCCCCAATTCAGTCCATCGCCATCAACAGATAAGCATCCTTGATGTTTTCTTCCAGTTCTTCAAGGGTCACGCCCTGCGTCATGATCTCGGGATGTTCGAGCATCTTGCCCAGCCAGAACTTGTCCGATTTCCAATAGATCAGGGTTATTCTGGGATGCACGGCGTTTTCCTCGTCAATGATACGACAGCGCGCTAGACAGCAGCTTGGCGGTGATGTCCACGATAGGGATCACGCGCTCGTAGGCCATGCGCGTCGGGCCGATCACGCCGACGGTGCCGACGATGCGGCCATCCACTTCGTAGGGCGCGGTGACTACGCTGCATTCGTCCAACGGCACATGGCACGAATCGCCGCCGATGAAAATCTGCACGCCTTGCGCCCGTTGGCTGACATCCAGCAATTGCAGCAGTTCGGTTTTTTGCTCGAATGCGTCGAACAGCTTGCGCAAGCTCGCCATGTTGACCGACAAATCCTGCACATGCAGCAGCTTGCCTTCGCCGGAAAGCACATAGTCGTCGGCGGTTTCAGTGAGCGCGTCGCTGCCGGCATCGACTGCCGCAGTCATCAGCGTGCTCATGTCGTGGTGCAGTTTTTTCAGTTCGGCCTGCATTTTGCCGCGCACTTCTTCCAGTGTGCAGCCGGAGTAATGCTGGTTGAAATAATTGCCGGCTTCGACCAACTCGCTTGCGCTAAAATTCTTTTCGGTGAAGATGATGCGGTTTTGCACGTTTTCGTCGGCGGTGACGAGTATCAGCAGGATGCGCTTGTCCGACAGGCGCAGGAATTCAATATGGCGGAACGCGCCGCTACGCCGCTTGGGCGTCATCACGATGCCGGCGAAGGTGCTCAGGTCGGACAATAGCTTGGAGGCGGAAGTGATGAGTTTCTGCGGGTCGCTGGGAGAAAGCTGGTTTTCCAGGCGATGCATCTGCAATGTGTCGAGCGGCTGTATGGTGAGCAGCGTATCGACGAAAACGCGGTAGCCGCGCGGCGTCGGGATGCGCCCGGACGAGGTGTGCGGGCTGGCAATGAAGCCCATTTCCTCCAGGTCCGCCATCACGTTGCGGATGGTGGCCGGCGACAAATCCAGGCCGGACTGCTTGGACAGCGTGCGCGAGCCGACCGGCTGGCCGTCGCTGATGTAGCGTTCGACCAGGGTCTTGAGCAGGAGTTGGGCGCGTTGATCTAGCATGATGGCGAAGGGTAGCATAAAACTTATTTGCACTCCCGAAGAATTACTAGGAGAGGACGATGGAAACATTGATAGCTGACGAGATCATTGAAGAAATTCACGCCATCAGGCGGGAACACGCCGCCAGTTTTGATTTTGATATTGCACGGATTATCAACGACCTTAAGAAATCCGAGCAGATACGCACAAATCAAGGCTGGCCATTGGCGTCGACGCGCGAAATTCCAATGCCGAATACTTCATTTTGCCGGATGCGACGCGATAAAGCCGCGAAGCAGGCGTAGCCATGTGGGTGCGATAAAACTGCGCCAATCCTTGTGCTCCGCGAAATCTCCGCGTCTTCGCAGTGAACGTTTTTTGGTTCCGGCTAGTCCGGCAGGAATAACTGGAGCAGCTCGTTGAGAAAGCGCTGCCCCCGTTCCGTGGGGCGGATGTTGAAGGTGTCGCGCGTGACCAGCCCGAGCCGTCCGGCTTCCTGTAATTTGTTTTCGACCGAGTCCCACGCCAGCCCGGTGCGCTCTGTGTACAGCGCGGCGCCAAAGCCTTCAGTCAGGCGTAGCGCGTTCATCATGAATTCGAAGCCGCGATCCGCTGCCGCGACCTCATGTTCTTCCATCGCCGGTTTTCCCATCGCTACTGCGTCCAGATAGTCTTGTGGCGAACGCAGTCTGGCTTGGCGCAAGATTTGATCGTGCAGCGTCAGCTTGGCGTGCGCGCCTGCGCCTAGCCCCAAGTAATCGCCATAATGCCAATAATTCAGGTTGTGCCGGCAACGGCGGTTTGGTTGGGCGAAGGCGGAGGTTTCGTAATGTTGGTAGCCGGCATCGGCCAGTTCCGTTTCTATGGCTTCCTGCATCGCGGCGCAGACATCGTCGTCGGGCAGCGCCGGCGGTTGGGCGTAAAACAGCGTGTTCGGCTCCAGCGTGAGGTGGTAGGCGGAAATATGCGACGCGCCGTAGTTAACGGCGGTGCGAATGTCGGCCAGCGCCTGCGCGATTTCCTGGCCGGGTAGACCGTACATCAGATCGAGGTTAACGTTGTCGAAATGGGTGAGTGCCAATTCAACCGCGCCTCGCGCCTCGCGCTCATCGTGGATGCGCCCCAGCGCTTGCAGATGATCGGGGTTGAAGCTTTGAATCCCTAGCGACAGGCGATTGACGCCCAGCGCGCGGAATTCCGCGAATTTGCCCGCCTCCACCGCGCCGGGATTGGCTTCCAGCGTGATTTCCGCGCCCGGCGCAAGCGGCAGCAGCGCCCGAACGCCGCACAGGATGTCGTCCAGCGCGCGCGCCGAAAACAGGCTGGGCGTGCCGCCGCCGAAAAACACGCTCATCACCTTGCGTCCCCAAACCAACGGCAGCAGGCTTTCCAGGTCGCGCAACAGCGCTACGGCGTATTCGCGCTCCGGGATGCCGCCCGTTGCCGCATGAGAGTTGAAATCGCAGTACGGGCATTTGCGCACGCACCACGGGATATGGATGTAGAGGGAAAGCGGCGGAAGCGTGGTGATCACTGAGGGATGACTAATGGGTGAACCTAGGCTCTAAGGCAAAAACAAACGACAACAAATTGTCGCTTATGAAGTTGCGATTTTCAGGTGCAGGTCGCAATTTCCGGTTAAGAATTTTTCACGCTTTAGCCGCTTTAGACGCGAAGAAAAACCAAACCGGCCTTGGCTTTTCTTCGCGTCTTCGCGGCTAAAGCGTGAGTAAGTTTATTGGTTCCGGCTCGTCCGGCTTAGGATAAAGGGTTCGCAACCCCTTCCCTCATCGCGCATTCCCCATTCCCCATTTCCCTTGATTTTCTCCACCAACACCGCCAGCGCCTTGCCGCGATGGCTGATGCGGTTTTTCAGTTCCATAGGAATTTCCGCGCCGGTCTGGCCGTATTCGGGCAGCAGAAAATAGGGATCGTAGCCAAAGCCGCCGTCGCCGCGCGGCGTGTCGATGATCTCGCCGTGCATCGCGCCTTCGGCGATGATGGGCTGCGGGTCTTCCGGGTGGCGCACCAGCACCATGATGCAGTAGTAATGCGCTTTGCGGTTGGCCTGGCCTTGCAGCGCTTCGATCAGCTTTTCGTTATTGCGCTGGTCGGATTTCGGGAATCCGGCGAAATGCGCCGAATACACGCCGGGCGCGCCGTTCAGCGCATCCACGCAAATGCCGGAATCATCCGCCAGCGCGGGCAGGCCGGAATGCAGGCTGGCGTGGCGCGCCTTGGCGAGGCAGTTTTCGATAAAAGTGCAGTACGGCTCTTCCGCCTCGGAGATGTTGAAGGCCGATTGCGGCAACACCTCGAAATCCATGGGTTGGAGTATCGCGCCGATTTCGCGCAGTTTGCCGGGGTTGTTGGAAGCGATGACGAGTTTTTGCATGGGATGGGCGCCTGGTTGCGAAGCGGCGATATTGTAGCAGCAAACGCCGGTGGCTGGCTTTTGGGGGTGGGCATGGCGGCAAGGTGGATGCGCTACGCTTATCCACCCTACATTTTTTCTGAGAACAAATTTACCCTGCCCTTGAATTCAGGGGCTGCCCTTACAAGGGCAACCTCAACGCCGACAGTTTCCAGGAGAATAGTCCCTCGCGGTTAAAAACCAAGCCGAAAGGCTCTCCGGTTGCGCCCTTCTTCTTGATGGTCACGACGAAGCGGTCGAAACTCTCGTAAGCCATCGACGTTTCGGTTTCGGATGGCTTCGATTGCGTAGTATTTTTTGTGGCATTGTTGGCGGGTTGTGGTTTGTCGCCCCGCATAATCATTGCCAGACTTTCCGGCGTAATCAGTGCGTCTATCGTCGGATTAACGACGGCGTCCGCCAATGCGGCGCCGAGTACGCCCAGTAGCTTGCTTTCTTTTGCAGCGCCGGAAGTGAGTTTGGCGCTGAAACCGGCTTTCAGACTCTCCTTGAGCGCCGGATAATTGACGTAGCTCGACAGTTTTGCAGCGTCTTTAGCCTCTGCGCCGGTCTTCATGCCGTTTACGGCAAGGTGCGGCGTGAAGTAAAACCATGTGCAGAATGCGATGAGTGCGATGACGATGGAAAGTGTGATGGTTTTGCTCATGTTAGTGCTCCCTGAAATGCGTGAAATGGCTAATGTTCAATAAGCGTTAGGCGTTCAGTTTAATCGCAATATACCCCATTCTGACTGTAGCGTCTCCTGTTTGGGGTTAATGACCCGATACCGGCGGCAAGGGGAATCTGTTTGGCACTGTGACGGGGTATAATCGCCGGAATTATTTTTTTCAAGGTTGTTTTCCATGCAAGCGCAATACACCCCGGCGGAGATCGAACGTGCAGCCCAGGCGTTGTGGGATGAATCCAAGGCTTTTCAGGCCAAGGAGGATTCCGCCAAGCCGAAATATTACTGCCTGTCGATGTTTCCTTATCCTTCCGGCAAGCTGCACATGGGGCATGTGCGCAACTACACCATAGGCGATGTGCTGTCGCGCTACCACCGTTTCCAGGGGTTTAACGTGATGCAGCCGATGGGCTGGGATGCGTTCGGCCTGCCGGCGGAAAACGCGGCGATCCAGAACAAGGTGGCGCCCGCCGCGTGGACTTATTCCAACATCGACTATATGCGCGGGCAATTGAAAAGCCTGGGGCTGGCCATAGACTGGACGCGCGAACTGGCGACCTGCAAGCCGGATTATTACAAATGGGAGCAGTGGCTGTTCACCAAGCTGTTCGAGCAAGGGCTGATCTACAAAAAACTCGCCACGGTGAACTGGGACCCGGTGGACTGCACCGTGCTCGCCAACGAGCAGGTGATAGACGGGCGCGGCTGGCGCTCCGGCGCGCTGGTGGAAAAGCGCGACATCCCCATGTATTTCATGAAAATCACCGCCTATGCCGAGGAACTGCTGAAAGACCTCGACAACCTGCCCGGCTGGCCGGAGCAGGTAAAAACCATGCAGCGCAATTGGATAGGCAAAAGCTTTGGCGCTGAGGTGTGTTTTTTGTGTAGTGAGGAGTTAGGAGTGAGGAGTGAGGAGGGAAACCCCAATACGCCTCACCCCTCACCCCTCACCCCTCACCCGGTCTTGAAAGTCTACACTACGCGCCCCGATACGTTGATGGGCGCGACCTATGTCGCGGTGGCTGCCGAACACGCGCTCGCTACCGAGGCGGCGCGGGGAAATCCTGAACTTGCCGCTTTTATCGAGGAATGCAAGCGTGGCAGCGTGGCCGAAGCCGATATGGCGACGATGGAAAAGAAGGGCATGGACACCGGGCGCTTCGTGATCCATCCGCTCAACGGCGAAAAGCTGCCGGTATGGGTGGCCAATTACGTGCTGATGGGATACGGCGAGGGCGCGGTGATGGCGGTGCCGGCGCATGACGAGCGCGACTTTGCGTTTGCGAAGAAGTACGGTCTGCCGATCAGGCAGGTCATTCGTCCTGCTGGTGATGGGGAATGGGGAATGGGTAATGGGCAAAAGCCCCCCCCATCCCCCATCACTCATCACCCATTACCCGAAGAAGCCATGGTCGAGCACGGAATCTGCGTGAACTCAGGCAAATACGACGGACTGGATTTCAATCAGGCTTCCGATGCGATTGCCGCCGATCTCGAAGCCAAGGCTCTGGGCGGCAAGCGCACCCAGTTCCGCCTACGCGACTGGGGCATCTCGCGCCAGCGCTACTGGGGGTGCCCGATTCCCATTATTCATTGCGCGGCCTGCGGCGACGTGCCCGTGCCTGAAAAAGACTTGCCGGTGAAGCTACCGGAAGACGTGACGCTGGATGTCGGCTCGCCGATCAAGAAAATGCCGTCGTTTTACCAGACCGTCTGCCCCAAGTGCGGGGGAAAGGCAGAGCGCGAAACCGACACGATGGATACCTTTGTCGAATCTTCGTGGTACTACGCGCGCTATGCCAGCCATGATTGCAGTGACGCGATGCTGGATGAGCGCGCCAATTACTGGCTGCCGGTGGATCAATATATCGGCGGCATAGAACATGCGATCCTGCACCTGCTCTATGCGCGGTTTTTTCACAAGTTGATGCGTGATGTCGGGTTGTTTGGAAGCCCTCTCCCGCTTGCGGGGGAGGGGGCTAACGACGCGCTACGCGCACCAAAATCCTTGGATGAACCGTTCACCCAATTGCTCACCCAGGGCATGGTGCTGAAAGACGGCACGAAAATGTCCAAATCCAAGGGCAACACTGTCGATCCGCAGGCGCTGATCGATCAGTTCGGCGCCGACACCGCGCGGCTCTTCATGATGTTCGCCGCACCCCCGGAACAGAGTCTGGAATGGTCGGACGCAGGGGTGGAGGGGGCGTTCCGTTTCCTCAAGCGCTTGTGGCGGGCGGTGCATGAGCATGTCGAGCAAGGCGTGGTTGCGGCCTGCACGGGTGGCGCGCTGCCTGCCGAACTGAAGGCGTTGCGTTTCCAGATTCACGCCACTATACAGCGGGTGACGGACGATTATGGGCGACGCCAGCAGTTCAACACCGCCATTGCCGCAGTGATGGAGCTGATGAACAGTCTGGCCAAGATGGGCGACCACAGCGCGACAGGCCGCGCGGTGATGCAGGAAGCGCTGGAAAGTGCGATCGTGTTGCTGGCGCCCATCGTGCCGCACATTTGCCAGGCGTTATGGGCGGAACTTAAAGTCGGCGCGAACTTGCTTGACGTGTCTTGGCCCAAGGTCGATGCTGCGGCGTTGGTGCAGGACGAAATCGAACTGGTGTTGCAAGTCAACGGCAAGTTGCGCGGCAGTATCACGGTGGCCAGGGATGCGGCCAGGGAAACCATAGAGCGGTTGGCGCTGGCCAACCCCAATGTGCAAAAATTTATGGAAGGCAAACCCGCGAAAAAAGTCGTGGTGGTGCCGGGGAGGTTGGTCAATGTCGTGGTCTAAAATCACCGGAACAGCTTTTAAAATGGTCGCACTGGTGTTGCTGACCGTCTCCCTTGCCGCCTGCGGCTTTCAATTGCGCGGACGGGCGAGCCTGCCGTTCGAAACGCTGTTTGTCGAAGGCGGCAGCCCGGCTTTGGTTGCCGACCTGAACCGCGCCATCGGCATCGGCAGCCGCACCCGCCTTTTACCCAGCGCAGCCGGCGCGCAGGCGGTGTTGCAGATTTCGGGCGAGAGCCGCGAAAAGCGCATCCTGTCGTTAAGCGGCGTGGGGCGGGTGCGGGAATACCTGCTGATCTACCGCGTCGAGTTCCGCCTGCGCGATAGCCGGAGCCGCGACCTGCTGCCCCTCCAGACCATAGAATTGCGCCGCGATATGACCTACGACGACACCCTGGTGCTGGCGAAGGAATCGGAGGAGGTGCTGTTGTACCAGGACATGCAACAGGATGTCACCGCCCAGATACTGCGCCGCATGAACGCCGCCAAGCTGCCGCCACCCATCGCCCCCGAAGACTAGCCATGCGCCCGGCTGCAAGTCTGCCCTCTGTCCTCTGTCCTCTGTCTTCTGTCCTCTGACCCGCCATGCGTGTCAAGGCGGAACAACTGGCGGCGCACTTGCAGCGGGAACTGTCCCCGCTGTATCTTGTCTTCGGCGACGAACCGCTGCTGGCGCTGGAGGCGGCGGATGCGATACGCGTTGCGGCGCGCTCGCAAGGGTATTCCGAGCGCGAATTGTTCACGGTCGAAGCCCATTTTAATTGGCAGAATCTGCTGGCGAGCGGCAACAATTTATCCCTGTTCGCCGAACGGCGCATTCTGGAAATCCGCATCCCCTCCGGCAAGCCCGGTATAGAAGGCGGCAAGGCGCTCGAACAGCGTTGCGCCAAGCTCCCGCCGGACACCCTGATTCTGGTGTCGCTCCCCAAGCTCGACAAGACGCAGCAGGGCAGCAAATGGTTCAAGGCGTTGGAGGCCGCAGGAACGGTGGTGCAGGTTTATCCGGTGGAGCGCAGCCGCCTGCCGGACTGGATCGCCGGGCGTCTGGCGGCGCAGAACCAGCGTGCCGAGCGCGAGGCGTTGCAATTTCTCGCCGACCGGGTGGAAGGCAACCTGCTCGCCGCGCACCAGGAAATCCGCAAGCTCGGGCTGCTGCACCCCGCCGGCGCGCTGACTTTCGCGCAGGTCAAGGAAGCGGTGCTGGATGTTTCGCGCTATGATGTGTTCAATCTGGCGGAAGCCATGCTGGCGGGCGATGCGGCGCGCTTTGCGCGCATCCTGGAAGGCTTGCGCGGCGAGGGCGTGGGGGCGGTGCTGGTGCTGTGGGCGCTCTCCCAGGAAATCCGCACCCTGACAAAAATCGTGCTGGGGCAAAAACGCGGCGTTCCCGTCGCGCAGATGATGCGCGAAGCGCGGGTGTGGGAATCGCGCCAGACGCTGATGGAGCGCGCACTGAAACGTATCGGCGGCAAACGCCTGATCGCAGCGCTCAAACGCGCTGCGACGACCGATAGGATGATCAAGGGGCTGGAACGCGGCGATGTGTGGGACGAATTGTTGCAATTGGGGATGATGGTGGTTAAAGCGTAAAGTAGGAAATGATTAAGTCTGAAGTTAGGAAAAATCCGTTCGCCCTGAGCCTGTCGAAGGGTGAATGGATTTTTCCTAACCGGTTGACTGTTAAACCATTCATGGTTCGACAAGCTCACCACGAACGGGGAAATGTGATCGTTCCCACGCTCCGCGCTCATCGTTACACACATCTTTGCAAACAATAACTGTTGCTCAGGTCTATGCGAAAAGACAGCATAAAGCCGGCTCCGCCCCCCTCGCTTCGCTCTCCCCGCAGGCGGGAGAGGGGGTGAGGGTGTTTGCACATTGATAACGGTTGCCAATACGCAAACACCCTCATCCCGGCCCTTCTCCCGCCTGCGGGAGAAGGGAGCAAACCTGCGCTCGCCTCTGCCCTGACACTTGTGTGTAACGATGAGCGCTCCGCGTGGGAATGCAGCCTTGGACGCTCTGCGTCCCGAATAGGTTGATGTGGTTCCGTTAGTAGGATTGTTGACGACAGGAAGCGCATCGCTCCTTGGCGGCATACGCGACAGATGCGCCTCGTTCCTCGGCACATCCTACGGGCTTGGGAAGCGCGGTTGATCATTCCACGTTCCGCGTGAGAACGAGACAAAAATCAAACTCCAAACTTAAGGTGATTGAAATGGACGTAAAAACTTACATGCACAACCTCGGCAAACAGGCGCGCGCCGCGTCGCGCCTGATGGCGAGCGCCGACACCAATACCAAAAACCAGGCGCTGCTGGCGATGGCGGGCGCGATCCGGCGCGATGGCGCGAAACTGGTGGCAGCCAACGCGCAGGATTTGGCACAAGCTCGGGAAGCCGGGCTGGAGGCTTCATTGCTCGACCGCCTGACCTTGAGCGAAAAAGGTGTGGCAAGCATGGCGGAAGGTCTGGAGCAAATCGCCGCGTTGCCTGATCCGGTGGGCGAGATCACCGGTCTCAACTATCGGCCTTCCGGCATCCAGGTTGGCAAGATGCGCGTGCCCTTGGGCGTGATCGGCATCATTTACGAGGCGCGCCCCAACGTGACCGCCGATGCGGCGGGACTGTGCCTGAAATCCGGCAACGCGGCGATTTTGCGCGGCGGCTCGGAAGCGCTGCATTCCAATCAGGCGATTGCTGAATGCGTGCGCGAAGGCTTGAAAGTCGCCGGCCTGCCCGAAACGGCGGTGCAGGTCGTCGCGACCACCGATCGCGCCGCAGTGGGCGAACTGATTACGATGAAGGAATTCGTCGATGTGATCGTGCCGCGCGGTGGCAAGGGGCTGATTGAGCGCCTGATCCAGGAAGCGCGCATTCCCGTAATTAAGCACCTGCACGGCGTATGCCATGTTTACATCGACGACGAAGCGGATCACGCCAAGGCAATCAGCATCGCCGACAACGCCAAGACCAGCCGCTATGGCACCTGCAACACTATGGAAACTTTGCTGGTGGCGCAAAGCGTGGCGCGGGACGTGTTGCCGCCGCTATGCAAAATCTACCTCGACAAGGGAGTTGAGCTGCGCGGCTGCCCCGCCTCGCGCGCCATCGTCGCGCAAATGAAGGAAGCCTGCGAGGAAGACTGGCACACTGAATACCTCGCGCCCATCCTGAGCATCCGCGTGGTAACAGGCTTGGACGAGGCGATGGCGCATATCGCCACCTATAGCTCGCAGCACACTGAAGCCATCGTCACCGAGAATTACACCAAGGCGCGCCGTTTCCTGCGCGAAGTGGATTCCAGTTCGGTGATGGTGAATGCCTCGACGCGTTTCGCCGACGGCTTCGAATACGGCCTGGGCGCGGAAATCGGCATCTCCACCGACAAGCTTCATGCGCGCGGCCCGGTCGGATTGGAAGGACTCACCAGCCAGAAATTCATCGTGCTCGGCGATGGGCATGTGAGGGGCTAGGGGAGAGAGGCTAGCCGGGTAGGGTGGGCACGTTTTTTGTGCCCACGCGGAAATTGCCGTGTTGATCCGCGTGGGCACGATAAAGCCGTGCCCACCCTACCGGCTAGGGACTAGTAAAAACCGACCGGCGTCCACTAGCCTTTTATTCAACAAGGAGAATATTTATGCCCGGCAACATCCCGCAAACCCCGGCGGAATACGACAAAACACGCATCATTGAACGCCCGGACGGCTATTGCTGGCAGGACAAGGAAAGCGACCGGGTGTTCGGTCCTTTTTCGACCCTGTGGGAAGCGGTGCAGGACATGGAGTACCGCGCCGATTCCGACTACGAGCCGGGGGAGAGCCTGGCCGAGGTCGAGGCGGAAATCGGCATAGCCGATTGGAACGACCCGGACACCGGCCTGCCCGCCGAGGGGACGCATCATTTGGGTGAGTGGTGAGAAGGTGAGGGGGCGAAAGTGAAAGGTGGGGCGAACGGTCAAAATCGGTGCGGGGTTGAAGAATATTCTTCAACCTCCCCCCTCACTCCTCACTCCCCTCTGCCCCTAGGCATACTTGGCGGCACATTCAATCCCATTCATTTCGGCCATCTGCGCATGGCGCAGGAGCTGGGAGAGGGGCTGGGACTGGCCGAAGTCCGGCTGACACCGGCGGGCATACCGCCACACCGCGACCAACCGGGCGTTTCGCCCCGGCAGCGTTTGGAAATGGTGCGCCTGGGGCTGGACGGCAACCCGCTGTTGCGGCTGGACGAGCGCGAAATCTTCAAGCAGACCCCGTGCTACACCGTGGAAACCCTGGCCGAATTGCGCCGCGAGCTGGGGAACGGGCGTCCCTTGTGCCTGCTGATGGGTGCCGATGCGTTCCGGGGTTTGCCGACATGGTACTATTGGCGCGAACTGTTCGAGTTGGCGCACATCGTGGTGGCGCACCGCCCCGGCTTTAATTGGGCTGACGGCTTGCCCGGCGATCTGCACGAAGAACTGGAAAAACGCTTGCACCATGACGTAAAAACCCTACATCAGGCGTCGGCTGGCAGGATAGTCCACTACCCCGTCACCGCGCTGGACATTTCGTCCACCCGCATCCGGGGGCTGCTGCGGCAAGGTTTAAGCCCGCGCTATTTGCTGCCCGATGCGGTGCTCGATTATATTTTTGCCAATAATTTGTATTTATAAATAAGGATGTTATGGATTTGGAAATGATGAAACAGGCCGTCGTGGCCGCACTGGAAGACATCAAGGCGAAAGACATCACGGTGCTGGACGTATCCAAGCTGACCAGCATGACGGATTGCATGATCATCGCCAGCGCTGACTCCAACCGGCAAACGCGCGCGCTCTCCAGCAATGTGCAAGTCAAGCTCAAGGAGCACGGGACGCCGCCCATAGGCGTGGAAGGCGAGGAAAACGGCGAATGGGTGCTGGTGGATTTCGGCGCGGTGGTGGTGCATATCATGCAGCCGGCGGTGCGCGAATATTACAGTCTGGAGGAGCTGTGGGGCGGCAGCCGCCCCATCGGCGTAAAACCTAAATTGACCCCGATGGCCGCCGCCCACGCCTGATGCGGCTGTTGATTGTCGCAGTGGGACACAAAATGCCGGATTGGGTGGCGGCGGGTTTCGCCGAATATGTCAAGCGCATGCCGCGCGAGGCGCGCATCGAATTGATGGAAATCAAACCGGAAAAGCGCGTCGGCGGCAAAACCTGCGATCAGGTCAAGGAAGCCGAAAAAGCGCGCATCCTGGCGGCATTGACCAAGGATTGCGAAATCGTGGCGCTGGATGAGCGCGGCGCATGTCCCGCCACGCTGGAACTGGCGGAAAGCCTGAAAGGCTGGTTGCGCGGCGGGCGCGATGTGGCCTTCATCATCGGCGGCGCGGACGGACTGCACCAGGACATCAAGCAGCAGGCCGCCAAACTGCTGTCGCTCTCGCATTTCACGCTGCCCCACGGACTGGCGCGAGTCGTGCTGGCGGAGCAATTGTACCGGGCGATGACGATTATCCAGAACCATCCCTACCACCGAGAATGACCGGCCACAAAATTTACCTCGCCTCGCGTTCGCCGCGTCGCGGCGAATTGCTGAAACAGATAGGCGTCGGCTTTGAGGCGCTATTGTTCCGCGAGAACCCGGCGCGCCCGCTGGACGTGGACGAGACGCCCCTGCCGTTTGAGGCGCCGCGCGACTACGTGCAGCGCATCGCCCGCGCCAAGGCCGAACATGGCGGATATTGCGTAAAACAGCGCATGTTGCCGCGCCTGCCGGTTTTGGCTGCGGATACCGCAGTGGTGCTGGGAGAGCGCATCCTGGGCAAGCCGGATGGCCGCGATGGCGCGATGGACATGTTGAGTGCGTTGTCGGGGCGAGAACATGAAGTGCTGACCGCCGTAGCAGTGACATTGGGCGAACACCTGGCAATGCGCTTGTCGATTTCGACTGTCGTGTTCAAGGCGTTAAGCAGGGAAGAAATCCGGCATTACGCCGCCACCGGAGAGCCGCTCGACAAGGCCGGCGCGTATGCCATCCAGGGGCGCGCCGCAGCTTTCGTGAAGGCTCTTTCCGGCAGCTATTCCGGGGTGATGGGGTTGCCGCTGTTCGAAACGGCGGAATTGCTGACGGAATTCGGCGTAAGTATTTTATAACATAGGACTCTCGACCAAAAAACTCATGAGCGAAGAAATCCTGATTAACGTCACCCCCCAGGAAACCCGTGTTGCGGTGATGGAGCATGGGGTGCTGCAGGAAATCCACATCGAGCGCACCAGCAGCCACGGGATGGTGAGCAACGTATATCTGGGCCGGGTGTGCCGGGTGCTGCCGGGGATGCAATCGGCGTTCGTCGAGATCGGCCTGGAGCGGGCGGCGTTCCTGCATGTAGCGGATATTTGGCAGGACCAGCCGGCTGCCGAAAACCGCCCCATAGAAAAAATCCTGTTCGAAGGGCAAACCCTGCTGGTGCAAGTTATCAAGGACCCCATCGGCACCAAGGGCGCGCGGCTTTCCACCCAGATCAGCTTCGCCGGGCGCTTCCTGGTCTATTTGCCGCAGGAAACCCATATCGGCATTTCGCAACGCATCGAGGACGAAACCGAGCGCGAACTGCTGCGCGAAAAACTGCAACACCTGCTGCCCTCCGACGCAACCGGCGGCTTCATCGTCCGCACCATGGCCGAAACGGCGAGCGACAAGGAACTGTTGGCGGACATCGAATACCTGCGCAAATTGTGGCAAGGCATACGCGAACAGGCGAAAAGCGCCAAACCCGCCACCTTGCTCTATCAAGACCTGAATTTGTCGCAGCGCGTATTGCGCGATTTCGTCAATGACGACAGCGACCGCATCCTGGTGGATTCACGCGAAACCTTCCTGAATATGCTCGAATTCGCCGAGAGCTACACCAGTAACGTGGCGCACAAGCTGGCGCACTACGCCGGCGAGCGTCCGCTGTTCGACCTGCGCGGCGTCGAGGAAGAAATCGAACGGGCGCTGTCGCGCCGCGTCGATCTGAAATCCGGCGGCTACCTGATTATGGACCAGACCGAAGCGCTTACCACCATAGATGTCAACACCGGCGGCTTTGTCGGCGGGCGCAATTTCGACGACACTATCTTCAAGACCAACCTCGAAGCCGCACAGGTCATCGCGCGCCAACTGCGGCTGCGCAACCTTGGCGGCATCATCATCGTCGACTTCATCGACATGGACAACGCGGAGCACAAGGAACAAGTGCTGGCCGAATTCAGAAAGACGCTGGCAAAAGACCGAACCAGAATGTCCGTTAACGGCTTCTCCGCGCTCGGCCTGGTTGAGATGACGCGCAAACGCACCCGCGAAAGCCTCGCCCATGTGCTGTGCGAGCCGTGCTCCATCTGCCACGGACGCGGCAACCTGAAAACGCCGCAGACCGTGTGTTACGAAATCCTGCGCGAAATCCTGCGTGAAGCGCGCCAATTCAACCCGCGCGAATTCCGCATCCTCGCCTCGCAGCAGGCCATCGACCTATTCCTCGACGAAGAATCGCAAAGCCTGGCGCAACTGGGCGACTTCATCGGTAAACCGATCTCGCTGCAAGTGGAAAGCCAGTACAGCCAGGAACAATACGACATCGTGCTCATGTAGGCGCGTTCCAACCGCAGAGCGCATTGGGGCGTGGGGATGGGCAGGCGCGGCTTATGCTAAACTGCGACCTAATATGCCTCACGCAAGGGGGCAATTATCCGGTTGGATTGCCCCCGGCGGGCGCGACTCACCGCGTTGCAAATTGCTTGCATGAGAATATCCAAGCAGCGCAATTTGCGCCTCTCTGCCCATACCCGACAGCCTACGGCTTGGGCACAAGAGCCGTTAGGCTGCCGGGTATGCATTGCATCCCGCGAAGGAACAATCCAAACCGGACAATTGCTCCCTCGCGCAAGTGATAATCCTAGAAAGCTCAGTTGAACGGGCTGGAGTGTGCGGTTTTCCGGGTGCAGGGCAAGGCGTAACGACGCGGAATGGTTATTCCATTCCAAGGAGTTACAACGCCGCCATGCGCCCGGAAAACCGTGCAATCCAGCCCGTAGCGCTCTCACCAAACGGGTGAACGCAAAATAGATAACAAAGTTGTTTAGAACCACTGTGTTACATATCTTGGCAAGCGGTCAACTGAGCTTTCTAGGATAATTTCGAGGAGAAAGCCATGGGAGTCGCACTAAAGCTATACGAACAACTTACCGATGCAGGCGAGGACAAAGCCCGTGCGCGGCTGATAGCAGAAGCTTTCGAGCGCCTGGAAGAGCGCTACCCCGAACTCAAGGAAGTGGCGACGCAAGGGCATGTGCGCGAAAGCGAACTGCGCCTGAAGCTGGAAATCGAAGGCGTCCGGCTGGAAATCAGAGAAGCCGAAGGTCGCCTGCAAAAGGAAATCGAAAGCGTCCGGCTGGAAATCAAGGAAGTCGAAGGTCGCCTGCAAAAGGAAATCGAAGGCGTCCGGCTGGAAATCAGAGAAGCCGAAGGTCGCCTGCAAAAGGAAATCAAAGAAGCCGAAGGTCGTCTGAAACTTGATATCGAAGGCGTCCGATTGGAAATCAAAGGGTTGGAAGTCAAAATGACAGCTTCCCTGCATCGGCACACATTATGGGTGGTCAGTTCGGTCGGCGCGATTATCGGTCTTATCCGGTTGATGGATTTTTTCTTGCATGCTGGGGTGACGCATTGAAGAGGCTAGTGGGTTGTCGGCGCAACGCGCCGGGTTTTTACCTAGTCTCTAGCCGGGTAGCGTGGGCACGGCTTTATCGTGCCCACGCGGTTCAACGCGACAATTTCCGCGTGGGCACAAAAATCGTGCCAACCCGGCTTGCAACACCTTGAACTTGAAGGAGATAAGCTCGAAGTTTCCGTTCGTGAAGAACCTGTCGAACCATGAACGGAAATGGAGAGCTTAGCGGTAATGGTGTTGGGTAAGCGGTGTTGTTTTTTCGCAATACCCTCGCGCACCTCTCCCGCCCCCCCTATTCCCCGCTTGTGGAATGGCGCTACGGGCTTGCAGCCTGCCCACTAAATGTTTCTATTGCCTAAAGGAATATTCATGCTGCGTCAAATTGTGAAGCCCTATAGTCGCCATTTAATGATTGATCTTCCCGAAGCTTATGTAAATCAGGAAATCGAAGTTATCGCCTTCCCGATAAAAGAGGGGGCTTTGACTCGGGAGGAACCAACCGAGAGCGTTGGATTTAGCCGATTCATCGGGCAGTTAAAGCATTCGGAGATTTTTAACGCCCCCCCGTTGGATATCCAGAAAGCTATGCGCGATGAATGGCGTTAAGTATCTGCTTGACACCAATATTATCATTGGCTTGCTGAAGGATGTGCCGGAGGCTGTAGCCATGGCCTACGAGGGTGGCATTTCACCAGGCGAGTGTGCCTATTCCAGCATCACGCGGATGGAACTGTTGGGGTTTCCCGAAATGGATGCCGAGCAGGAGCAGGCCATCGTATCGATGTTATCGGCCATGCATCACTTGCCGATTGACCGGAAAGTCGAGGATGCCGCCATCCGACTGCGCCGGGCGACGCGCCTGAAATTGCCCGATGTCATTATTGCAGCCACCGCCAAGGTGCATGGGCTGAATCTATTATCGCTTGACCGGGCGTTATGTGCTGTATTGCTGAGGGCATAAAAATCTCATCGCGCCCAGTCACGCTCAACTTTGTTGTTTTTTCACAACACCCCCGCGCCCCTCTCCCGCAAACCCCCACCCCCCGCTTGTGGAATGGCTCTGCGCATGATATTTTTCATCCTAATTCTTGTTGGAAAAAAGCGACAGATATGCAGAATTCAAAGCTGGAAAGCGCGAAAAGTGGCGGGGCGTGCTTGACAGGGGGCGACAAGGCCGGTAGATTTGCCCCATGCGCCTTACTGCCTTGCATGCGCTGCCATGAGCTACCTGAAACAATAGTGGTTAAACGGGCTGGATCTTGGAAAAAGGGAGGTGTGAAGCGAAAGTGTTAATGACTGACGGCTTCATGCCGCTGAATAAGGTTTGTAATAGGTAGTAGTTTAAGTTTGTCTGGATGAGTGGTTTCTGGGTTTTCTGCTGAAGACGCAACAAACTGTCTTGCCGGGTTTAAATCTCAAAAAGGAGAAAGTAATGAATCAAACGTTTAAGAAGAAAGTGATTGCTGCCAGCTTGACGATGGCTTTCGCAGCAGCCTCTGGTGTTGTAGTGGCAAATGAATTCGCGGCATCGACCATGAGCACGCCGACAACGGTGGTGTTGATTCAGGGTGGCCTGCCGAAGATGTCCAATGCGCTGACGCTGACTGAGTCGGGTACGTTTGGTAACCTAACAACCAACCCGATAGGCTTCAGGGTCACCATTCCCGCCGGGATAGACCTGTATGGCTCCTATCTAAGCACTTCAATAGGCGCCACTGCGACGACGGTCGCGACCGCGAGCAAATTCACGCCGACCGCCGGCAATATCTATCCGTTGCGCTATACTGCAGCGGTGGTGGATAGCTCCGCGTTCATTTATATCGATACGGCGTTGGGCGGCAGCACTTTGTCGACGGCCCAACAAGACACGGCCACGATGAGCACAAGCAGAAACCTGGCGATCTTTGCGGCTAACTGCTACGCTGCTGGCGCTGCTACCAGCAACAAGAATATGGCGCTCAATGGCGGTAAGCTGAACAACAATACATCGAGCACCGGGCTGACGGATTTCTTCACGGCAGGGCTGGCTTCTACTGGTGCGGGTTCCGTAATGACTGCGGCGGCAACCACGAATGTGGTGTTGCGTAAGCCGGACGGCGGAGATGTTACGGCGGCGAATTTTGCGGGCTTGAATCCCAATATCGGTAGCATCAAGGCGGAAACCGACGGATCTCTCACTATTACCCTGTTTGCTGCTTCTCAAAGCACTGGCCCGTCGGATGATACGCTGGTGATTCCGCCCTTGGCGTTGGCAGCCAGCTCCAGCGCGACGGTGGGCACGGCATCCCTGACCATTACGGACGGCATCAATGCTACGCCGGCATCCAGCGAATTGCTGAACGTCACCGGTGGAACCAAGGCGATTGCGACCGTAACCGGAAATTCCCTGTCTGTATCCAAGAGCGTCTCGACTTCAACGATACCCGATGGGATCATCACGCTGTCCAACCAAGCCGTTGACCCGATCAAGATCGCATTTGCCGGCCCGGTTAGCGCTGCAACAACCAACACGATCACGTTGACGTTGAGCGGCGGTGCGAAATTTGTGCCGGGCGCCGCCTTTGCTGCGGGCACGGCAATGTCTGCCAGCACTGTTTATCTCACCACCGCAAACGGCTCTACTTCCAGCACTGCCCCAGGCACCCACTTTAGCGGAATTTCCGGCACCGGCGCCGGCGGGGGGGGTAATGGCGCGTTGAATGCCGACCGCACCGTGTTGACGTTGACGCTGGATAACGAAGCGGTTGCTGCGGATGACTCTATCGTTGTCGGCGGCACGGGCACAGGTGCGTTCCTCGACTTGACCTCCGCTACTGCCGGCGATATCAACATGACCGTCACCAGCTCGGTTGCCAGCGCTGGTTCGCAGACTATCAAGCTTGCCAATGCAGTTGCACGCGGCGCGGCAGTGACTTACGCCGATGTATCGCCGACCGGCTACACCACGCTGTTTGCAGGACGCACCGCCCAAACCACCACGGACACCATCGTGTTGACGGAAGCCGCGACGGGTTCCCTGTTGTCGAACGGCGCGATCGTGCTGACGCTGGACAAGGGCGCGAAATTCACCGCAAGCGACAGCATTACGATGACTGATGAGCCTGTGGTTTCGGGCACGACTTCCGAACTCGCGATTGCCGATATCACGGCTGCCAGCACGGCATCGGCAAGTGCATCGGGATCGGTGGGTACGGTTTCGTCAACGGCGAAGGGCAAGAGCACTGTTGCCAGCCTCAGCTTCGACCTGACAGCAGCAACTTCAGGCGATCTGACCGTAACAGTGAGCGGTGGTGCAGGCGCCGCCGGCGCAGTCAAGATTGCGACAATCGCCGATGCAACTGCAGCTTCCGTTTCCGGCACGATGCCGAACCTGACCCCTGGCGGTGCTGCCGCTACGTTGGCGGACATCGTGATTACCGAATCTGCCTACGGCGCGTTGTCCAGCACCACTAACTCGGGCGTCTTGTCCGTCAGGCTGCCGGTCGGCGTTACCTTCGATACGACTACGGTTCCGACCGTAACAGTGACTAAAGCTGACGGCACCGCGCTCTCCGGTAAGGTCACAACGCCGGCGACGACGCACTTTGTCGCCAATGCAGCCAGCACGGCTGCATCGGCCTATAACCTGCAAATTGTTGCCCCCAGCAATAGCAGCGACGGCCCGATGACCATCAAGATCAGCGGCTTGAAAGCATCCGCAGCCAGCACTGCCTCTTCCGGCGATCTTAATGTGCTCATCCATGGCAATAGCCAGGCAGTTACCACTTCGCCTAATTTGGCTGCCGATGAAGGCTCCAGCGGCTCCAACGTAGGTGCAATGCCGACCAAGCAAAGCATAAAGGCGGGGACGATAGTCAGCCCGGGAATTTCGCTGGCGACGACAACGGCAACCGGCACAGCCAGCTCCCAGTCTGTCACGACCAGCTTCGTCCCGGCTGGCAACGACCAAGGCAAACAGGGTAGCGTGTTCGTTGCAGCTCTGCTGCCCAGCACCTTGGGTGGCGGCGTGTACTTCATGAGCAGCACAAGCGCATGGACTCTGTACACCAGCTGCGCAACAGCACCGGCTTACAGCACCGGCAACTTGACCGCAGCGTCTGGCATCAAGATAGCCGATGCAATGGATGTGTCCGGCTTGGTTGGTACGCAAATTTATGTGGGTCACGGCTTGGGCGGTGCATTGTCCCCTGCCGGCACCGCATGTACCAACATGCTGAACAACGGCAGCTACCAACTGACATACACTGTCAACTAAGAGAAGCGAGATCGGTTACGCCGTCCGCAAGGACGGTGTACATCGAAAAAATATATTCATGTATTTTAAATACGCCCCTGAAAAGGGGCGTTTTTTTTGGTGAGCGCAAAAATCAACAATAGGAGACAGACCACGGTTTTCTGCAACAAACTAAAGCGTATAACAAAGGCACTCTCTTTGTTTTGCAGGGCGCCGTAGTCTCCAAACCGGCTTAGGCCTGTGCTATAGTGAACGGTAAACAACCTAAATCAGGAGACTTGAATATGAATACGCTGGCAGCCAATCCGTCCCCTACCTTTGATGATGTCATGCGCATGATTGCCGAGCTTGTTTCGTCGCAAAAAGAAACCGACCGAAAGTTTCAGGAAACCGACCGCATGCTTAAAGAACGTGCAGTTGAAACCGACCGAAAGTTTCAGGAAACCGATCGCATGCTTACAGAACGTGCAGTTGAAACTGAACGCATGATTAAAGCCATTTCAAAAAACATGGGCGATATTGGCAATCGCATGGGTGAATTTGTCGAACACATGGTAGAGCCTACAGTAGTCAAGCTGTTCAGATCGCAAGGTGTTGAGGTGCATGAGGTGCATTCAAATGTTCAAGTCGAGCGACATGGTGAAGCCTTGGAGGTGGATTTGCTGGTTGTCAACGATGGTGCATTGGTGGCGGTGGAATGCAAAAGCAAACTCACGCATGAACATATCGATGCCCATTTGCTGCGCCTGGAAAAACTCAAGCGCTTATTGCCCGCCTACCGTCATCATCAAGCTTTTGGCGCTGTTGCGGCCATGGTGGTATCAAACGATGTGGCTGACTATGCCCAAGAAAAGGGCTTTTATGTACTTGCCCAAAGCGGTGAAACAATCGAAGTGCGCAATAACAGCCAATTCACTGCCAAAGCTTGGTAGATCAGGAACGGACAATGGCCATGCAGGTGGGGCGTATATAGGCTGTCGAAATACAGCGTTTTTATCGAATTTCAGCTTCCCTGTTTTTGGATATGCCAAGAAACGGCAACCCCCTACATTATTTTTAGGCTCATATTGGGTTTTGATGACATATTTCGGGTTGCGGCAAAGGCTGTTTTAGCTTTGGTGAAAAAGCGCATTCCCGACACCTTGCATTTTGTCTATGCCAAGAAACATCACAACCTACATTATTTTTAATCCGTTCACCCTTCGCCCATTCGGCGAAGCTCAGGGCAGGCTGGGCTTCAGGGCGAACGGATTAAAAATAATGTAGGTATAACATCAGCATACGTGCGAGGCACAGGGTCAAACTTCCCCGTTCGTGGTAGAGCCTCTGTCGAACCATGAACGGGGAAGTTTGACCCTGTCCATAAATTGAGAAAATCCATAAACCGGTGCTGATTTTTTGTCAAAAAATGGTAAATTTCGACAGCCTAGGCAGGGTAAATTTGTTCTCGGGAAAATGTAGGGTGGATAAGCGCGAGCCGCATCCACCTTTCTACGCCGATTCGGTGGATGCGCTACGCTTATCCACCCTACGACTTGCCCGAGATTCATGA
>JBAYVP010000033.1:0-25649 GCA_041674485.1 Sulfuricellaceae bacterium
GTACCATGTAATATCATTTATTTCGCATTGAGGAAGATTGACTGGCAATTTACAACTTCGGATACGCGGATTAAGCTGACTCTCCTTATATCCGAAACTATTGTTGTTACGTTGTACTAGGTTTAAGGAGCTATCCATGCGCATTTCCCCTGCATCCCTGTTATTCATCACCGCGCTGCTGACAGGTGGCCATGCCTGCGCCGGCGACGCGAAGTTCAAGATTGGGGAGCAATTACCGCAAGCGGCGCACGATTCCAAGTCCGCCTACCAGGAGGTGAAGTGGAGCGCGCTGATACCCGAAGGCTGGAACCCGGCAAAATCGCTCAAAGGCCTGAAATTCGACAAGCTCAGCGATGCCGACCCCAGCGCGATGGAAGCCCTGGAGAAAATGAAAGAAGTGTGGAACGCCGCCCCGGTGGAGCCGGCCTGGAACGGTAGCCGCATACGCATCACCGGTTTCGCCGTGCCCCTGGAGCGCAGCCGGGAGCTGGTCACCGAGTTCCTGTTGGTGCCCTATTTCGGCGCATGCATCCACACGCCGCCACCGCCCGCCAACCAGATCATCCATGTATTCGTTGCGAAACCGGGTAAAAAAATGCAGACTTTCGATGCGCTGCAAGTAAGCGGCACATTGGAAACCGCCCATTCCCGGGCAGAAAACGAAATGGGCATAGGCAATTCCGCCTATCGCATGAAGGCGGACGCCGTCGAACCTTACAAGAAACGTTGAACCCAGAAACCTCCGTTGAACGGAGGTTTCTAGTCACTTACCCGTCAAGTCGTTGCATTTTTTGCGAAGAATATGTCGTAGATCAAGCGCTGGCGCGGTTCTCCGGGTGGTTTTTTTCACCGCAGAGACGCCGAGGCGCGGAGAAATATAACGGATGGTAAAATCATACCATTACCCTACAAAATCTCTGCGCCTGAAGCGTCTCTGCGGTAAATGTTTTTGGTTCCGGCTAGTCCGGCTTAGGTTCCAAGATTATTTTAACAAGATGATTCCACGCCGGCTGCTCCACCTCGCTTTTGCTTTCGCGCTGCTGTTCGCTCAGCAGGGTGCGGCGTTGCACGCGTTGTCGCACCTCATGAACGGCACGCCGGCGCACTCGGAGCAGGAAAAACACCTGCCGCATACGCCGGCCTGCGACAAGTGTGTCGCTTATGCCGCCGTAGGGAGCACGGCGTCTTCCTCGCCGTTGGCGTTCGACGGACAAAAAGCCGTTGGCCTCCTTGCCGCCATTATTCCTGTTCCGCTTTTTACCTCTGCGTTACAAGCCTACCGCTCCCGCGCCCCACCCCGCTCCGCCTGAAATCAACTCGCTCTAACCCGGCCTGCCGTTCGAAGATTCGGCAGGCTGTTGACGTTTATTTCACGAGGAGTATTACATGGTGTTCAAACAAACCGCGCTCGCCGCGAGTATCGCGCTCGCCCTGACTGCGCCGTTGGGCGCGCAGGCCGCCGACAGCGCCGAACTGGCGCAAATTCGCGACCAGATCAAACAAATGCGCGACAGCTACGAAGCACGCATCCAGGCGCTGGAAGCGCGTTTGCAACAAGCTGAAACCACTGCCGGAAACGCGCAAGCCAAAGCCCAGCAGGCCGAAGAAAAAGCCGTGCAGGCATCCGCCGCGCCGCCATCCCCACCCGCTTCCGCCGGCGCCTTCAATCCCGAAATTTCGCTGATCCTCAGCGGAACTTACGCCAATCTCTCGCAAGACCCGGCCAATTACCGCATCGCCGGTTTCATGCCGAACGGCGGAGAAATCGGGCCGGGCGCGAAGGGTTTCAATCTGGGCGAATCGGAACTGGTGCTGGCCGCCAATATCGACCCCTATCTGCGCGGCCAGTTCACCTTCGCGGTGACGCCGGAGGACACCGTGGCCGTGGAAGAAGCCTATATCCAGTCGCTTGGCTTGGATAACGGGTTGACGGTGAAGGGTGGACGCTACCTGTCCGGCATCGGCTACCTTAACGAGCAGCATAGCCACACTTGGGATTTCGTCGATGCGCCGCTTGCTTACCAGGCGTTCCTCGGCGGCCAGTTCAAGGACGAAGGGGTGCAGTTGAAATGGTTGGCGCCCACCGATACTTTTCTCGAACTCGGCGGCGAAATCGGGCGCGGGCGCAATTTTCCAGCCAGCGACCGCGCCAAGAACGGCATCGGTTCGGCGGCGCTGTTCGCCCATCTCGGCGACGACATAGGCGTCAGCAACAGTTGGCGCGCCGGTCTTTCGTATTTGAAAACCGCCCCGCGCGAACGCGCCTACGGCGACACCGACACCCTGGGCGCGCCGGTGGACAACCTTTACAGCGGCGACAGCCGCCTCGCCATCGCCGATTTCGTGTGGAAATGGTCGCCCAACGGCAATGCCAGCCATACCAACTTCAAGTTGCAAGGCGAGTATTTCAACCGCCGCGAGGACGGCGACCTGACCTACGATAGCGCGGCAGCCTCCGCCGGGAGCAACACCGACCGCTATGCCGCGAGCCAATCCGGCTGGTACTTGCAAGGCGTCTATCAATTCATGCCGCGTTGGCGGGTGGGGCTGCGGCGCGACCAGTTGGATAGCGGCAGCGTCGATTACGCCTCCAACAGCGCGACACTGGCGCAAGCAGCGTTCAACCCGACCAAGAACAGCCTGATGTTCGACTACAGCCCGAGCGAGTTTTCGCGTTTCCGCCTGCAATTCGCGCAGGACAAATCGCGCATGGATGCAACCGACAACCAGATGTTCCTGCAATACCAAATGAGCCTGGGCGCCCACGGCGCGCACAAATATTAACAAAGAATATTTACCGCAGAGACGCAGAGACACGGAGGAATAAATGGATTGCAACAATTTCCTTGCCCTCCCATTTTCTCCGCGCCTCCGCGTCTCTGCGGTTCAATTGGTTTTTTTTAAGATTAAGGAGTATTAGCATGAACTTCACCATGAAATGGCTGGTCGGCGGACTGCTGGCCTTGCTGGCCGTCCCCGCCTGCGCCGCGCTCAACATCTTTGCCTGCGAGCCGGAATGGGGCGCGCTGGCGCAGGAATTAGGCGGCGACAAAGTCAATGTCTACAACGCCACCAACGCGCTGCAAGACCCGCACCATATAGAGGCCAAGCCCAGCCTGCTGGCGCGCGCGCGTAGCGCCGACCTGCTGGCCTGCACCGGCGCGGAACTGGAAGTCGGCTGGCTGCCCATCCTGTTGCGACAATCCGCCAATCCGAAAATCCAGCCGGGCAAGCCGGGCTATTTCGAAGCGGCGCGCTACGTGCAAATGCTGGAGACCCCCACCCGTCTCGACCGCGCCGAGGGCGATGTCCATGCCGGCGGCAACCCGCACATCCAGACCGACGCGCGCAACATCGCCGCACCGGCGGAAGCGCTGGTGCAACGGCTGGCGGAAATCGACCCGGCCAATGCCGGGTATTACCGGCAACGCCATGCCCAGTTCGCGGCGCGCTGGAAAACCGCGCTTAACCAGTGGGAAAAGCAGGCCGCGCCACTCAAGGGAGCCGCCATCGTGGTGCAGCACAAAGGCTTTCCTTACCTGGAAAACTGGTTGGGACTCAAACAGGTGGCCGCGCTCGAACCGAAACCCGGCGTCGAGCCGACCAGCGCACACTTGGCGGAAGTGCTGGCGCAGTTGCAGCGCCAGCCGGCGAAAATGGTAATACGCGCCGCCTACAACGACGGGCGGGCGTCCGACTGGCTGGCGGAGCGGGCGAAAATCCCCGGCGTAGCGCTGCCGTTCACCGTCGGCGGATCGGACAAGGCCAAGGATTTGTTCGGCCTGTTCGACGACACCGTGCAAAAATTGCTGAGCGCCGCCAAATGAATCCTGACGCGCTCAGCTTGTCGCTCCTGCTGCCGGCCTTTCTCGCCGGGCTGCTGGTGCTCGCCACGCACGTTCCGCTCGGCATCCAGGTGCTCAAGCGCGGCATCATCTTCATTGATCTCGCCATCGCCCAGATTGCCGGCTTAGGCGTGATCGCCGCCGACCGCCTGGGCTTCGAGCCGCACGGTTGGATCGCCCAGGCCGCAGCGGTGAGCGCGGCGTTGGCCGGCGCGCTGCTGCTCACCTGGACGGAAAAAAACTGGCCGCAAACCCAGGAAGCGCTGATCGGCGTCCTGTTCGCGCTGGCCGCCACCGGCGGCATATTGCTGGTAGCCAACAACCCGCATGGCGGCGAACACCTGCGCGACCTGCTGGTCGGCCAGATACTGTGGGTGAATTACGCGCAACTGCTGCCGGTCGGCATCCTCACCGCCGTCATCCTGGCGGCGTGGTTCGGCTGGGTGCAGCACCTGGGACGCGCCGGGTTCTACTTGTTGTTCGCTTTCGCCGTCACCGCCTCGGTGCAACTGGTCGGCGTCTACCTGGTGTTCGCCAGCCTGATCATTCCCGCTCTGGCGGTGCGCACCCTACCCGCGCGCCGCCAACTCAGCGTCGGCTACCCGTTGGGTGCGGCGGCCTACGCGCTGGGACTGGCGCTATCCGCGCTGTTCGACCTGCCGTCCGGCGCGGTGATTGTGTGGACGCTGGCGGGAATGGGGGGGCTCGCGTATGCGCTGCGTTCGATTCAGGGTGCGCCGGAAAGAGCATGAACCGATACGTCACGAACGCCGACAATAGCCCGGAAAGCCGCTCCAGTGCTTGATCTATATATACTTTTCTCAATGTGGAATTGCGTGGGTAAAATCACCCAGGCTTGCCATCTTGCTCCGTTCATCCTTCGACAGGCTCAGGACGAACGGAGCAAGATGGCAAGCTCACCGTAGGCAAAACTGATAAAATAAAAAACGGGCATCCGAAGATGCCCGTTTTCTGTGCCCATGGCACCAGCTTTTTTCCCAAACCCGGACTAGCCGGGCGCAGAATTAGAAGCTGTGGGTCATGCCGAGGGAGAAGCCGGTGCCGCTCTGGCCGGCAATAATTCCAGGGTTGTCGCCATGGCCACCGCCGTAGGCGCTGAACGCTGCTGCCGTGTCGTTGCTGGTTTTGGCAACTGCGGCATACACATCGGTGCGCTTGGACAGGTGGTGATCGTAACCCAACGACCACATGTTGGCGCCGGTTTCGCTGGTGCTGCTGATGTCGCCGGCCCTGGTGTATTGCAGCTTGGCATCGCCGCTACCCACTTTGAGCGAACCACCCAGGCTCCAGGTCGAACGGTCGGAATTGCCGCCGCCGATGTCGTTCACGCGCTGCCACAGTGCGTTAACTTTGCCTGCGCCGAAGTTATAGCCGCCAGCCACGCGCCATGCGTCTTCGTCGTTAACGTTGGATGCGGTGTTGGACAGGTTGTGACGCTCATAGGCCAAGCCGGCGGTGATCGGGCCGTTTTCGTAAATACCCAATGCGCTCCATGCATCGACTGTCGTGTCGGTAGCAGCACCCTTGCCGGCAGCGCCGTCGCCAACTTTGGTAACGTTGGTGACATGCGCAACAGCAGCATGGAAGCCGCTGTATGTCGGTGAAATGTATGCAATCACGTTGTCAGGACGCAGATCCCATCCGGCGCCGCCAACGGAAATCATGTTGCGGGAATCGCCGATTTGGTCGCTAAACAAGTCCACCTTGCGGCCCAGAATCTTGAACGGGGTGTCGTGCTTGCCCAATACCACGGTGCCGAAACCGCCAGCCAAGCCGGCAAAGCTGTTGCCGCTGGTCCAGGTGTTGGTTTCCTTGCCGGTATCGCCCATGCCGATGTAGTTGGTCATTTGCCATACTGCTTTCAGGCCGTTGCCCAGATCTTCGGAACCCTTGAACCAGATGTTCGAGGAGTTGGTAGAAACGTTCCAGTTGCGGGTGTCGCCATCATCCAGGCTGTCAACGGACATCTTGACGACGCCGCCGATTTGAACGTTGCCGGAATCCGCATTGGCTACCATCGGTGCCGCAAATGCGGCGGCTACTGCAAAAGCTAAGAGCTTTTTGTTCATAAGAAATTCTCCTTTGAGATAATTCGAGTTTTGGGACCACCAAACTTGCCCAAACAACTCCTCCGATTGAGAAGTTGCTTGAATTGTGCCAAAGAGTCAAAGCAGGCGGCAAGACATTTTTGCCTTTATTAACTTTACCTGCCCGTTGCTGTTGTTTTTTTGCAACAAGCGTTTTTATAAATCATATCTTTTTTGCCGACAGGACGCCTCGAAGTCGTAAGCTGGATTTTGACTTGCCGCACCGGAATTTTACCATCGATTATCCTAGAAACCTCCGTTGACCGCTTAGCTATATGTTTTACGTTCGCCCGTTTGGTGAAAACGCTACGGGCTGGATTGCACGGTTTTCCGGGCGCATGGCGGCGTTGCAACTCCAAGAGAAGGAATGGGAATGATCATTGCGCGTCGTTGCGCCTCTTGTGCCCAGGCCGTAGGCCGTCGGATGCCCTGCACCCGGAAAACCGCACACTCCAGCCCGTTCAACGAAGGTTTCTAGGATTATTTCCGCTGGCACTGTCGGCAATAAAATGTCGAGCGCTGTCCTTGCCGCACGCCGGCTATCGTCGCGCCACACGCCCGACAGGGCAGGCCGGCGCGGCCATAGACGAAATATTGTTGCTGAAAATAGCCGGGGTTGCCCGCGCTGTCGCAGAAATCCCGTAGGCTGCTGCCCCCGGCGGCAATCGCGGCGTTCAGGGTGTCCTTGATCGCTGCGGCCAGTTTTCCGTAGCGCGCATCTCCTATTCGCCCACAGGCGGCTTGCGGATGAATGCCGGCGTGAAACAGCGCTTCGTTGGCATAGATGTTGCCCACTCCGACGACGGCCTTGCCATCCATCAAAAATTGCTTGACGGCGACGCCCCGCCCCCGACTGCTGCGATGCAGCAACGCCCCGTTGAAATCGTCGGTAAGCGGCTCGACGCCCAGCTTTGCCAGCAGCGGATGGCGCAACGGGTCATCGCTGCTCCACAGGATCAAGCCAAAACGCCGCGGGTCGCGCAGCCGCATGCACAGGCCGTTGTCCAGCACCAGGTCGAAATGGTCGTGTTTTTCCGGCGGCATTTCGGCGGGCAGCACGCGCAGGCTGCCGGACATGCCGAGATGCGCGATCAGCCAGCCGTCATCGCATTCGAACAGCAGGTATTTGCTGCGCCGCGCGACTGTACGGATGGTTTGCCCCGGCAGGAATTGGGCGAGTTCGGCGGGTATGGGCAAGCGCAGCCGTCCGTTGCGGACGACCACGGCGCTCACGCGCTGTCCGGCGAGATGCGGCTCCAGGCCGCGGCGGGTGATTTCGACTTCGGGTAGTTCGGGCATGTTTTTGGGAATTCACCGGCCAAGCTATACTTTCGACAAATAACTTTCACCGCAGAGACGCTTCAGGCGCTTCAGGCGCTGAGAAATACGACACCTAAGCCGGACTATTGCCGGAACCAAAAACATTTACCGCAGAGACGCCGAGGCGCAGAGATTTTGTAGGGTAATGGTATGATTTTACCATCCGTTATATTTCTCCGCGCCTCGGCATCTCTGCGGTAAAGCTTTTCCTGATGGAAATCGTCTCAGCTTCGCCGCCGCCACCAGACGACTCCGCCCACGGCAAAAAACACCAGCGGCAGGCCGAACAGGAAGCCGAGCGAGATGGCTGCGGCGGCCGTCCTGGTCAAGTTCAGCGTGGCATCGACTGTAGCTTTCGGCTGGATCGCGATCAAGTTGTCATCGCCCTTCAGCCACTCGACCAGATTGATGCCGAAATCGAGGTTGCCTCCCAACCCTATATAGGTGTTGGAGAGAAAGTCGCCGCCGCCGACGATGGCGACGCGTTGCGCCCGGTCTGCGACGGTGCGCTCCAGTGCCGCAGCAAGCGTGACCGGGCCGGGGATGTCGCGTTGCGGGTCGAAGGTGGCGAGTTCATCCGGGGTGTCGTTTTCCACCCAGCTTTTTGCGGATGTCTCCACCAGCCGGATGACGTGCCAGTCGCTGGTTTCATTGAAGCCGAGTTGCCGCGCCAGGGGAAAAACGGTGATGAGATCGAAATTGTCGGTTACGGCATGATGGCCGTAGGCAGCCGATTGGGCGACGGCGGGCGTTTTGTATCGACCGCGCGCCTCCGGGTCTATCACCGTGCCGGGCGTCAGCACCAGCCCCAGCGCTTCGGCCAGCGGCTGCAAGCCGTGCAAGGGCGCTGCGTCGAGCAACCATAATAAATTGCCGCCGCGATCCAGGTAAGTTTTGATTTGTTCCATTTCGCCCGGCAGCAAATCGCTTTGCGGCGCGGCGATCAGCATCAGGCCGGCAGAGCCGGGCGTTGCTGCTTTGAAGTCGAATGCAACAGGGCGAATGCCGCGGTTTTCCAAGTGCTTGCCGAAATTTCCGAGATCGTGGGGGGCGCCGCCGTCCAGCCTCCTTGCGCCGTGACCGTCGAGGTAGCGTATCTGCGCCTGACGATTGCGCGACAGGCGCAGCAGCGCATTGGTGAGCGCCTGCTCGTTGAGCGTGGTGACATGCTCGCGACGCTTATGGTAAGCGACCACCAACTCGCCGTTCGCCACAATGCCTGCCGCGCGCGCCTGCTGCGGTTGCTCCGCCGGATCGACGAATTTCAGGGTTATGTCGGGCTTGACCAAACGATACGGCTCAATAAAATCGTAGATGAGCTTGCGGATGTCGCCCAGGTCTATATCCTGGCGTGCGGCATAGGCGGTGATCGCGACAGGCTCCGGCATTTGCCGCAGCACGTTACGGCTGGCGGCGCTCAAGCTGTGGCGGCTGTTTTGGCTAATGTCCCAGATCATGGGATAGCGCTGAGCGAACGCGGCCAGGACGCCGGCCAAGCCCAGCAAGGCGGCGAGCAGCATGGCATGGCGCAGGGCGCGCCGTCTGGTCCAGCCCCCCTGCTCCATTTCAAGGTGGCGCACGGTCAGCGCCAGGGACAGGGCGGCGAACGACAGGAAAAACACCGCATCGGCGCTGGAGATCAACCCGCGATTGTAGGGTTCGAAATGTTTGAGCAACGAAAAGAAATGCAGCAGACTACCCGGCTCCTGCGCGGTCATGCTGATCAGCCACAAGCCCAGTAGCGCGCCGAAAGCCGCGAAAGCAGCGGTTGCCGGGTGCGCGGTCAGGCTCGACATGAGCAGCCCGAGCGCCGCAAAGCTCATCAGTAGCAGTATCAGGCCGAACAGATTGGCGACCAGCAGCCCGACATCCAGCGCACCGCCCGCATACAAGGATAGCGCCATCGCGCCGGGCAAGGCGGCCAGCACGCCCAGGAACGCCGCCAACCCGAAGAATTTGCCGAGTACGATTTCCGTCATCGAAAGCGGCGCGGATAACAGCAGGGCGAAAGTGCGGTCGTGCCGTTCTCCGGCAATCAGGCGCATCGCGAGCAGCGGCGTGGCAAGCATGAGGAGCACGGCGGCGCTGCCGAACAACGGCATGACAATCGCCTCGGTGACGCCGGGCGGATTGGCGAGTTCCGCGAACTGCGGCTGCATCGCGACAAAAGCATCCATTTGCCCGAGGAACAGCCAGGCGAGGATGAATTGCAACACGCCCAGAACGACCCACGCCAACGGCGTGGCGAAAAGTTGCTTCAGTTCCTTGGCGGCAAGGGCGAATATCATCCTGAAAACCCCGGTTGAACGGGCTGGGGTGTGCGGCTCTGCGGCTGAAATGCTTTCACCGCAGAGACGCCGAGGTTCCGTGCTTTTTCCACGTCTTTGCGCCTCTCATGGGGTTCCATCCGGTACGGCTTAGAAACTGCCCAATAATGACTTCCCTTCCGGTCGGTGAGTCGTGTAGGACTCGCCTGTGGACTTGTTGTTGGTGCGCGTTTGTCTGATAAACATGCTCACGATATTAGCAGAAAATCAAGCTTGTTTTAATGGCATGGTTATGTATTATCCTAGAAACCTCCGTTGACCGCTTGCCAAGGTGTGTAACATGGCGGTTCTAAACAGCGCTGACCTGCCCGTTCTGCAACGCCTCAATGCGGATCATCGCCTTCATCAACGATTCCGACAGTGTGAGGCAGATTTTGAACCACATCGTCGAATCAACCGTGCCGCCGAAAATCGCACCGGCGCGCGGGCCGCCCCTGTGGGAGTCCTTCGCGGATTCCACGCAGGCGGAAAACGACCCTCAATGGGATTCTTCAGCCCAGCCCGAACCCGAGTTCGAATTCGATCAGCGCCTCGCCTGGTGACGAGTGGTTTTTATCTCGCCACGGGTGCGCTTGGGCGCTCGTCCTGGAGATCGCCTTTTTTTTCGGCGTTGACGCGAAAATTTTTGGTATTTTCGCGGGGAAAATTCGGGTTTCTTGGGAATTCAGAAATAAAAAATGAGGTTGACGGGAGCGTCAGCGTCATGGATACTTGGTGTAGTGCGGTTGAATTTCCTGTCCTTCCTTAATTCCGTCGTTTGTTGTTTAAACAGAAGTTTCACGGTTTTATGCAGCCGTGGCGTATAAGGGAAAGCTATTTTGACGGGGTTTGCTGTATTAATGGCAAATCCCATCGAATCTCATACCTCCCCGGAAATACAGCCACCAGGGGATTTCAAAACGGTGAAACTTCAGTTGTTTAAATACCCCCTAATTATCAAAAAATAAATACATTATGCGTAAAGAATTTTGGTATAGAACACTGTTTAAATTAAAAATCTATGAGGTTTCGGGGGATAGCTTTCAGCGTTTATTTAATGATGTTATGGGTTATAGTTACCCTGATTTTCAAACCGTTGCACCCTATGGTAATTTTGGCGATGGCGGAAATGATGGTTGGGTTGAAAATGAAAAACGCTATTTTCAGGTTTACGGTAAAAAAGCAGATTCAAAAACTGATTTAAGCTATATCTTGAGTAAGGCAACAGGTGATTTCGCTAAAATTCAAAGTACATGGGGAAAAATAGACTACTACCATTTTGTCTATAACGACCGTTTTGAAGGTGCGCCCGCACCTGTTATTAAGGCTGTATCAGAGCTTAAAACAGCACATAATATACAAGAATCTACTGTCTTGGATGGTCGTAAACTGGAAGCTATTTTTATATCATTGAGTGATGACCAGCGGTGTAGTATTTTAGGCGGTGTGCCAAGTGAAATCACTGATTTTATTGATTCTCGGTTAGTGGCTGAGTTATTAACGTATTTAGCGGATAAGGCGTTACAGAGCTTTTCTCTTTTAAACCAAACCGCGCCGGATTTTGATGAGAAAATGCAACTAAATGGCTTAACTGAGCCGGTTTCAAGTTACCTGAAAGCCAATTCTTATCAAACCAGAGATATTGAAGATTTTTTAGCATCGCGTGATGTGGGATTAAAACAAAGCATTGCCTTTGAAATGCAAGAAATTTACCAGGAAAGCCTTTCTCAAATTCCCCAACAGGATGATGCGGCAAATATACGTTATGTATGGATGGTGGAAAAATTAATTCCTAAATTAGCAAACCAACACCCGCACACCTTCAAAGCTTATCGTGAAGCCGCGCAGGTTATTTTGGCAAATTACTTTGAAATATGTGACATTTATGAACATCCCAGCACAATTACTACCGCATAAGCATATTCGTTTTTGCGAATCCTTGATTGGATTAGCCGGCTATGTTCGTCAATTATTAGAAACCCCAAAAACAATAGATGATTTGTATTTAATCCTAAACCGCTCTGATTCGGGCTGGCTTTACAAGCCTACGTTTGAACAACTGGTTTCAGCGGTGATTATTCTGTTTGCCATTGGTCAAGTGATTGAAAAGGACAACACCTTGCAGGTCGTAACATGAGACTCATTGAATTATCTGCAAACAAGCCAGACTTTAAAGCCATTCGTTTTAATCGAACTGGACTGACTGTCATTCGTGGCTCAAACAGATACAGTGAAGAATATGAAGGCAGTGGCAATGGTGTGGGTAAATCCTTGGCATTGGGATTAGTTCACCACTGCTTAGGCGCAAATGCACAATCTGTCATTAAAGAAAAGTTGTCAGACTGGGTGTTTAGTTTACGCTTTGAACTGAATGGAATAGAGCATTGTGTAGAACGTAGTGGTGATGGTAATCATCTTGTCCTTGATGGAGTAAAGCAAAAAAATCTAGCCGAATATAAAAATTGGCTTGATAACAGTGGTGTGTTTAACTTTGCAAAAAATGAGGCTTTACTTTCATTTCGGGCACTGATTAAACGATTCACGCGATATGCTAAAGAAGATTGTCTTGACCCATTAAAAACCAACAAAGAAGATGAGGCACCCGCCTTATTACGAACTTGTTTTTTACTGGGTCTTGCCTATGATACAGTACAACAAAAAATTGACCATAAAAAACGCTTAGATGCGTTAAATAAGGCTGTCAAATATTGGAAAGAAGAACCGATTTTGCACGAAGTATTTCAGGCAGGACATGAGCCACAACTTCGTTTCCAACAGTTAGAACGTGAAATCCCTCGTCTTGAAACAGATTTGAAGCAGTTTGATGTAGCTGAGAATTACCATGATTTATTGGCCGAAGCCAATGCTAAAACGGATGAAATTCGCCGCTTAGAAAAAGAAATTAGTACCTTGCAGTTTCAACTTGAAGGCATTGAAAAGTTATTACGTCAACATCCTGATATTTCAAGAAATGATTTGCTAGGACTTTATGAGGGTTTACAGGCTATTTTTAAGCCCGATATTTTAGTTCATTTTGAAAAAGTAGAGGGTTTTCAGAAATCCTTTTTGGCTAATCGCATGAAACGATTAGAAACGGATAAATCCCAATTATCACGCGCAGTGATTCAAAAAGAAGATGCTCGTAAAGCAATTGCTCAGTTGCGCGATGATTTATTAAAAAACTTACAAGGTAAGCGTGCGTTAGATGAATATGTTGCAATCAGCAATCAACTTGCTTCTTTTAAAGCCGAACGGGAAAAATTACACGAATACTTAACTTTTAATGATAAACGCCAAGAACAAATTCAAACAGTCAAAGAAGTTATGCTACATGAAGATGCAGTAGCGACCACTTATGTCAGGGAAAATCCGCATTCTGAATATAATATTTTTTTCCAAATACTTGCAGGAAAACTCTACCCTAAACTCAATTCAGGTATTGTTTTAGACAGTAATACAGGGAATAATTCCGTTCGTTATGCCTTAAAAGTACAAATTGAAGGAGACAATTCAGATGGCATTGGGGCAGCAAAAGTGCTTTGTTTCGATTGGATAGTACTTACACAAGGCAAGAATCACACCGTTGATTTCTTATGGCATGATAATCGCTTGTTTGCTCACATGGGCGCAAATCCACGCGCTGCATGGTTTAAAGAAGTCATTGATTCAAACATGGATAAGCAATATATCGCCACCATTAATACTGAAAATCACGAAAGCATGAAAGACTTTCTTGATGAATCACATCAACAAACACTTGATAATGCCGTTGTTTTAGATTTGTACGATGACGATGTAAAAAACAAATTACTAGGTATTCAATTTTAGAATCGGCAAAAGACGCCAACCTCGGATTCCCGGAGTCCACCGGAATCTACTCCTGCGCCCTGAACGCCCCCATTGCCGAAACAATAGGGGACAGACTCCTATTGTTTTGTGATGATATGGGTTACAATTGCGCAATTCTTACGTAACTAAGGTTCGCCATGCCAACCATCAGCATGTTTTACGGCATCATTATTTCGATGTTTTTCGAGATCAAGGAAATACATCATCTGTCGCATATTCACATTCGCCATCAGGGTTAACAGGCATCGGTTGCCATTGATGAGGTTACGTTGCTTGCGGGCGAACTGCCACCCAAGCAGTCGCGTATGGTGCAGGTTGGATTGATTTGCACCGTGATAGAGTTGCTGGCAGATTGGGAGCTTGCCAAGGAGGGGGTCGAGCCTTTCCGTATTGACCCGCTCAAGTAATACGGAGGCGAGCGAAGCTACTAGATGTGACCCATGTGACGGTACAACCCCATTTCACCCTGCTTCTTGAATTTGAAAATGGGGAACGGCGCTCTTTCAACATGGCTACCTACATAGACCAGAAACCTTGGGCTCGGCTCAAATCCGGCAATGCGTTCCAGGGCGCCTTTGTAGAAAACGGCACTGTGGCGTGGCCGGGGAATGTCGATATTGATCCCGAAACGCTTTACGAATGTTCGGTGTCGCTCAACGATCCAATACCAACCGCATAACGATGCCTCGATTGCCGCGCCTGAAATTGCCAAATACGCCGCTGCACATCATCCAGCGCGGCAATAACCGTAATGCCTGCTTTGCGTCGGATGAGGACTGCCGCTTTTATCTCGATCATCTGGCCGAGATCAGCGCCAAGGTGGGCGTTGCCGTCCACGCCTATGTGCTGATGACCAACCATGTGCATCTGCTGGCGACCCCGCAGGACGCGGAGGGGGCTTCGCAGTTGATGAAACGCTTGGGGCAGCGTTATGTGCAGTATTTCAACCGAGCTTATCAACGTACCGGGACATTGTGGGAAGGGCGCTTCCGTTCTTGTGTGGTGGGAGAAGAGGCGTATTTCCTCGGCTGCCATCGCTATATTGAACCTAGAAACCTCCGTTGACCGCTTGCCAAGATGTGTAATAGGGTGGTTCTAAACAACTTTGTCATCTATTTTGCATCACCCGTATGGTGAGAGCGCTACGGGCTGGATTGCACGGTTTTCCGGGCGCATGGCGGTGTTGCAACTTCTCAGAATGGAACAACCATTCTTCGTCGTTGCGCCTTGCCCTGCACCCGGAAAACCGCACACTCCAGCCCGTTCAACGGAGGTTTCTAGGTTGAAATGAATCCGGTGCGGGCTGGAATGGTGATGCATCAGGGAGAATATCGGTGGTCAAGCTATGGAGCGAATGCGCTGGGCGATGCGTCGCTGTTGATCCGACCGCATCCTGTCTATGGCGGTTTGGGGTTGACGGATAAAGAACGGCAGGCGGCTTATCGGGAATTGTTCCGGTACGAGCTTGATCCGGGCCAAGTGGATGAGATTAGGCAAGCAACTCACGGTGGCCTTGTGCTCGGAAGCGAGCGCTTTGCCCAGGAAATCGCTCTGCTGGCAGGACGTCGCACGCGGCGGGGCAAAGCCGGACGACCATTCAAAAAGCCCACCAAACCCATGCAAACTGCATTGCCAACCCATGTTTGTAATGCCTAAAAAAACGCTCATCCTTATCAATGCGTTACACATCAAAAAAAATCGGAGTGGCACTACACTCACGTCATTTTCGCTTAAACGACCATTTTTTTCGTCCCTCCGGGAGCCGGGTTAATTCCGATTGCTTTGTAGATGTTCATCAGTTCAGGCTCGGCGATTGAACTTTTGCGAATGTTCAAGGTACGACCGTCCTGAGTTTGAAAGGAAGTCGTCACCCGACGCTGAACCTCCAGAATCGCCCTCAAGCTATGCCAGCTATCATCCTAAGCCGGACAATTGCCGGAACCAAAAACATTTACCGCAGAGACGCAGAGATTTTGTAGGGTGATGACACAGTTTCACCCTCCGTTGCATTTCTCCGCGCCTCGGCGTCTCTGCGGTAAATGTTTTTTGGGTTCCGGCTCGTCCGGCTTAAAATCATGCTTTTTCCTCGCCGGACAAATGCAGGAAGGCCAGTTCCGCGCCGTGTTGCGCGGCCAATTCGGCGCCGCGCCCGCTGAAGACGATTTTTCCGTCGCGCAGGATATGGATGCGGTCGCACAGCGTTTCCGCTTCTTCGAGAATGTGGGTGGAAAGAATGACGCTGGATTGGTCGCCGAGTTCGCGTATCAGTTTGCGCACCTCGCGGATTTGCACCGGATCGAGGCCGGCGGTCGGCTCATCGAGTATCATTACGCGCGGCTCATGCACGATAGCCTGGGCGATGCCGACGCGCTGGCGCAAGCCCTTGGAAAGATGGGCAATCAGCCGCTGGCCCGCATCATTCAGGCCGCAGCGCGCCTTGGCGCGGGCAGCCGCTGCCGCCGGCTTAGGGATGCGCCGCAACTGCGCCGCGAACAGCAAGTAATCGTCTACGCTCATGTCGGTGTAAAGTGGCGGCTGTTCCGGCAAGTAGCCGAGATGCATTTTGGCGGCCTTGGCATCCATCGCCAGATCGACGCCGCAAATTTCGACGAAGCCGCGCGTCGGCGCCAGCACGCCCGCCAGCATTTGCATCACGGTGGATTTGCCGGCGCCGTTTTGCCCGAGCAAGCCCAGCACCTCCCCTTGCGCCAGCTCGATAGCGATGTCGATTGCCGCATGACGGGATGCGAAATCCCGTCCTAGATGCTTGGCGCTGAGGGTCGGGGGGGGCATAGATGAGGAAACGTTCCGGCTGCTATGAAAAATACTGAATATAGCCTAATATGCCAACGAAAATATAGGATTTTACGGTAATGATATTGAATTATTTGTATACGGTATGAATTCCAAATTCAGTTTATTGTTGATTATCCTGTCGATAGCGGCAGGTTGCGCGCAACAGCCGGCCAAGCAGGCGGTTGCGCCGATTGCCGCCGAAGCGGCAACCGTTGCGGATGCTCCGGTTGTTCCCGATGCCGATGTTGCGGCTGCTCCGGGCGACGCGCCCTCCCCGGATGCTCCGGTTGTTTCGGACGCCCCCGTCGTTCCAGACACAGCGGAAACCGGGGACGCATCAATTCCCGCCACGCCTCCCCCCAAAGCGGCTGCGTCGAAATCGACGCTGCCCAACGTTGAGTTGACCGCCCAAACGCTCTATCAGTTCCTGCTCGCGGAAATCGCCGGGCAGCGCGGCAAGCCGGACATGGCTGTGGAAGGCATACTCGACCTGGCAAAGTCCACCCGCGATGCGCGCCTGGCCAAACGCGCCACCGATCTGGCGTTGCAGTCGCAACAGGAAGACCGCGCGCTCGAAGCGGCGCGTTTGTGGCTGATTCTCGATCCGCAAGCGGCGCGCGCGCGCCAGATAATCACCGCGCTGCTGGTGGAAAGCGGGCGGCTGGACGAAGCGAAAATCTACCTGGAACGCTTGCTGGCCGATGAGGAAGATCGCGTGGGCGCCGCCTTCCTCAGCCTGCATCAAGTGATGTCGCACCAATCCAATATGGCCGGCGTGCTGGATGTCATACAGGAATTGGCGAAACCCTACCCGCAAATTGCCGAAGCGCATTTCGCGGTCGCGCAGGCGGCCTTGTTGGCGGAGAAGGACGAACTCGCACTACGCGAAATTACCGAGGCATCCCGCCTGCGCCCGGACTGGGAAAGCGCGGCGCTGCTTCAAGGGCAGATTTTGCAGCGCGCCGGTGCATCCCAGGCGTTGGATTTTTTTAAGAATTATCTCGACGCCTTTCCCAAGGCGCTGACCGTCCGCTTGACCTACGCCCGCCTGCTGGTGTCGGAAAAGCGCTACACCGAGGCGCGCAATCAGTTCGAAAAACTGGTCGCCGATTTCCCCCAAAACGCCGAAGTGAGTGTTGCGCTGGGTCTGCTATCCATGCAGTTGCGCGATTTCGACAAGGCTGAGCTATATCTGAAACAAGCGCTGACGGAAAAATACCACGATGCGAATTCGGTCAGAATGTACCTGGGGCAACTCCACGAAGAACGCAAGCAATACGAAGAAGCGGCGGACTGGTACAACAACGTCACGCCGGGCGACCACGGGTTGACGGCGCAATTGAAATACGCCGCGATGCTGTCCAAATTGAACCGCATCCCGGAAGCCCTGCAATTCCTGCACCGGATTGATGCCCGCACCAACCAGCAGCGGGTGCAGGTGACGGTCGCAGAAGCGCAAATACTGCGCGCAGCCAAGGAGTATCAAAAAGCCTTCGACCTGCTTTCCAGCCAGCTCGAAAAACTGCCGAACTTCCCCGATCTGCTTTACGAGCACGCGATGGCCGCGGACAAAATCGGGCGCTTCGACACGCTGGAGCAGGACTTGCGCAAGCTGATCCGGCTCAAGCCCGATTACGCCCACGCCTACAATGCGCTGGGCTACACTTTTGCGGAACGCGGCGAACGCCTGGAAGAAGCCAGGCAACTGATCGAGAAAGCGCTCAAACTCGCGCCCGACGACCCCTTCATCATGGATAGCCTGGGCTGGGCGCAATACCGTCTGGGGGCGCTCGACCAGGCACTGGACCATTTGAGGCGCGCTTACGCCGAGCAGCCCGACCCCGAAATCGCCGCCCACCTTGGCGAAGTGCTGTGGGTTCAGGGCAAGCACGAAGAAGCGGGCAAAATCTGGCAATCCGCCCTGAAAGAAAATCCGGACAACGAAGCGCTGCTGAATGCCATCAAGAAATTCAAACCATGACGGTTTCCCCCAGAGTAAATTTGTTCTCAGAAATTCATGATGGAAATCAATGATGACCAACAATCATGAAAGTCGCAGCCGTAGGGTGGATAAGCGTAGCGCATCCACCGTGCCGGCGCAAGAAAGGTGGATGCGCTACGCTTATCCACCCTACATTTTTTCTGAGAACACATTTATGCCTTGCGCGGGGGCGATGTCTCGCTTTGCTCGCCTTAGAAACTGTCCATTAATTATCTCCCGATCCATGCCTGCATCACGGCTCCCTCCCCTTCAAGGGGAGGGCGCGTCAATGCTGGCGACTTGCACCAGAAGGGAAGTCATTGTTGGACAGTTTCTTACGTTGGCAGCCGCCGTATTCACCGCAGCGCTGTTGTCCGGCTGCGCCGAACAGCCGGCGCAGCCGGAAGCGCTTGTAGCGCAGCGCCAAATCGCCTCCGCTGCCACGGTAAAATCATTCCAATTATCCGGACGAATAGCGGTGAAACACGACGGGCAAGGGTTTTCCGGTGCGCTACGCTGGGCGCATGACCCATTGCACGACGAAATATTCCTGCTCTCCCCGCTCGGACAGGGTGTGGCGCGCATAACGCGCGCACCGTCCGGCATTACACTAACCACCGCCGACGAAAAAACCTACCGCGCCGACACAATCGAAGCGCTCACCCAGGAAGTGCTGGGCTGGCGGCTGCCATTGCACGGACTGGAACACTGGGTGCTCGGTCTGGCCGCACCGGACAGCGCCATGCGCCTGGACCTGGACGCAAACGGACAACCCGCGCGCCTGACCCAGGACGGCTGGCGCATCGATTACGCACGCTACCAGACGGTGCAAGGCGTAAACCTGCCGGCCAAATTGGAAATCCTGCGCGACGACGACCTGGAAGTGCGCCTGGTAATCGACCGCTGGGTGCTTTCAGAAGACAGAGGACAGAGGGCAGAGGACAGAGGACAGAAGACAGAAGACAGATTTTAAGGTGGTTTTTCTGTTTTTCCGCGCACTTGTCCCAGATTGGTTGGCGAATCGATTATGCGCGTTACTAATCAGAAGACAGAGGACAGAGGACAGAAGACAGATTTTAAGGTGGTTTTTCTGTTTTCCCGCGCACTTGTCCCAGATTGGTTGGCGAATCGATTATGTACGTTACTAAACGGCACGAGGCGCGAACCTGCCCGGCCAAACTGGAAATCATGCGCGATAATGACCTGAAAATATGCTTGGTAATCAACCGTTGAGCACTGAAATGACGCTTTCAGAGGACAGAGGACAGAAGACAGAAGACAGACTTCAAGGTGGTTTTTCTGTCCTCTGTCCTCTGTCTTCTGTCCTCTGTTTCCCAGCCCCGGCCAAGCTCAATCTTTTCCTTCACGTCATCGGACGGCGACCGGACGGCTACCATTTGCTGCAAAGCGTGTTCCGCTTCATAGATTATGGCGACAGCCTGCACTTTGCGGTGCGCGACGACGGCGTGATCGGTCGCAGCAACACGTTGCCCGGCCTCGACCCGGAGCGCGACCTGTGCGTGCGCGCCGCGCGGTTGCTGCAACAAGCCGGCGGCTGTCGGCTGGGGGTGGACATCACCCTGGAAAAACGCCTGCCCATGGGCGGCGGGTTGGGCGGCGGCAGTTCGGACGCGGCAACCACGCTGCTGGCACTCAACCGGCTGTGGAACTTGAACCTCTGCCGCGCCGAGCTGCAAGCGCTGGGGCTGAAACTGGGGGCGGACGTACCGGTGTTCATCTTCGGCCAGAACGCTTTTGCTGAGGGAGTGGGCGAAATTCTCCAGCCTCTGGCGCTGCCGCCGGCCTGGTATGTGGTGCTGGCGCCGCCGGTTTCGGTGCCTACCGCGGAAATATTTAACGCCGAGGAATTGACACGCGACACGTTTCCAATCAAAATAGCGGCCTTTTCGACGGAACAAGGTCGCAACGATCTGGAACCCGTTGTTAGCCGCAGATACCCGCAAGTCGCCGCCTGCCTCGCTTGGCTTGGGCAATTCGGCGATGCCCGCATGACAGGCTCCGGGGCGTGCGTATTTGCCGCGTTCGGCACGGAAGATGAAGCGCGCGCGGTTTTCGCGCGCCGCCCGGACGGCATGACAGGATTTGTTGCAAGGGGGCTGGATCGGCATCCCTTGCAAGATTTAGCAGAATAGAATAATTGGGGAGTCGCCAAGTGGTAAGGCACCGGATTTTGATTCCGGCATTCGTAGGTTCGATCCCTACCTCCCCAGCCAGACTTTACAGGGCGGGTTAGCGCCTTGCGCGGCGGCAATTGTTCGGATTGGATTGTTTCTAAGCGGAATGCAACGCGACAGTGCGTCCGTAGGGGGCAATCAAGCCGGACAATTGCCGCAGTGCAAAGCACATACCCCGCCCTTGCTTTTTCTCCCGTAAGGAACCGGTATGGCTCATGACAGCATGATGGTTTTCACCGGCAATGCCAATCCCAAGCTTGCCGAAGATGTCGTGCGCAATCTCAACAAGAATCTGGGACGCGCGACCGTCAGCCGTTTCAGCGACGGCGAGATTATGGTCGAAATACTGGAACATGTGCGCGGCAAGGATGTTTTCGTGCTGCAATCCACTTGTGCGCCGGCCAACGACACCCTAATGGAAATCCTGGTGATGGTGGATGCGCTGAAACGCTCGTCGGCCGGGCGCATCACCGCAGCCATTCCCTATTTCGGCTACGCGCGCCAGGATCGCCGCCCCCGTTCGGCGCGGGTGGCGATAACCGCCAAAGTCGTCGCGAACATGCTGCAAAGCGCCGGCGTGGACCGCTTGCTGACGATGGACTTGCATGCCGACCAGATACAGGGCTTTTTCGACATTCCGGTGGATAACATCTATGCCGCGCCGATACTGTTGGGCGACGTATGGAAGCAGGATTACCCGAACCTGATCGTGGTATCGCCCGATGTCGGCGGCGTGGTGCGCGCCCGTGCGCTGGCGAAGCGCCTGGATGTCGATCTGGCGATTATCGACAAACGCCGCCCCAAACCCAACATCGCCAAGGTAATGCACATCATCGGCGACGTGAAAGGCCGCACCTGCGTGCTGATGGACGACTTGGTGGACACTGCCAACACCCTGTGCGAGGCGGCTGCCGCGCTGAAAGTGCATGGTGCCAAGAAAGTGGTGGCGTATTGCTCGCACCCGGTGCTTTCCGGCACGGCGGTTGAACGCGTGCTGGGATCGGAACTGGACGAACTGGTCGTGACCGACACCATACCGCTACGCGTCGAAGCGCGCGATTGCGGGCGCATACGCCAGCTTTCCGTGGCCGAACTGCTGGCCGAAACCATGCGCCGCATCAGCAACGAGGATTCGGTCAGCTCGTTGTTTATGGAATAGACATGATTGTTTCCTGCCGATAAGATTATTCTTTTAACCCGGTTGCCTGGTCGCGGGCAGCCTTAATATGGAGCACCACATGAAAATTGAAATCAGCGCCAGTCCGCGCACGCTGCAGGGAACGAGTGCGAGCCGCCGCCTGCGCCGCGCCGGCAGAATTCCGGGAATCGTTTACGGAGGCGAAAAAGAAGCCGCCGCCATCGACCTCGACCACAAGGACATCTTTTACAAACTGAAGAACGAAGCGTTCCATGCCTCAGTGCTGACGCTGGACATCGACGGCGCGAAAGAACAAGTGTTGCTGCGCGACTATCACATGCATTCCTTCAAGCCGTTGGTGATGCATATCGACTTTCAGCGCGTCAGCCAGACCGAGAAAATCCACATGAAGGTGCCGCTGCATTTCGTCAACGCCGAAATCGCGCCGGGCGTGAAGCTGGCTCACGGCATTCCCAATCACGTCATGGTCGATGCGGACGTATCGTGCCTGGCCAAAGACCTGCCGGAATACATCCAGGTCGATTTGGGACACCTGCAAGCCGGCCACTCCATCCATCTGTCCGAGATCAAACTGCCGGAAGGCGTGGAATTCGTTGACCTGCACCATGGCGACGACCGCGCCGTAGCAACCATCGTCGTGCCGCGCGGCGCGAAGGAAGCCGCCGGAGAAGATGCGGCTGCCGCATAATCCTAGAAACCTCCGTTGAACGGGCTGGAGTGTGCGGTTTTCCGGGTGTAGGGCAAGGCGCAACGACGCGGAATGGTCGTTCCATTCCAAGGAGTTGCAACGCCGCCATGCGCCCGGAAAACCGTGCAATCCAGCCCGTAGCGCTTTCACCAAACGTGTAAACGTTAAATACATGACAAAGTTGTTTAGAACCACTATGTTACACATTTTGGCAAGCGGTCAACGGAGGTTTCTAGGATAATCCCGTTTGGCGGGAAACCCGAAAAGCCCGTCGTGCCATTGGCGACGGGCTTTTTTAATTTGATTGAACCTAATAAAAGGGATGGGCAATGGGTGATGAGAAATGGTTTTCATCACCCATTCCTCATTACCCATTACCGCTGAACCCGGTTCCAAACGAATTCTTGTCAGGTTTTGACATCATTTGGCTTAAGACCCCCATGAACGCTATCCGTCTGATCGTCGGCCTGGGCAACCCCGGCAGGGAGTACGAGGCCACCCGCCACAACGCCGGTTTCTGGTGGGTGGATAAGCTGGCCGCAGGCAAGGGCGCAGCGCTTAGCCCGGAAAAGAAATTCCACGGTCTGGCAGCACGGCTGAACCTATCCGGCAACGAATTGTGGCTGCTTGAACCGCAGGTTTTCATGAACCGTAGCGGCCAGTCCGTAGCGGCGCTGGCGCATTTCTACAAAATAGCGCCGCAGGAAATCCTGGTCGCGCACGACGAGTTGGACATCCCGCCGGGCACGGTGCGCCTCAAGCAGGGCGGCGGCCACGGCGGCCACAATGGGCTTAAAGACATCGTCGCCCATCTCGGCGCTGCGGATTTCTGGCGTTTGCGCTTAGGGATAGGCCACCCCGGCAACCGCGACGAGGTAGTGAATTACGTCCTCAACGCGCCGCGCCGCGAAGAGCAGGAATTGATCGAAGCCACATTGGACAAGAGCTTGGCCGTGCTGCCGCAAATGCTGGCTGGGGACATGCAGGCAGCCATGCTGAAGCTGCACACCAAATGAACCTGAAAAACCCGGTTTAACCGCAGAGACGCAGAGGCGCTGAGGAAAAACTCATGAGTTACGGCGCCACCCAAATCGAAGGAGTAGAAAATTATTGCTGCCCATTGATTTCTCCGCGTCTCTGCGTCTCTGCGGTTAAACAATTGCCGGGTTAAGCAATTATCGTTGTCGGGATAAATCAAAAAGGAAAAACAGCCATGAAATGCGGTATCGTCGGATTGCCCAACGTCGGCAAGTCCACCCTGTTCAACGCCATCACCTGCGCCGGCATCGCCGCCGAGAATTACCCTTTCTGCACCATAGAGCCGAACGTCGGCATCGTCGAAGTGCCCGACCCGCGCATCGACGCGCTGGCGGAAATCGTCAAACCGCAGAAAGTGCAACATGCCGTGGTCGAGTTCGTCGATATCGCCGGACTGGTCGCGGGGGCGAGCAAGGGCGAAGGGCTGGGCAACCAGTTTCTCGCCAACATCCGCGAAACCGACGCAATCACCCAAGTGGTGCGCTGCTTCAAGGACGACAACGTCATTCACGTCGCCGGCAAAGTCGATCCGTTGTCCGACATCGAAGTAATCAACACCGAACTGGCGCTGGCCGACATGGAAACCGTGGAAAAAGCGCTGGCGCGCGCCGGCAAGCAAGCCAAATCCGGCGGCGACAAAGAAGCGGCGCAACTGGTGGCGTTGCTGGAAAAAATCCGCATTCAGCTCGATCAATGCCTGCCGGTGCGCGCAATGGCGCTCGGCGAGGAAGATAAACTGCGCCTGAAACCGCTGTGCCTGCTCACCGTCAAACCCACCATGTACCTTGCCAACGTCGATGAAAACGGCTTTCACGACAACCCCCTGCTGACCAGCCTGGAAGAACTGGGAAAACGCGAAGGCGCGCCGGTGGTGGCGATCTGCGCCAAAATCGAGTCGGAAATCGCCGACCTGGAAGACGCAGACAAAACCGACTTCCTCAAAGACATGGGACTGGACGAACCCGGACTGAACCGCGTCATCCGCGCCGCCTACAAACTGCTCGGCCTACAGACCTACTTCACCGCCGGCGTTAAGGAAGTGCGCGCCTGGACCATCCATGTCGGCGACACCGCCCCCCAGGCGGCGGGCGTAATCCACACCGACTTCGAGCGCGGCTTCATCCGCGCCGAAGTGATCGGCTTTGCCGATTTCATCGCCTACAAAGGCGAACACGGCGCCAAGGAAGCCGGCAAAATGCGCCTGGAAGGCAAGGAATACGTAGTGCATGACGGCGACGTGATGCACTTCCGCTTCAACGTCTAGCCTGGATATTCCATTCCATTTTCCTCTGTTGAGAAGGAATAGGCCGATATTTCAATATGTTGCACCTTGCCCGCAGGTGCGAATTTATTCATAAATCAGGATGGAAAAAACCATTTTGCCTCATCCAGAAAAAGGGATTTTGAATTTAGAAAAAATGTAGGGTGGATAAGCGCGAGCCGCATCCACCTTTCTTGCTCTGGCACGGTGGATGCGCTACGCTTATCCATCCTACGAGTGCGACTTTCATGATTATTGGCTATCATCGATTTCCATCATGAATTTCTGAGAACAAATTTACCCTGTTCCATTCCCTTCCCCTTCTTGAGAAGTTGCAACGCCGCCCTGCACCCGGAAAACCGCACACTCCAGCCCGTTCAACGGAGGTTTCTAGGATCATCACGCCAGCGCAATATGCAAATGCCGACCCAATGCTTCTATTGCTTCCGCAATTCTCGGTAGCTTGGTGCCGTGGCCTGCGTCCAACATGCGGCGCACTTCTTTTTCGTCCATGCCCAGCCTGTGCGCGAGTTCGGATTTGCTGATGCCGGCTTCGCGCATGGCGTCATAAAGCGCGGCCTTTGCCGCAGCCCCGGCAGGAGGCGAAATCACCACTTCGCCCCGGCGCGGTTTGCCGGCAACAGGCAGCGGCTCGTTATCGCGAATGCGGGATTCCAGTGCGGCCTGCAAACAGCCTTCCGCCACGTCGATCCGGTCTTCGTCTGCATCTGCCTGCGAAATGGCTTCGGGTAGGTCTCGGCAGGTGATTACCCAGCCGTCGTCTTCTCTGGTTAGTTTGAATGCGTAGTCGTAGGATTTCATTCTAGAAACCTCCGTTGAACGGGCTGGAGTGTGCGGTTTTCCGGGTGCAGGGCATACCCGACAGCCTGACGGCTCTTGTGCCCAAGCCGTAAGGCTGTCGGGTATGGGCACAAGAGGCGCAACTTTGCTGCATGGTCATTCCATTTCCCCACGGTAAATTCAGAGCACCTGATCTCGCGGATTTTAATTGAGACGGTTGACTGAACAGAAAAATGGAAAATACAACATAATCAATCGCATAAAATTCGTTTCTACGAAATTTCGGGTCAAGATAAATCCGA